>NZ_LLKS01000019.1:0-337725 GCF_001414205.1 Geobacillus sp. Sah69 | reverse complement strand
CCGTTTGGCCTGTTCAACCCGCTTGGACTTCGTCGAGGCCGAGGCTGCCCTCCGGGGCTCTTCCTCCTCCAACCGCCCCTTTCTCCACCCGGCCCCGTCGATTCGGGCTGCCATCGCTTTCAGAAACGCCCGAAGCCCTTGGTCTTTCCAGCTGCGGCGGGATTTCACCCGATGCGCAAACCGGCTCATCACGCTCTCGGCGTGGCCCATCGCACGCATGCCGGTCGTCTCCACCCCTTGCTCCGACAGCCACTCCCGGTAGTCCCGGATGCATCCCGGCATCGACTCGATCCGGCGAATCAAGGCGGCCAGCTGTTGTTCTTTGCCTTCGTCCTCCAACGTGCCGACCGCGCTGTTCAGCTCCACGAGAAGCCCTCTTCGTCTTGTTTCGCCAGCTTCTTCCGCACGTCCCGCCAACACGGATGGTCCGAGAGGCATTGGCGCAGCTCCCGCGCCACATGAAATCGATCCAGCTGAAAGCACGCCCGTTTTCCGAAATACTCCCGGCAGGCCGTGATCCACGACGCCGCGTCGCCGTTGATGATCAACAGGTCCCGGCACGGATCATAGGCATATTCCTTCATCAGCCACTCTTCGAACCGTTCCCACACGTCTCCCTCCCCTTCATGGAGGTAGTGGCGCCGGTTCACCAGCTCAAGCTGCGACCCGTTTCGTTTCCATCCCTCGTGAACCGCCAAGATTTTCTCCTCTTTCGCCCGTTTCCCTTTCCCCTGGCGGGAAATGAACAGCCCATCCGCCTCCACAAACAGCACCCGGCCGTGCCGTTGGGAAACAGGGTGATGCAGCGAGACAGGGGCCTCCAGCACCAGTTGGCGAATTGCCTCGTGGCTTAGGACCGCATACCCCACGATCGACTCCAACGTACGGGCCGCTTTGCGGTAGGAAGAGCACTCTACGGCCAACTCGACCGCCGTTTCCTCGAGGCAAGGGCTGATCGACTGCGCTCCATCAAAGCCCAGTTCGGCATCCAGCAAGAAGGTATACGCCCCCGCCTGCCGATCATAGTAATCGTTCCGTCGAAACATCACTTCTCCAAACAGCGTTTGGATCGTGGTCGGCCGTTTGTCTTTCAGCTGATACCGGCGCTTGCCCCGCGCTTCCGCCAGTTGTTGATCAACCTCCTCCAAAAGGGCCGCCAACAAGACAGCGAACACCTTTTGAAGAGTTCTTAGATTCCATTATTCCACAGTATCCAAGAAAGCGAAAGAAGTTCCCTATGACATCATGAAACGCTTGTTGGCGTTGATCATTTCCAAGTGCAACCGCCAAACCCGCCGTTCGCTTCGGTTTCCCAAACCGCTTCGGGTGGTGGATTCGACGACCGTCACRGTCGGGAAAAACCGCCTSCCATGGGCKCCGTATCACGGCGAACGCGCCGGAGTGAAGCTGCACGTCGCGTATTCGCCGGAATCCTCGCTGCCGGCAGACGTGGTGGAAACGACCGGACTGCGTCAYGATGGCCCRGTGGGAGAACAGTTGACGAACGCTCAACAAGTGCTSGTGGAAGACCGGGCGTATTTCAAAATCGAACGCCTCGATCGATTTGTGGAGCAGCATCAGCTCTTTGTCATTCGAATGAAGGACAACATCGAACTTCATCAGAAAAAAAGCTTGAAACGCCTTTCCAGCACATCCTCATCGGTTCAAGCCGACTTCACGTGCCAGTTGGGGACGAAACAATGCCGCTCCACCAAGCGTCACCGGGTAGTGATCTTTCGAGATGCGAATGGCCGCGACATTCGGGTCGTGACGAACCTCTTCCATGCGTCTGCGGAAACCATTGCCGACATGTACCAACAACGTTGGACTGTTGAGGTCTTTTTCCGTTGGGTGAAGCAATATCTGAATGTCCCGACCTTGTTTGGCACGACGGAAAATGCGGTATACAACCAACTGTTTGCGGCGTTCATCGCGTATGTGTTGCTGCGATGGCTGTATGATCAAACCAAAAAACAGACGAACGTCTCTCTTTCCTTCATTTCGTTCGTTCGCCGTTTTTTCTCTGGGCAGCTTCCTCTCGATTGGAAATCCGGGATGGCCGCTGCTTTGTTTGAGTATGCCCAAATTTATGGAAGGCGTATGTATAATTTTGGATAATCAACACTCGTGAGCAGATTGAAATCATTCCTAAGCATCATGCCAGGTTCTTTGAGATTCAGTACAAATATGAAATGCCTGAAGATCAAAGAGAATTAAATGACCAAAAAGCACTGGCAATTGATTTAGGATTAAACAATTTTGCCACTTGTGTCACATCAGATGGCAGATCATTCATCATTGATGGGCGGAGATTAAAAAGTATAAATCAATGGTTTAACAAAGAAAATGCCAGACTTCAAAGCATAAAAGATAAGCAAAAAATCAAAGGCACCACTCGTAAACAGGATGTCAATGGCGCATTAAACATCTTAAAGAAAAGTAAAGCTGTAGACCTGAGTGTCTTATGCTCTAGCGGCGAAGTGGACACGCCTCAAAGAATAAGGATTGCTTGAAGCAGTCAAACTTCTTTGGAAGCCCCCACTTCAAATTTTCGCTAGAAAATTAAGTGGGGGTAGTTCACACCTTTCGTTCTCTTGATGCAAGAGAAAGGTGGATGAGGAAAGATACCGATTCATCCCCCACTTGCGCTCACGCATGGAAGTGAGGATTTTCTCGGCTCCAGATGTAAAAAAGACCGCCATTCGGCGGTCTTTTTTGGCATCTTACCGATAGGGGCCATACGAGATTGGAAAGCCAGGCGCATACGGGGTTCCTCCGCCATAATATGGAGGCAGCGGCGCAGCGGGATAGCCATAGCCATACGGCATCACCGGGGCATACAGCTGCGGCGCCATCGGTGGATAGTACAGCGGCGCATACGGATGTGCGCCAGGAACGAAACCTGGTGTCGCACCAGCAGCCATTCCAGACAGCGTGCCAGGAACGGCCACGGGAGCCGTGCTGCCAGCCGGGGGAACGTTTTCTGCATACGGGGCCGTCATGCCATACGGAATAGCGGCGTCATCAGGCGTCATCGGCGGCGTGTTTTCTTTCCCACCCATCGGCCAAACGGAAGCATGGGCCATATTCGGCCCGGCTCCTAAACCGAGCGGCGGCGCCGGCAGCATCATATCGGAGCTGTCCGGACTGTCAAATTCGTCCGGACTGTCAAGGTGGGCCGGACTGACCAAAGGAGCCATCGGCACAGCCGGCGGACACCAGTAGCCATAAGGAGTCACCGGCGAATAATACGCTGTCGGCATTGCCGCTGGTGCGGTCGGCAGCGGCGCCACGGGCGGTGCATTATTGTCCATTCGCTCGGCCTTATCGCCTTGGTTTGAGGCGTTCAGAAACGGATCATTCATATGAGGGTCCCAATGATTCATTGTCCTCTCCCTTTCTCGCTCATAGTTGTCGGGGCGCGTACCCATCCATATTGTATGTCGGCACAAGCAAAGGGTGTTTGCCCGGCCAAAATATAGGTATTTATCCTAAACGCCGGTTGCGCTATGATAAATAACAGCAGCAACCTCACATGGACGTTGGGAGGGAATCAGATGGATGAAACGTTGGCGGCCAAACAAATCCATGATTTGCGCAACGGAATCATCTCCGAACTGCTGGTGAAAAAAGAGGACTTCCCTGTTTTTCGCGCCGTGCTCGTCAAACAGCCCGATTTTAAACGATTTCGCGGCATCGCCCAGCGCGGCGGCCACATTATTTATCACTATACAGATGTTCCGCGCAGCTGAACGTTCCCGTCTTTGCGGCTTCACATCCGGCTTTCCGCCCCGAAAGCCGGATGTTTTGGCTTGCGGAGAAATTTCCATTCCTCCTATGAAACTAGTCATTTCAATGCTTCGCGCACTTTTTCCATTATTTCGATAATGAATCATCTTCCCATCCTTGTTACTCTAGTAGCGAGTTTACGAGAGGAGGGATCAGGATGAAAAAAGGAAAAGCATGGGTGATGGCGGTGTTGTGCGGAATATTTTTCTTTGCCGGCCATGCCGATGCGGCAACCATCCACACTGTCAAGCGCGGCGACACGCTTTGGAAAATCGCGAAGCAATACGGCGTGCCGCTCAAACAGCTGATGCAAAAAAATAGAAAAGACGATCGGCTGTATCCTGGCGAAAAACTGATCATCCCGAACGCAGGCATTACAGCGGCGGAAAAAGACTTGCTCGCTCGCCTCGTCCATGCTGAGGCGAAAGGGGAGCCGTACGCCGGGAAAGTAGCCGTGGCAACGGTCGTGCTCAACCGCGTCGACCATCCGGATTTTCCGGATACGATCCGCGCTGTTATTTATGAGCGCTCTGGCGGCCATTATGCATTCACGCCGGTCGCAAACGGAACGATCAATGAACCCGCTGACCGTGAATCATATCGCGCCGTTGAAGAAGCACTTGCTTTTCGCGGTTTAGGAAACGGCTCGCTCTATTTCTACAATCCGAAAACGGCGAAAAGCAAATGGCTGCGCTCCCGTCCGGTGACGGTCGTCATCGGCAACCATGTGTTTGCCAAGTAGACGAAAACAAGGGGACGGCTTCGCCCCTTGTTTTTTTTAAATATCAGATTTTAGGAAAGAAACCTCTTTACTTGTGCATAAAAATAAGGCAAACTAGTAAAAAAGCGCCTGCTCCTTTTTATAAAGAGCGGGCACAACGGCCAGGGCGCACCAGCCGGCCGCCTTTTCGGCCGATCACGCCCGTTTTAGCCGCCGACGACTATATTCGGTTTAAAAAGGGGAATGATAGAATGGTGAAAAAAGCAAAAGTCGGGGACATTATTGAATTTAAAAATGGATTGCGCGGCATCGTGGAAAAAGTGAACGAAAACTCGGTCATCGTCGATTTGACATATATGAAAAACTACCGCGAGCTTGATTTGCAAGAGCGGACGGTGGTCAACCATAAAAATTATAAGATTATTGAATAGAAAAAAGAGGCCGTCAAGAGCCTCTTTTTTGTTTACGAAATGCGGGCGAGTTCATCACATTCATAGATGTGGACGCCGTTCGCTGCGGACGCCGCCCGGTAAAACATCGCCAAAGCAAGCTGATGGGCGTCAACCGGCTTATATTTTTTCCATTTGCCGACGAACAAAAACGGCAGCCGGCATAACAGCCACCCGGCGAGCATCTCGCCAAGGCGGAACTCCCGACGCTTGCCGACGAGCAACGATGGACGGAAAATATGAAGCGATGGGATGGAAAGCCGCTGCAACGCCTCTTCCACCTCTCCTTTGACGCGCTGGTAAAAAAACGGCGAACACGGGTTGGCGCCAACCGAAGAGACGGTCAAAAAGCTTTTCACGCGGCACTTTTCCGCCAACGCCGCCGCGCGCAGCGTATATTCATAGTCAACTTGAATGAACTGCTGCTTCGTTTTCGCCTTTTTCCGCGTCGTTCCGAGGCAGCAAAACACATCATCGACATAAAAATGCCGCTCATACGATTCAAGCCGCGCAAAATCGACGACGACTTGCTGCAGTTTTTCATGTTTAATCGGCAGCGGGGTGCGGACAAAAATGGTCACTTGCCGGTACAAATCCGACTCAAGCAGCAACTTGAGCAGTTCCCCGCCGACCAAGCCGCTCGCCCCAAGCAAAAGAGCTGTTCTTCGCTCCAACGCCAAAACCTCCAAGGCAAACATTCATTGTCCATTATATAGGAGTTGGAGCGAAAAAACTACCTCTTTTTTCATCTCTAGCGGTTGTCGACTTTTTCTGGATACAAGTCGTGGTTGAGCAGCCGATATTCCGCCATTTTTTCGTATTTCGTCCCCGGGCGCCCCCAGTTGCAGTACGGATCGATGGAAATGCCGCCGCGCGGGGTGAATTTGCCCCACACTTCGATATAGCGCGGTTCCATGACTTTAATCAAATCGTTCATAATGATGTTGACGCAGTCTTCGTGAAAGTCGCCATGATTGCGGAAGCTGAACAAATACAGCTTCAACGATTTGCTTTCGACGCATTTTTTGTCCGGGATGTAGCTGATGTAAATCGTCGCGAAGTCCGGCTGGCCGGTTTTGGGACATAGCGAGGTGAACTCCGGACAATTGAACTTCACGAAATAATCCCGGTCAGGATGTTTGTTGTCAAACACTTCAAGCAGATTGGGGTTGTACGTAAACGAATACGTTGTCCCTTGATGGCCAAGCAGCGTCAAGTCTTTCAATTCTTCCTCTTTTCTTCCTGCCATTCCTTCATTCCTCCCTCATTATTCATTGCCGGGCGAATCGCCGCACCCCGCTTTACACGCCGCGCTTGTTTCCCCAAAGAAGCGTGTGCAGCTGCGGCAGGATGTGGACGTCGGCCAGCTCCTCCGAATCGGCGGCTCGTTCCACCAGCCATTCCAACCGATGGAGAAGCTTCGCGCGGAGTGCATCCACATCTGAATCGGCCACATCGGCGTTTCCTGTCTGCAAATAAAACGGAACACCTGGGTAGCGGCAGTGCACCTCTTTCGCATACGCCAAATCGGTGTCATCAAAGACGACGACTTTCAAGCTGATGCGCCGCACCCGGCTTTGGTCAGCCTGCAGCCGTTCCATGATTTGATCGAGCGCCGACCAGTCGGTGTCCATCCCCGAACTTGGCGGTTTTGGGGAAATGGTGACATCGTCTACATCGAGCAGCCAGTCTTGCCAGCGGCTCCCTTGCGTTTCAACCGCAACGCGCACCCCTTTTTCGTGAAGAAGGGCGACAAGCTCTCCAAGAGCGGCAATGAGAAGCGGGTTGCCGCCTGAAATCGTCACGTGGCGGAAGCGGCGGCCGCCCATGGCTTCAAGCCGCCGCCAAATGTCGTCTGCCGTCAACTGCTCGATCTCGTCTTTCGCTGATCCGTCCCACGTAAACGCCGAATCGCACCAGCGGCAGCGATAATCACAGCCGGCTGTGCGGACGAACATCGTCTTTTGGCCGATCACCATTCCCTCTCCTTGGATGGTCGGACCAAAAATCTCCAACACCGGAATCGTGCGCGTCATTACCGGTCCCCCGCTTTCGGCCGGTAGACGACATAACTTGTCGACGTTTCGCGGACAAACACTTGCAAACATTTCGGCTTGTGCGGCAGCGTATCCAAATAGCGCTGAATCGTTTCATAAATCGTGCGCGCCACCACTTCCGACGTCGGAAACCGATTCGGGTCATGACCGTCAAACCAATCGCTATGGTCGTTGAGCAGCGTATGGTCCAGCTTGCGATGAACGAGCTGTTTTAACGTTTGAAAGTTGACTAAAAAACCGCTCTCATCAAGCTCATCGCCGGCGACCGTCACATTGACGATGTACGTGTGGCCGTGCACGTTTGCGCAGCTTCCGGCCGCTTCGTGCGGGATGAAATGGGCGGCGGCGATGTGCATATCTTTGTTCAACTCATAACGGTAATCGTGCCAAACTTGAGGATAGAGCTGATGCATCATTGTGCTTCCACCCCCGCTTTTTCCCGCAAATAGTCATCCAATCCGCGCTTGCGCAGCACGCATGCTGGACATTCGCCGCAGCCGTCGGCGATGATGCCGTTATAGCACGTCAGCGTCTTCGTGCGAATGAACTCGAGCGCCCCGAGCTCATCCGCGAGCTTCCACGTCTCCGCTTTCGTCAGCCACATGAGCGGCGTATGAATGACAAATTCGTAATCCATCGCTAAATTCAGCGTGACGTTCAATGATTTGATAAACACATCGCGGCAGTCCGGATAGCCGCTGAAATCTGTTTCGCACACTCCGGTGACGAGATGGCGCGCGCCCCGTTGTTTGGCAAACACCGCGGCGAATGATAAAAACAACAAATTGCGCCCGTCCACAAACGTCGTCGGCAGCTCGCCTTCCTTTTGTTCGATGGCGATATCATCACGCGTCAAGGCGTTCGGCGCCAATTGCCCAAGCAGCGACATATCGAGCACCGTATGGCGAACGCCAAGCTCAGCGGCAATTGCCTGAGCGACTTCAATTTCGCGGCGATGACGCTGCCCATAGTCAAACGTCACCGCTTCCACTTCCCCAAACTGCTCTTTCGCCCAAACCAAACACGTCGTGCTGTCTTGGCCGCCGCTGAAGACGACAACCGCCTTTTCTTCCTTCATCTTCATCACAATCAACCTCCTTCTGAATCAGCAGAAGAAGAGGTTTCCAAAACAAAAAGGCCATACCCCTAGGATACAGCCGTCCCTAGTTTTTTATAGAGGGTTTTGCTAGAAACCTCTCCCGTACAAGCGTACGGAATTGCGATTCTTCTGTTTTTCTTCTTTACTATACCATACTTATGGCTTTTGTTGTAGCGCCTTTTTCACTTTTTCCGCCACCCATACGTACACATACAGGAGCGGAACATACACCACGACAAGATAAAATCCCGCCTTCGCTGTCCATTCCGTCAACTGCTCAATATGTGTCTTCTCCTGAAAAAACATTCCCCCGACAAACAAGCAAGCGAGCAGCACCGGAAGCGAACGGCGCTGCTGAACAGCAAACAGCTGTTTGATCACGCGCGTCACCGCCCAAATAGAGACCGCGATGATCGGGAACACAACAAGCACATAAATCGAGATGACAATATACTCCATCCGCTCGATAAACGGCACTTCCGGAATTTTGGCCATCGTCAGCGTCGGCCATGTAATATGCTGAATTTGCTCTTTGTTATAAAACACGATGGAAATAAGGATCAAAACAAAATAAATGAACATCGTAAATGCGTTGGCCGCATGCGCCCACTTTTGCGAGGACGGAGCCTGTTTTAAAAACGGGTAATACATCAGCAGCATTTCAAACCCTAAATATTGCAGCACCATCTCTTTCGATGCTTTTGCCAATTGCCCAAACGAATGGTCGAACACCGGCAATAAATTCCGGTATTGAGCATACTCAAGCGGAAAGAAAAACATCGGAAAAATCGTCAACAGCGGAATCACCACCCCCCAAACGCATAAGCCGACAACGACGCGAAACCCGCCGGAGACGACATAATACGTCATCAGCAAAAACATAAGGCTGAACTGCCACGCCCCCATCAACGGGAACACCCATACTTTAATGACTTCAATGTATGATTGAAGCACCATAAACGCCGCCAACGCGTAGTAAAAAAGAAGTCCAAGGCTCAGCACCCCGCCGATCCACCGCCCGAAGTACTGTTCATGAAGCGACACGAGGTCTCCGCCTGATGGCAAATGCGACAGCAGCCGATACATGAGCCAAATCAACACGTGCGCCGACAGCCCGGCCATTAAGACTGCCATCCAGGCATCCTGCCCCGCCTCTTTCATCAGTGGACGCTGAAAATTGAGTGCCCCGACCCCAACTTGCGTAGCATGAATGACAAAAAACACAAGAAACGGGGAGATGAGAAACCGTTCCTGAATGGCCTGCTTCATCCTAATCCCTCCTCATGTTCCCCGTCTTATTCGCCAATGCCGGTATGGACGATATCCACCGTGACGTGCGGGCGGATGTCTAGTTCCGGGTATTCACGGTAAAACGCGTCGGAATCCCAATGTCTTGTCACACTGCGAACAAAATCGCCGATGCCGAGCGGGTCAATCCGTTTTTTCTGAAAATAACGGAATAACCGACGCATATTATGCTCCAATTCATTTTGCATTTTTTTCTTCACATCAGCAAACAAATCTTGACCCGGCTGATCGAGCCATGACGGGTAATCTCTCACCGACGCATGGATATGGACGAACACATCAAGCACATGGCGGCCTCCATCACGCTTCCATTCATATTTCGGCTTCGCCCATAAGTTTTGCAGCATCACCCGATCCTCGCCCTGTTTCCCGCGATTCCCAACCTTCAGCTGGTAGACGCCGTTTTTCGTTTCTCCAAGCAAAATTTTCATTAAAAACGAATCACGCAAACTCACATGCCCCACGTATCGGTCGTCGCGAAACAACGCGACCCCTTCAAGCTTGGCGAAATCTCCTTTTTTCTCAAAATACGGCAAAAACGGATCGCTGCCTGGGGAAAAATAGCGATACAAAAACAAGTGCAAATTCGTTTTCGGCAAGTTCATCGACTGCTCATTCTGCTCCACCAGATTCGGCAAATACAACGTATCGCTCAGCGTCGTGTTCGCCGCGATTTTCAGCAGCTCCTTCGCGCTTTCTTCCGCCACGCCAAGCAGCAAATGACTGCCGACTTTGTTGTTGCGCGCGAGGCTGTGCGTAATTTGCGTCACCCCCCGCCTGGCAAACTCCTTGCCGAACAAAATCAAGCGCAGCTGCCCTTCCTCAACCGGCAGCGCGGATTTCGATGACAGGCGCGGAATCAAGTCGTAGACCGTCGGCGACGTCGTCGTCAGCATATTCGGCTTTGTCATCGGCCCTTGCTTGAACGTCGGGTACACCGCGGTGCCCGTGTAGCGGCCGTTCTCGAAATCATACCCCATCTGTTGGATAATTTGAATTTCATCAATCGGCCGCGAACTGGCGCAGCCGCCAAGCAACAGCAGCGCACCGAGCCATAGAAGCCCACGCCTCATCACGATCCCCCTTACTCATCAATATCGCGTTTTTGCTTCGCCGCATTCGGATCGTAACGAAACCGCGACCGCGGACGAAGAAACATCGGCCGCTCCGCCGTTTCACTGTATGGCGAACGAACGAATGTATCGCGGAAGCTGCGCACACGAAATGGATAAAACGGCAGCAAATACGGATAGCCAAACGACTGCAGCCGCCCTAAATGAATGAGCAGCCCGCAGACGGCAAAGATAATGCCGATCCCGCCCCAACATGCAGCAAACAAAATAAACGGAAACCGAATGAACCGGATCGTGTTGGACATTTTGAAAATCGGCGTTGTAAACGAAGCGAGCGCCGCCAACGCGACGACAATCAACAAAAACGTACTCGTCAGCCCGGCATCAACGGTTGCTTGCCCGATGACAATCCCGCCGACAATCCCGAGCGTTTGTGCGACTTTCGTCGGCAGCCGCGCCCCGGCCTCGCGCAACAGCTCGATCGTAATTTCCAAAAACAGCACCTCGAGCATCGGCGGAAACGGCACGTTCGCGCGGGAATAAATGATCGGACCGAGCAAGTCTTCGGGAATCATTTCATAATGATACGTCAGCACCGCCACATAAATCGGCGACGCTAACACCGAGAACGCAACGCCGAAAAACCGAATGAGCCGCAAAAACGTGCCGAGCACCCATGGCAAATAATAGTCTTCCGGCGACGTAAAAAAATCGAAAAGAGCGGCGGGGCCAATCACGGCATACGGGGAGCCGTCGCAAAAAATGGCCACCTGACCCGACACAAGCGCATAGATGGTCCGGTCGATCCGCTCGGTCGAGATAAAAAGAGGAAACGGCGTCCGTGAATTGTCCGCGAGCAGCTGATCCAAAATGGCGTTGTCAAACACGACGTCAAAATGAATGGACTCAAGCCGCTGCGTCACCGTTTGAACGACTTCCGGATTGGCGACGCCATCGATGTAGGCGATGACCACTTTCGTTTTCGACACCGAACCAATCGACATTTCCCGAAAGACAAGATTCGGCGTCACCACTTGCCGGCGGATGAGATGCAAGTTGACGCCGACATTTTCCACAAATCCGACTTTGGGCCCAACGACGCTGAATTCGTTTTCCGAATCATTGTTTTCCCGAAGCCCTAAATTTTCGGCGGCGGCGCCCATGAGCGCCGCTTTGTTCGGTTGCTCGCGGAAGGTGACCGCGACAAACCCTTTCAGCACCTTCTCTTCAATCAGCGCCGTGTCTTCGCTCACTTCAATGCGCAGAATCGGCACGATTTGCTGCAAGTCTTCCAAGCGGACCGTCGGATGGTTTGGAATGTCGTTTTGCAAATGGCAAAGAATCCGCTCTTGCAGCACTTGCGGATCGACGAGTGAATCAAAATAATAAATCGACAGCTCCTTGCCTCCCACAACAAACGACACTTCGACAAAATCGCTCGATTGCCGCAGCGTTTCCCAAAGCTGCGAAATGGGCCGCTGAGGGGGGCGTTTTTTCTTTTTTTTCCAAAATGAGAATAAACCCACGAACATCCCCTCGCCTTTCCGTTTACGGCATAGTCTTCCAATCGATCGATATTTTTATGCATCCCCCTTTCATCTTATTGATTAGACAAAATATTCTATATATTATTGAAAATAGATAAATAAAAAAAGAGAATCGTCTATGAGCGAACTGACGAAACAGCGTCGGTCGAAACGAGCGTTGAAAAAAATGACAGAAACGGCCGACTTTTCCGATATGGTGCAAGAGACGGAGGCGGGGCTCGAGCGGCAAACACTCGCTCTTCATGAACTGGCGGGAGAAGCTGACGCCCTGGCCGACGCAGCCCGCAATTTGGAAGCGATGATCGCCCGTTTTCGCTCGTAATCATGCTTTCAACATCCGCATGCGGGAGGACCATCTCGAAAAAAGCCCCCGTTTTGCGAAATGCAATGAAAGCGAGGGAATGCCTATTGGGTGGGCGGTGTACGGAAAAACAATAAGCCCTTTCACCCCCGCACCAGAACAGAAGAGGCAGGGAAAGCGAAAGGGCCTGTTTGCTAACGCGGCAGCTTGCGGCGCCAAAGGAGCCACAATAACATCAGGCTCATGTAGCCAAACAGCGGATAAAGAAACGACAACAACTCCCCATAGCGAAACGGGCTGACCGCGACAAACACCAACACGAGCAGCACGCCGATCCCTTTTCCACTGATCGGCACCCAAATGCGCGCTTGACGGGCAAGCCCAAACAAGCCGCCGATGACCGAGGTAAAAATTTCTCCGTAAATGACGACGACATACAACCAATATAGCATGGCAAAAAACGCACGAACTACTTCGGCCATCGGAATATCGTAACCATCCTTTTGCGGAAACGACAGCAACACAATATGGTTGAGAAGCAACAACCCTGTTAGGATCCCCCCACCCAACATCGCTCCGCGCCTCACCGCCCGCTCACTGGCCGCTTCGCGGGCAACGGGCACCAACACCGCTTGCGCCATCGCCAAGTTAAACGCCGCATACGAAAACGGGGACAACATTGCCTTCAGTGAATAATCCGATGCCGCTATATCCGGTCGGCATAAGTCTCCAGCCATCATCATTTTGATCCATACGGCAACGCTCAAGATCATCATCATCGGCACGACGAACACGTTGACGCCAAACAGCCCTTTGCGGTCAAACAACATGACAAGAAGCGCCAAACCGAGCGTCAGTGTGACGCCCGCCTGTCTCGGCCAGCCGATCTGCTCTTCAAACACGGCACCCGCCCCGGCGATCATCACCGCCGTCACCCCCGCGATCATCGCCGTCATCACAAGCGTCACAAACGGACTCAACATTCTTCCGAACAAATAGCGATTCAATTCATCATAGGACGCGGCTCCAATGCGGCGCGCCATCACCATGAGCCGCGCGCCCCCCCATATAAACAAACAACCGCTGATGATGATGCCAACCGTTCCAGCCGTCCCATAACGAGTGAAAAATTCCATAATCTCTCTTCCGGTCGCAAATCCTGCCCCAATCACCGTTCCAACGTAAACAGCAGCGATTTGCCACGCCTCCGACCAATCGTGTCTCTTGCCCAAATCCTCCATCTCCCTCCTTGTCCGTTGCTTTTCCATATATATGTATATGTCCGGCATGGACAAGAAAGACGACAGAACGAAAAAAGAAGGCATCCGAGACAAGATGCCTTCTCACACACCGCAAACTCTCTTCATTAATATGGCATGCGATGTGAAATCGCGTTTCCATCAATGAACTGTCACGTGTTCGACTTGATGTTCGTGCAGCCCGCCGCTTCCTTCGACGTGCACTTTCACCGAATACGTTCCTTTGTTGGCAAACATGGCCATGGCTTCGTACTCGCCGTTTCCTTTTTCCTTTGCATCGACAAATTCATGCTTATTGTCCGCCTGCCAAATCTCAAAACGAACGGTCGCACCTGTCAACGGCCTCCCATCTTTGGAGAGGCGGACGGTCAACGCCGCCGGTTTTCCGGCTTCGAACGAACGGGACGACAGCGAAATGGCGACGGTGCCATGATGGTGTTCTTCAGCACTGCCTTGGGAATTTTCGCTCGCACCGTCGGCCGTCGCCGCCTGTTCCGGGTTGCCGGCGACAATATCTTTTTTCGGCATGTTATGCATATCGCGCGCCGTCACATGGGCGACGACCGAATATGTTCCCGCTTGGGTAAACGTTTTTTCCACCGAGTAGCGGCCATCGCCGTCATGCTTCGCTTCAAGCATTTCCCGCTCGCTGCTTCCGTGTTTCCATACTTCAAACTTGACTTCGCTCGCATCGTCCACTTTTTCACCGCCGTACGTCACGACGCAGGCGAGCTTGGTCGGCTTGTTCAAATCGATATGATCCGGCGCATCGATTTTCACGTCAAGCACGGCCGGCGTCTCAGCTTGCTTGTTGTGATTTGTACAAGCAGCCATGATCATCATCCCCAAAAGTACAACAGCAAACGCGAAACCAACCTGTCTTCTCATCTTCACCTTTCTCCTTTTTCCTTCAAATTCATGATCATCATGAGCACCAAAGACGGAGTCTTTTCCGCCTCTTTTTCTGTTTTTCACTCTATCATAGTTTTGCCGCAACTACATTAGTATTCACCATTTTTTCAAAAACATTTCGTCGTTATCACAATTTTTTTGTACAAAACACTTGAAAGTCAAAAAAGGTCAAAGTATAATAAAGTCGTAAGGTCAAAGAAAGTCAAAGTCAAATCCCGAATAAGAGAAAAGGGGGTATGCCTCATGCGCTGCCAAGCATGCCAACAACGTGAAGCAACAGTGTTTGTCAACTTGCAATGGAACGGGGAAAAACAACAACTTCACCTGTGCCATGAATGCTATGAAAAGCAAAAACAACAACTGTCCATTCCAATGAACTTCGGCTTTTCGCCGTTTTCCTTTGATGACTTCTTTACTAGCCCGTTCACAGCCGCCAACGCCGGAATGAGCGCGCCGAAAACGATGGCGAAACGCCCGCAAAGCCATGGCGGTGGATTTTTGGATCAATTCGGCCGCAACTTGACGCAAATGGCCAAAGCGGGCTTGATCGATCCGGTCATCGGCCGCGACAAAGAAATCGCCCGCGTGATCGAAATTTTAAACCGCCGCAACAAAAACAACCCGGTGTTGATCGGGGAGCCGGGTGTCGGGAAAACAGCCATCGTTGAAGGGCTTGCGCTGAAAATCGCCGAAGGGCAAGTGCCGGAAAAACTATTGAACAAAGACGTGTACTTGCTTGATGTGGCGTCGCTTGTCGCCAACACCGGCATCCGCGGTCAATTTGAAGAGCGGATGAAACGGCTCATCGCCGAATTGCAAGAGCGGAAAAACATCATCTTGTTCATTGACGAAATCCACCTGCTCGTCGGCGCTGGCGCCGCTGAAGGCTCGATGGACGCCGGCAATATTTTAAAACCGGCGCTCGCCCGCGGGGAACTGCAAGTCGTTGGGGCGACGACGCTCAAAGAATACCGGCAAATTGAAAAAGACGCGGCTCTTGAGCGCCGCTTCCAACCGGTCATCGTCCACGAGCCGACCGTTGAGGAAGCGATCGTCATCTTAAAAGGCATCCAGCCGAAATACGAACAATTCCACCATGTCCGCTATACGGATGAAGCGATCGAAGCGTGCGTGAAACTGTCGCACCGCTACATTCAAGACCGCTTCCTCCCGGACAAGGCGATCGACTTGCTTGACGAGGCCGGCTCGAAAGCGAACTTGCGCCTCGGTCCGACCGATGAAAAACAACTGCAAGAGCGGTTGATGCAAATCGCGAAAGAAAAAGAACAAGCGGCGAAAGAAGAAAACTACGAATTGGCGGCGAAACTGCGCGATGAAGAGCTGAAGCTCGAAAAACAACTCGAGCAAGGCGTCAACCAAGAACGCCCTGTCGTCGATGCCGCCGACATCGAACAAATCATCGCCGAGAAAACCGGCATCCCGGTCGGCAAGCTGCAAGCCGATGAAAAAGAAAAAATGAAACATCTTGAAGAACACTTGGCGAAAAAAGTGATCGGCCAAGCGGAAGCGGTGAAAAAAGTCGCCAAAGCCATTCGCCGCAGCCGCGCCGGCTTGAAAGCGAAAAACCGCCCGATCGGTTCGTTCTTGTTCGTCGGCCCGACCGGCGTCGGGAAAACGGAGCTCGCCAAAACGCTCGCTGAAGAGCTGTTTGGCACAAAAGACGCCATGATTCGCCTCGATATGAGCGAATACATGGAGAAACATTCCGTCTCGAAGCTGATCGGTTCGCCGCCGGGCTATGTCGGCTTTGAAGAAGCCGGCCAGCTGACGGAAAAAGTGCGCCGCAATCCGTACAGCATCATCTTGCTTGACGAGATTGAAAAGGCGCACCCGGATGTACAGCACATCTTCTTGCAAATTTTAGAAGATGGCCGCCTAACCGACAGCCAAGGCCGCACCGTCAGCTTCAAAGACACGGTCATCATCGCGACAAGCAACGCCGGTGCGACCGACAAAAAAATCACCGTCGGCTTTGAAAAAGAGGGCAACGGGCAAACAAGCGTCCTTGACTCTTTGAGCGCCTACTTCAAGCCGGAATTTTTGAACCGCTTCGACGCCATCATCGAGTTCAAGCCGCTCGAAAAAGCACACTTGCTTGAGATCGTCGACTTAATGCTCGCTGACGTCAAAGCAGCGATGCGCGAACAAGGCATCGAACTCGAAGTGACCGAAGCGGCGAAAGAAAAACTGGCCGAACTCGGCTACCATCCGGCCTTTGGCGCCCGCCCGCTCCGCCGCGTCATCCAAGAGCATGTCGAAGACAACATCGCCGACTGCCTGCTTGACGCGGATCAATCGGTGCGTGCGATCCGTATCGATGTCAAGGACAATGCCATTGTGGCGGAAATCGCCTAATTGTGGCGTAACGACCAACGCGCACACCTATATCATCCATCACCCGAATGACTCGAACATCGCCCCATCCCGTTTTCGGGGTGAGGAAGTGTTTTAGGGAAGAGCAGCAAAAAGAGCCGCCCCGAAGTTTGTATGTAAGGAGGAAATGAATCAATCAGCCCCTGCTTCTTTCGCTCAGAGGGATTGGCGCATCATCGCCATCCCTTTTTCTTTTTCCATCTTTTCGCCAAGAACAATAAGATTTTGCTATAATGAAGAAAAACGCAAGGGGGCATCGCGATTGCCAAACGAAATGGAGACGATCATCATTCAGACGCTCCGCCCGGCTCTTCACCCGTTCGTCATCTACCTGTTCGGTTCAGCCGCCCGTGGGGCGATGCGCCCGGACAGTGATGTCGATATCGCCTTTGTCAGCGACGGCGAACCGCATGATCCGTATGAGCTGTTTCGGCTCGCGGGGCATTTGGCTGACAAGTTAGGGCGAGATGTCGATCTTGTCGATTTGCGCCAAGCCAGCACGGTGTTTCAAGCGCAAGTCGTCTCGAGCGGAAAGGTGATCGATTGTTGCGACGAACGGAAACGAATGGAGTTTGAAATGAAAACGTTGAAAATGTATGCAAAGCTGAATGAAGAGAGGGCGCCAGTATTAAAACGAATTGCAGAAAGTGGGTCGGTGTATGAAACATGATGTGATTTTGAATAAGGTCAGCATCATTGAACGATGTCTGAAACGAATTGACGAAGAATATGACCACGACCCCCAAAATTTACAAAATTATACAAAACAAGACTCGATCATTCTCAATTTACAGCGGGCGTGCGAGGCATGCATCGATTTGGCCATGCATATTGTGGCCGAGCAGAAATTCGGATTGCCGCAGCATAGCCGCGATGCATTCGCTCTCCTCGAAGAACATGGGGTCATCTCCCCTTCCATAAGCAAAAAGATGAAGGCGATGGTCGGATTCCGCAACGTCGCCGTTCACGACTATCAACAACTGAACCTTGGCATCTTGCAAGCCATCGTCGAACACCATCTTGATGATTTCAAACAATTTACGAAAGCCATCCTCGATTATGCCAAGAAAAACAGCTAGGCCGGCTCCCACGCGGAAGCCGGCCGGTTAGCGCCGCAGACCGTTCATCAACACGTGAATCGTCCGCTCCATTTCCGCCTCATCGTCCCAATTGTGGTCAGGCAAAAGGAGAAAGCGGCCGGCCAAAAAGCCGGCGAGCGATGTGATCGTCAAGCGGATGACCGAATCAACCGGCAGCTCGGCCAACTCCCCTTTCTCTTGAAAATGGCGGACAATGCGGGCGAATTTTGGATACACGTGCTCTGTAAACACGCGTTGAAAGCACTGTTTAATCTCGGAATGAAAGGCGAGCTCCTGCCAAAGCACACGAATCGCTGGCAAATACTTTTTCACAAAGGCGTAGCGATTGGAAAACACCGCGCGCAAAAACTGTTCGTACGTCTCATATTCGTTGTCAAACACTTCACGGACAAACTCTTTCGCCAAAAACGGGGCGACGGACTGAAACAATGTCGGCGTGACGATCGCCAACAATAAGTCTTTTTTCGTCTTATAGTGGCGGAAGATCGTGCCTTCCGCCACCCCGGCCTTTTTGGCGATTTCACTCGTGGAAGTCGCCGCATAGCCTTTTTCGGCAAACATTTCCACTGCGGCTTCCAAAATTTTCAGTTGCTTTTCACTGAACTGCCCTTCCTTGCCGCCGATTTGCAGCAATTCCTGAATCCATGAATGCTCGCTCATGACTCTACTCCTTACAGCTTGCGGTATTTTTTCAATGCTACTACATTTAATAGCATAAACAGCATCGTAAAGCCAAGTAGCACGTACACATCAACGGCGATGGCGCTAAAACCTTCTCCGCGCACCATAATATCGCGCAGCGCGTACGCCCCGTAGGTGAGCGGCATGATGACGCTTAAGGAACGAAGCCATTGTTCCATCGTGTCGAGATTGAACAAACCCGAGAAAAACACTTGCGGCACGACGACAAGCGGGATAAACTGCACCATTTGCAGCTCGTTGTTGGCGAACGCCGACAGCAGCATCCCAAGCGCAAGCGCTGTCATCGCCAGCAAAAACGTAATGAGCAGCACATACCAAAACGAACCTTCCATCATCATGTCAAGCACATCAATGGCAAACCGTGAAATTAAGCTCGCTTGAATCGTGGTAAACAATCCGAACCCGATCATGTAGCCAACGCCCATTTCCCAGCGCCTGAGCGGCGTCGCCATCAGCCGCTCGAGCGTCCCGTTCGTCCGCTCGCGCAAAAATGACACTCCAGCAATCAAAAAGACAAAAAAGAAGACGAAAAAGCCGATCAGCACGGGGCCGAAATAATCAAATGACGCCATGTCGCTTGATCCGTGCCAATACGTTGTTTTCAGCTGAAACGGGGGCTTGGGCGCCATGGACTGAAACGCCTTTTGCACCGCGACCATCACCGCCTGATTGGCCGTCGGGTCGCTTCCTTCCAGCGTAAGGTGCGGAGCGCTTCCGCTCATGTCAAGCCACGCGTCAATGTCTTGATCGTCCAGCTGCTTTCGCGCTTGTTTTGCTGACAGCTCTTTCACGTTCGCTCCTGCTTCTTTCAACTTGTCAACAACCACCTCAGGCACGTGTTCGCTGACGGCAATGGCTGGTTTGTATTCTTCGCCATTAAACACCAAATCCATTAACAACAAGACGAACATCGGCGCGACAATCATGAGCGCCAGCGTGCGCTTGTCGCGGAAAAACTGGCGGATGATGCGGACGACAATGGCCAACACTCTCATCGACGGACACCTCCAAACGTCAAAAACGCTTGCTCAATCGTTTCCGCGCCTGCTTCCTGTTTCAATTCATCCGGGCGGCCGACGGCGATCAGACGGCCTTCGCGAATCATGCCAAGCCGCCCGCACTTTTCCGCTTCATCCATCACATGGGTCGTGACGACAATGGTTGTGCCGCGCTGGCGAATCCGCTCAAGCTCCGCCCAAATCGATTGGCGCAGCAACGGATCGATGCCGACCGTCGGCTCATCCAAAATAAGCACGTCCGGTTCATGAAGCAAGGCGATCGCCAGCGACAACCGACGCTTCATCCCTCCTGAATATTGGTGCACCAGCTTTTTTCGATCATTCGTTAAGTTGACAAGCGCCAACATGTCATCGATCCGCTCCTTTTGTTTTTTCCCTCGCAACCCGTAGATGGAAGCAAAAAATTGCATGTTCTCCAGCGCAGTCAATTCTCCGTACAGGGCATCCGACTGGGCCATAAAGCCGATCCGCTTCATGGCGCCAAGATTGGGCATATTCACGCCGAGCACGCGAATCGTCCCTTCGCTCGCCGCATCAATGCCGGCGATCATGCGCACCAACGTCGTCTTGCCCGCCCCCGACGGGCCGAGCAGGCCGAATATTTCCCCCGTCTGGACTTCCAACGACACATCGTCGATGACTACTTTTTTTCCAAACCGCTTGGAGACACGCTCGACTTGAATACATGGATTGGCGGTCATTGCTTTTCTCCCTTTTGCATAGTAGTGAGTAATCACTCATATATAGTATAAAAAAGATAAACCTTTTTGTAAAGTGAGTAATCACTCACAAAACAAATTTTTTGAGCTGCCGAACTGTCGGCAGCCCCTTCCTAGTTCATCGTTTGCATGTCTTGCCAGCCGTAGCACCACTCCCATAATGCTTTTCCACCGATTTCCACCCTTTCCTCGGCCAGTTTTTCACCGCCAAGCCGTTCGTAAAAACCGCGTGACGGATTGTCGGCAAGCACCCAGACGACCAGCGAATGAATGCCTTTTTGCGTCAAATCGCCGACGAGCGCTTGCACGAGCTGCCAGCCGAGCCCTTTTCCTTGCACCTCTTTAAGCAAATAAATCGCATACAGCTCCCCGTCATACTTCGCTATCAGACCGTCGGCTGCCCGATTTGGTCCGCCGGAGACGAATCCAACGACGCGTCCGTTTTCCTCGGCGACAAACACGGAATGGTCCGATTGGCGGAGCACCTTCTCCCATAACGTTTGTTTTTCTCCCACTGCCAACGTCTCCAAGTACGCGTCCGGCACGATGCCGCTGTACGTCGTCTTCCAACTTTCGACGTGGACCGAAGCGATGGCCAGTGCGTCGACCCATGTGGCTTTACGGATCATCGTTTTCCCCCTTTTCCCCAGTTTGATAGAAGTTTTCAAATTGAACGCTCTCCCACCTACGCTTGAGCTTTGAGGTGAGAGATTGTTGGAAACACCCGCCCCACAGCAGGCTGTCAACCAAGCCATCCCCGCCCAACACGTGGAAGTGGGGGTCTTCTCGGCGCGAGATGATAAAGAAAAGCAGGGCGGTGCTGTTCCCGCCCGCCTTCTTTGCTTCTTTTTACAAGGCTTTGTCATCGACGCTGTCCAACCACCGCTCGATATGGCCGACGACCGAAGCGACCGCCCCGTCAGCAAACGGCGACTTTAGGTTGGCGCTTTTGACGAGCTCAGTAAACGGCCGGCTGCCGCCCAATCGGCAAAGCGCCACATAGTCGCGCCAGGCTGATTCCCGGTCTTCCTGCGCCCGCTTCCAAAACTGGAACGCGCACACTTGCGCAAGGGTGTAATCGATGTAATAAAACGGATCGGTGTAAATATGCCCTTGCCGCTGCCAAAACCCGCCGCGCTCAAGGTAGTCATGGCCGGCGTAGTCTCTTGTCGGCAAATACGCTTTTTCGATGCTGCGCCAGACACTCTTCCGCTCCGCTGGCGTCATATCCGGGTTCTCGTAGACCGCGTGCTGAAATTCATCGACCGCCACGCCGTACGGCAAAAACAAGAGCGCGTCGCTCAAATGGGCGAACCGGTATTTGTCGGCGTCTTCGCCGAAAAAGAGCTCCATCCACGGCCATGTGAAAAATTCCATGCTCATCGAATGGATTTCACACGCCTCAAGCGTCGGCCAGTTGTATTCCGGAATGTCGTAATGACGGCTTTCATACACTTGGAACGCATGTCCGGCTTCATGGGTCAATACGTCAATGTCGCCGGATGTGCCGGTAAAGTTCGAGAAAATAAACGGCGCCTTGTAATCATCGATATAGGTGCAATAGCCGCCGCCCGCCTTCCCTTTTTTGGCGA
The DNA here is from genome assembly GCF_001414205.1 of Geobacillus sp. Sah69. NCBI lineage: Bacteria > Bacillati > Bacillota > Bacilli > Caryophanales > Anoxybacillaceae > Geobacillus > Geobacillus sp. Sah69. Next base: position 315,684 of record NZ_LLKS01000019.1, on the reverse strand, counting down.
CGAGGTCCATCAATTCGTGTTCGACCATATAGCGGAAAAACTCGCCGGTTTCCGGCGACAGCTCTTCATACATGCGCCGGCCGTTGTCAACAATCCAAGCGGCGTCCCCTTTTGGCGCCGGGTTGCCGCTCGGAAACATGAACGGCTCATCATAATATGTAAGCCGGTCGACCTGAATCCGCTGCCGCTGGCGCTCGCGCAGCTTGGACGCGAGCGGGACGATGTGCGTTTTTACCTGCTGGCGATAGCCTGCAACCATGTCGGCATTGTAATCGGTCCGGCCTAAACGGGCATAGCCGAGCTCAACAAAGTTTTGGAAACCGAGCTTGCGGGCGATCGCTGTGCGGACGTGGACGAGCTCATCATACAGCTCATCGAGCTCTTTTTCGTGGTCCGTGAAAAACGAAAACCGCGCTTCGCTCGCCCGTTGGCGCATCGTGCGGTCCGGCGACTCGACAAACGGCTGCAGCTGGGCGAGCGTCCGCTCCTCTCCTTCAAACATGATTTTCGCCGATGCGATGAGCTTCGTATATTCGCTGGCCAGCTTGTTTTCTTTTTGCAAGTCCTCTACAATCGCCGGCGCGTATGTTTTCAGTTGCGTTTCCGCCAACGCAAACAGCTGTTTCCCCCATACTTGTTCCAATTCAGCGCGGAACGGCGAGGAAACAAGCGCGCGGTAATAATCGTTGACAAGCCCCTTGACGATCGGCTCCGTTTCATCGAAAAAGTCTTGTTCTTTCTTATAGAACTCATCGTTTGTATCGATCGTATGGCGAATATGGCAAAGGTTCGCCATCGTGCTGTAGCGGCGGCGCAGCTCATTGATCCGCTTCATCGCCTCGTGTTGCAAGGCGGCGCTCCCGGCGCGGCGGAACGAATCAAGCGCTTCTTGAAACGATGCTTGCAATTGAGCGATGTCCGGCCGCTCGTAACGAAATTCGGAAAACTTCATGCTCTGTCCCTTCTTTCCTTTCATTTTTATATTTTTTCATCACTCAGCCGATCTACTGTTTATTCGCCATGAATCCTCAAAATCCTTCTCGATTTCCCATTCTCTGGGTTCATCACCACAAATTATACTAATCATTTCACTCATATTTCGCAACCTTTGCATCATATACATTTTCCAAAAACATATTGACGTTTTTTGTTGAATTGAATTGACGTTTTTTGTTGAATTGAGTAATATAATGTCGACAACGATATACCCCCTCTCCACTTCAATGGGATAGAGGTTGCGGTGAACAAAAGTAGCGCTGTCGAGGCTCGGAGCGGTCGATGATGCAGCGGGAAAGGGTTCACCGCCGAAGTTTGCGGCGCGCTCCGGCGGCGCAAGCTGGGCCTGCGTCCGAACAGGCGCAGGACTGCCATCGCCCTTGGGCGATGGAGCGCTATCGCCATTCAGTTGGATGCGAATCATGCACCCGCTGAAGAGGCGCGGGTGCTTTCTTTTTTTTTGAAAGGAGCGTTTTGACCTTGGATCAGCAACGAAAACTTGGCATTTGGGTGTTAACCGCGCTTGTCGTGGGCAATATGGTTGGTTCCGGCATTTTCATGCTGCCGCGCTCGTTGGCGGAGGCTTCGAGCCCCATCGGCGTGATGCTCGCCTGGCTGCTGACCGGAGCCGGCGTTCTCATGACGGCGCTTGTTTTCGGCAACTTGGCAATCCGCAAGCCCGACTTAGGCGGCGGACCGCAAATTTACGCGAAGGAGCTGTTTCCGAAAGGCTCCAATCTCTCGATTTTATCGGGATTTATGTCATCGTGGGGCTACTGGGTCGGCAACTTTGCCGGCAATGTCGCCATCATCACGACGTTTGCGAGCTACTTGTCGACATTTTTCCCTGTATTAACGAGCGACAAAACCGTTCTCACGATGGGCTCGTTTACGCTAAAGCTTGGGAATTTGCTTACCTTTCTCGTCTGCACGGCGCTTCTTTTGGGGATGCATATCATCATTTTGCGCGGTGTAGAAGGCGCTGGCAAGCTGAATTTTGTCGCCACCGCGGCCAAAGTGCTTGGCTTTTTCCTATTTATCGTCATCGCCTTGTTTGCCTTTGACAAAGCGGTCATCGGCCCGCTTGATGCCCCGCGTTATGACGGAGACGGACAGCCGATCGGTTTGCTTGGACAAATCAACAACGCCGCGTTATCGACACTCTGGGCGTTTGTCGGCGTTGAATCGGCGATGGTGTTCGCTTCCCGCGCGCGCAAACAAGCGGACGTAAAACGGGCGACGATCGCCGGCCTGCTCATCGCCTTAGCCATTTACATCGGCATCAGCTTTTTGGTGATGGGCGTCTTGCCGCAACGCGAACTGATTCAATCGGAAAAACCGCTCGTTGATGCCATCATTGCCATCGTCGGACCGGCGGGCGGCTACGTGTTGGCTGGTCTTGGGCTCATTAGTCTGCTCGGCTCGACGCTCGGCTGGATCTTGCTGAGCGCTGAGGTGCCGTACCAGGCGGCGAAACAAGGGCTGTTTTTGACGGCCTTTTTGAGAGAAAACAAGAAAAACGTGCCAAGCTTCTCGTTGACGCTATCGAATGCATTAGCCCAGCTGTTCATTTTCTCGACCATTTCCCATTCGATGGCGGCAGCGTTCGATTTTGTCATTTACATCGCTACGCTCGCTTATCTCGTTCCATATTTGATTGCTTCCGTCTTCCAGCTGAAGCTCACGCTCACGGGGGAAACGTATGCGGCAGGACGGGAGCGGCTCGCTGACGGCATCGTTGCGGCGCTGGCAACATTGTATTCCGTCTGGGTCGTCATCGCCGGGACGGCGGATATGAAAACGTTCCTGCTGGGCGTTGCCTTGCTGGCAAGCGGCGTGATCTTCTACCCGCAGGTGAAAAAGGCAGCGCAGCAGGCAAATGAAAAACAAAAACTGTCGGCATAGCTAAAAAACGGACGCCTATCGTTTGGGCGTTCGTTTTTTCTGTTTTAGGCAGGATCTTGTCTTTCGGAAGACGAAATATACAATGTAGTTCCATTTTACTTAAAAGAAAGAGGGGGCCAACTGATGAACAACAACGAACAACCGACAAAACGCCGCGGCATAACGGCGGAAGATTTGCTTCGCCTCCGCTCGGTGCGCGACCCGCACTACGCGCCGGACGGGACGCGCGCCGTGTTTGTGGAAAAATCGATTGATGAGGAAAAACAATACCGCTCCCATTTATGGATATGGGCGGCAGACGGCTCCGTCCGTCAATGGACGTTCGGCCGCTGGCGCGACATGAAGCCGCGTTTTTCCCCAAGAGGTGAAATAATCGCCTTTTTATCTGACCGCTCCGGACGCACACAGCTTTGGCTTTTGCCCGCCAATGGCGGTGAGGCGCGCCAACTGACGTTTTTCAAAAACGGTGTGCGCGATTACGTTTGGTCGCCGGATGGAACGTTTCTCATCGCCCTAACGACGCTTGGCGATGATGAAACGATTGAAGACCGCGAAGAACCGGAAAAGGCAGAAGTGAAGCGAGCCGACCTGAAACCGCGCGTGGTCGAGCGGCTGTATTACAAATCAGACGCGGCTGGTTTTCTTGACGGCAAACGGGCGGTGCTCACGCGCATCGATGTGCTGTCAGGAAAAATCGAAGCGTTGACGGGCCGCGAGGAGGAAATCGGTTCGTTTGCGATTTCGCCAAACGGACGGACGCTTGCCTTTGTCGCCAACCGAAACGAGGATCCGGACACAACCTTTACGCGTGACATTGTTTTGCTTGATCTCGAGAAAAAAACAGAAACGAACTTGACGAACGGCTGCGGCACATTCGCTTCGCTCGCCTGGTCGCCGGACGGAACGAAGCTCGCCGCCATCGGCCATGATCTTGCTTATCTCGGGGCTACGCTTCACCGGCTTTACATCTTTGAGCCGGAGCGTGGAACGAAGCGGGTGTTGACCGCCGATTGGGATGTCCATCTCGGCGATGCCATGGTCGGCGACACACACGCTGATGCGAAAGGGCCGGGACCGATTTGGGCGAGCGACGGAAGCGGCCTGTATGTCACCGCCTCGGAGCGCGGACGCGTCAACGCATATTTCGTCTCGCTCGCCGGCCCGATCGTTCCGGTGATCGAAGGCAACTTCCATTTATACGGTTTAGCCATCCACCCAAGTGAACAGCAAGCCATTGCCGCCATCAGCTCGCCTACGTCCGTTGGCGATTTATATGCGGTCTCGCTTGCCGATGGAACGAAAACGCGGCTTACGCGTGCCAATGAAGCGCTCGAAAACGAAGTGGTGTTCGCCGATGCCGAACCGTTTACGTATCGATCGGCGGACGGTTTGGAGATTCAAGGCTGGATCGTCAACTACCCCCACTTAGCTAACGCTTGAAGTGGGGGCTTGCAACTCCCCAGAAGTACAAGCGGACTTCGTCCTCCTTCCTTGACTTGGGGTTGCATCAGGGCAGGTTGACAACTACCCAACGACGCAGGTCATGCCTGCATCGTTACCGATTCTCTCGGTGTGTCTGTTGGCAGTACTTGGCTTCCACACACAACAGACGGATCTACGCTCGATGTTTTACGGTTACAACGTTTCCTGTAACCAACTCCATACATCGAGTAGCAGTTATTGGAGTGCCTTTATTAAACGGTTTTCTCCACGCCTTTATTATATCATACACAAAAGAAAAGGGGAACGCGCATTCCTCTCCCACTTACTCCCTTTGGTCGTTGAAGTGGGAGTCTCCTGCGCGAAATAGGATGAAACCGCCTGAGCTTGACGAAGGGGAAAAGGCGCCGCTTGTCGTCGAAATTCACGGCGGGCCGCATGCGATGTATGGATTTACGTTTTTCCATGAATTGCAGCTGCTCGCTTCATCCGGTTATGCCGTGCTGTTTACGAACCCGCGCGGCAGCCACGGATACGGCCAGTCGTTTGTCAATGTGGTGCGCGGCGACTATGGCGGCATGGATTATGAAGACATTATGGCTGGCGTCGACGCCGCCATCAGCAAGTTCGACTTTATTGACAAAGAACGGCTTGGCGTCACCGGCGGCAGCTACGGCGGATTTATGACGAACTGGATCGTTGGGCATACCGACCGATTCAAAGCGGCTGTCACTCAACGTTCGATTTCCAACTGGCTCAGCTTCTCTGGCGTGAGCGACATCGGCTACTTTTTCACGAAATGGGAAGTCGGCTACGACGTTTTGGAAAACGCTGAGCGGCTTTGGCATCATTCGCCGCTCAAATACGTCAAACACATGCGCACACCGCTTTTGATTTTGCACAGCGAACGCGATTACCGCTGCCCGATTGAGCAGGCCGAACAGCTGTTTGTCGCCTTAAAGCAGCTCGGGCGGGAAACAAAGCTCGTCCGCTTTCCGGACGCCAACCACGATTTGTCGCGCACCGGCAACCCTGCTCTTCGGCTTGAGCGTCTTCGCCATATCGTCGACTGGTTTGACCGCTATTTGAAAGGAGCATCGCATTAATCCGAAAGGAGAACCACCATGTACGCACTCGTCATCGGTGGGACAGGCATGTTAACCGACGTGTCGCTTTGGCTCGTGCGAGAAGGGTACCATATATCCATCGTCGCCCGGAACAGGGAACGGATGGAACGGCTCATCGCCCGCGCCGCACATCTGGAGGCCATTACCCCGCTTTTGGTCGATTATCGCGATCATGATGTACTATGTTCCTTGATTCACCAAACAATCAATGAAAACAGAGCCTTCGACCTTGTTGTCGCATGGGTGCACAGCGACGGGAAACAGGCGTTTCCGGCCATCATCCGGGAAAATAGCAGACATCCCGGTCCTTGGCGTCTGTTCCACGTGCCCGGCAGCCGGGCCCATCCGGCCGAGGCAAAGCGGGAACTCCGTTTGTCTTCCGCTTGCCTGTACCGGCAAATTCAGCTTGGCTTCGTGATCGAAGAGCACAGCACGCGTTGGCTCACCCATCAAGAAATCAGCAGCGGCGTCATTGACGCCATTCGGCGTGATGCGCCGTTTCATCTTGTCGGCACACTAGCATCAGAGAAGAAGCGGCCGCATTAATGGGAAGCGCCCTCTCGTTTGTACCGAGAGGGTGCTTTGTCCGCCTTTGGCGCGGATGGTTTCACGATGGAAGCAGTTCGACATAATCGCCCGTTTTCAAGCCGGCCGCGTTCGCTTCATCGGTGTCAATGTGCATATCTAACGCAAAATCTTCGCTGACGCGGACGATCACTTCGTCAAAAATGAGCGCCCGCTCCCCTTGCGTTTTCACTTTCACAACTTGTTTATCGCGGACGCCAAACGTCTCGGCATCTTTCGGCGTCATATGAATGTGGCGCTTGGCAATGATCACCCCTTTGTCGACGGTCACCGTCCCCTTCGGCCCGTGAATCGTAATGCCCGGCGTTCCGTCAATATCGCCGGATAAGCGGACCGGGGGCGCGACGCCGAGCTTGAAGCTGTCGGTTTTCGAAATTTCAAGCTGGGTGAGCGAACGGACCGGTCCGAGGACGCGGACGTTTTCAATTTTCCCTTTCGGCCCTTCGACCGTCACCGTTTCCTTGGCGGCGAACTGGCCAGGCTGCGACAACGGCTTGAGCACCGTCAGCTCGGCGCCTTCGCCAAACAGCGCCGCCATGTGTTCTTTTGATAAATGAATGTGGCGATTCGATACCCCTACTGGAACCATCAATGGTGATCTCTCCTTTTTTGCTGGCTATGGTATGTTCTTTATATAACGTATCCATTTCCGGCAAAATTAAAGAGGCCGACCTCGCGTCAGCCCCTTGTTTTTGCCCCATATCCTAATTTTTTCAGCAGCGCAATCGCCTGCTCTTTTTCTGCCGCCGTCAGCGCCGAAACCGTTTCGTGAATTTTTTCCGCATGCTCGGGAAATACGCGCTCAATAAACCGCCGCCCCTCTTCTGTAATGGACGCGTACGTGACGCGCCGGTCCTTTTCGCAGGCGCGGCGGACGATCAATCCTTTGTTTTCCAGTTTGTCAATGACGTAGGTGATGCTCCCGCTCGCCAGCAAAATTTTTTCGCCAATTTGCTGGAGCGGCTGATCCCCTTTATGGTATAACAATTCTAACACGGCAAATTCGGTCGGATTGACCCCGAATGAGTGGATTGATTTGTTCACTTGGTCGCTTACGGCGCGGTAAGCCCGCGACAATACGATAAACAACTTTAGCGATTGCTCGAGTTCTTGCTCTTTTTGTTCCATGCCATCCAACCCTTTGCATTTAACCATTTCTTACTTGCATTATACTTGAACAGCAAACAGGCAGGCAACCGTTTTTGCCAGGCGCTGGTCCATTTTTCTCACCAGCGGCCGTTCCTTTCGCTATGATAATTTTGTTATAGGGCAGCGCTTGGGCGATTGTCACATTTGTGGAAACAGCGCATACGAAAAAATAAAGGCTGATGAAGGGGGAATTGGATGAACGGGGTATTGACCGGCAGTGTGCTGTCCGCCTTATCGACCGGACTTGGCGCTGTGCCGATTTTGTTTATGGCCAAATCGCTCACCCACCGCTGGCGCGATGTACTCCTCGCGTTTTCAGCCGGCATTATGATGGCGGCCTCGATGACAAGTCTTATTCCCGAGACCCTGCGGTCCGGCGGTTTTGAGGCGCTCGCCATCGGATTGGCGGCGGGGGTGCTCGTGTTAACGTTGCTTGAGATGACCGTCCCCCATATCGACTTGGAGCATACGAAAAGCGGCTTGCAATTCGACGAAAAGGCGATGCTCATCATCGCCGCCATTGCGATGCACAATCTCCCCGAAGGGCTGTCAGTCGGGGTGAGCTACGCCTCAGACGGCGCTTCGCAAATCGGCAATTTGATCGCATTGGCCATCGGCTTGCAAAACGCGCCGGAAGGATTTTTGGTCGCCTTGTTTTTAGTCAATCAGCAGATTGGCCGCTTTAAAGCGTTTGTCATTGCCACGTTAACCGGCGCGGTCGAAATTGTGACGTCTTTGCTCGGCTTTTATTTAACCTCTCTCTTCCGCGGCCTCGTTCCATACGGGTTAGCGTTTGCCACCGGGGCGATGCTGTTCATCATTTACAAAGAGCTCATTCCCGAAAGCCATGGCGACGGCAACGAACGGATCTCGACGTACGCCTTTATTATCGGCATTTTGTTTATGATTTTGTTAACCGAATCGTTTTAGCGGTCTCTCCTTCCGTCATCGAGGCAAGCGCTCCTCTCCATACAGAACGAAACACCCCGCTGCCTTGCCTGGCAACGGGGTTTTCTCATTATTGGACAGCCTCTTCTTTCTCTTCATACGGATGGGCGACCCAACCGGACGGGTTGATGAACAGGCGGACGGCTACGACTTGGCGGTCGTCCATGAGCGTAAAGTAGTGCGGATTCCCTTCCGGCACGGAAATGACATCGCCGGCTTCCAGCTCGACGTCAAAATAGCCGGTCTCTTTGTCGCCTTTGATAATGAAAATGCCATGGCCGGCCGTAATGGCGCGCACTTCGTCTTCCGTATGGATGTGCACTTGTTCAAATTTTTTCAGCAGTTCATCCAAGTTCGGCGTCGCATCGGACAGAGCGACGATATCCCATGTTTTGTAGCCGCGGCGCGCCGCCAAGTCTTCAATTTCATCTTTGAACGCCGCCAAAATTTCATTTTTCTCTTCATCGGTGAGCACGTATTTGTCGCGCAAATGCTCCGGCAGTTTGGCAATGTCCCAATGCTCGTACAGGACGCCTTGGCTGTTTAAAAAGGCGCGCACATTCTCCTCTCCTGTAATCACTTCACCTGTTTTTCTCACTTTGATGACGGCCATGTCAAAATCCCCCTTCTAAAAGATGTATATTAACCAACCGGCAGGCCGGCCCGTTGCAAAAGCAGCCGCTTCACCTGCCAGCTGAACAAAAACTCCCACGCTTCCAAATGTTTTTTCGCTTCAAACGCCGTTCGTCCCCAGACGGTAATGCCGTGGTTGTGGATCAACACAGCGCCGGCGTCGCCATGAACATGGTTCGCAAACTCCCGAGCCAGCGTCGGGATGTCGGCGTCATTGTTAATGATCGGGATGCGCACTGCGGCGTTTTCTTCCCAAATGCCAAACGCCTTGATGATTTCTTGGCCGGAAAAGACTGCTTCCCCGTTTGACGCATACAGTTCAGAAATCAAATTGTTGTCCACGGTATGAACGTGCAAGACGCAACCGGCGTTTGTGCGGTTGTAAATTTCCACATGCAGCAGCGTCTCCGCTGATGGCTTTAAATGTGTTTTCTCCGCTGGTCGGCCAGCAGCGTCAACGAGCAAGAAGTCCTCATCCGTTTGCTTCCGCTTATCCTTGCCGCTCACTGTCACCAAAAACGTCAACGGGTCGTCCGTCACTTTGATCGACAAATTGCCGCTTGTTGCGAAAAACCAATCGCAGGCGGCGAGCTCGGCTTTCACTTCCGCAAGCTCGTTCCACTTTTTCACGACGATGCTCATACGATCACCTCCATTCGCTGCAACGCATCCATCACGTCAAAAAACGTCGCAAATGGCGCGTGCGGCAGGTCAAGCTCTTGACATTTTTCAAGCAGAAAATCGCGCGCCAGCACATAGTCGGCTTGCCTGGCCACCGCCAAGTCGGTGATCGAATCGCCGATGACGACGTGATACCCGTCCGGGCGGGCAAGCCTGCGCAATAGCGACGGCTTGCAGCAGCCGCAGCCGTTTTGGCACCGGCTGTCACATGCATGCGGCCATGTGATGCGGATCGTCTCACCGCTGAAATCGGAACCGTTGCAAAAAATCCGCTCCGGTTCAATGAGCCCTTCAAGCAGCGGATAGACGAAAAAGTCGATGCCGCCGCTCACGATATAGAGCGGGATGCTTTGCTCTTTTGTCCATGCGACAAACTCGCGGAACCCTTCGCGCAAGCGGGCGGTGCTAAGCAAAAAGTCAACAATCTCCCCTTTCAGCGCTGACGGAAGAAGCGAAAACATTTTTCCGACGCCTTCCTGAACGGAGATGCGCTGGGCGAGAATGTCGTCCTTTAGTGCCTCCCACTCCGGCGGGGCGAACTGTTTCATAATCGCGATGATGTTGTCGTTTTCCGTGATCGTGCCGTCAAAATCGCAAAAAAGAACGAGTTGTTTCGTCATGCTTCCACCTCAATAGCGCCCCAGCGGTCGATCGCCTTTTGCAGCGCCTCGTTGTCTTTCGCCGCTTCACGAAGCGGACGGCCGACCAGCGCTGCGTCGATGGCGGCGCGAAACGCCTTTCCGCCGCCGATCGCCCCGTCCGGGTGGCCGTGGATGCCGCCGCCGGCGTTGACGACGCTGTCAAGGCCAAAATCGCGGACAAGGAGCGGCACCAAGCCCGGATGGATGCCGGCCGATGGCACTGGAAACGCCCGGGCAAACGGCTCTTGTTCATCGGTCAGCGCCCGGGCGATGCCAAGCGCCTGCTCGCGCTCCAAGGCGACGCTGCCGTACGGCGATGGGAACAGAACAAAGTCGGCGCCGGCAAGCCGCAAAAGCTTTCCAAGCAAGAGCGACGGGGCGACGCCGTAAAACTCCGACGGCGTGATCGCGCCGCTGAACGCCGGGTGGGCCATGATCGGAACGGAAATCTCTTCATCTTCCCGCAACCCTTGTAGGACGTCCAATCCATAGGCGAACACGTTGAACAACAGCACATCGGCGCCAAGCACAGCCGCCCGTTTCGCTTTTTCTTTCAGTTCAAACGTTTTGCCGGTCAAGTTGACGGCATACAGCGTCCGCTTGCCTGTTTGTTCGTACACCTCTTCGAGCGCCGCTTTGCCTTCTGTAATGCGCTTCGCAAATGGCAGACGATCGCTGTCAAACAAAATTTCGTCATCTTTGACCAAGTCAACGCCGCCAAGCGCTTGCTTTTTCAACTCTGATGTCAAATACGCCAAATCGCGGCCAACGATGCCTTTGAAAATGCTCATCAACAGCGGGCGGTCGTACACTCCGACCTTTTCGCGAATGCCGGCGATGCCAAAGCGCGGCCCCGGAAACTGCCGCTTCCATTCTTCCGGAAATTCCAAATCAAGCAACCGCACTTCCCCGTCAAGCGACAGCTTGCCGAACGTCGTCACCAACAATGCTGGCAAATCGGCGCTGAAGTTGACGGTCGGGTAAGCGATTTTGACGATTGCCCGCTTCAACCGCTTGCCGAAATAGGCGTTTACCCGCTCGCTCTCGCCAAGCTCTTCGATCGCAACGACTTCCCCTTTATGCTTGCGAAGCTGGTCTTGCTCTAGCTGCGGCAAGTCGGTCCATGTGCCGACTGTCAAGCCGAGCGCGATTCCTTCCGCTTTTTGGCGAATATCGTGTTCATCATGAAGAAAATACGTCGCAATGACTGCACTCATCGTCCATCCCTCTTTCAATATATGGCGAAATAAAAAAGCCCCTTCCTAAGAAGAGGCGTCATTCATTCATGGCGCTCTTCTTATCTCCCAGCGTTTCCGCTGCAAGAATTAGCACCGTGCTTAGCGTGCGCCAAGCCGGTTGCCGGGCTTCATTGGGCTCGTCCCTCCGCCTGCTCTTGATAAGAAAGCCTGCTCGTTTATGCACTTGTCAAACGATTGGCAAATTTACTTTGAATTATGACAGCCTTTGCCGCCGTTGTCAATCATTTTTTTAAAACAGCCTGGTCAACGTTGTCCCGTCAACGGTTCATTGCCGCTCTTTTTTTCAAAACAATCCGAGCCGGCCGATCCGCTCCGCCGCTTCGCGAAGCCGCGCTTCATCGGTCAACAATCCAACGCGCACATACCCTTCGCCGTGTTTTCCAAAACCGATGCCTGGGGCAACGGCGACATGCGCCCGCTCAAGCAACAGATCGGCAAATTCGGCGGATGATGCGCCTTTTGGCAACGGAAGCCAGGCGAAAAATGATCCAGACGGCGCCGGCGCTTCCCAGCCGATCGCGCGCAAAGCATGAATAAACGTATTGCGGCGCGCCTCGTACAAGGCAACGAGCTCCGCGACGCAGTCTTGCGGGCCGAGGAGCGCAGCTGCCGCCGCTTCTTGGACGGCGCCGAACAAGCTGACGTACAAATGATCTTGCAACAACTCAATGGCACGGATGATCCGCTCATTGCCGACAGCGAACGCCACGCGCCAGCCGGCCATATTGTACGTTTTCGAGAACGTGTAGATTTCAACGCCAATGTCTTTCGCCCCGTCCACTTCTAGAAAGCTGACCGGCTTTTGGCCGTCAAAGCCGATCGCGCCATAGGCAAAATCATGCACAACGGCTATGCCGTACTTTTCCGCAAATGCCACCGTTTCAGCAAAAAACTCCTTCGTCGCCGTCGCGCCGGTCGGGTTGTTCGGATAGTTTAAAAACATCAGTTTCGCCCGGTCGGCCGCCGCCCTGGGAATGGCCGAATAATCCGGCAGAAACTCATTCTCCGCGACAAGCGGCATCATTTCCATCCGCGCGCGGGCGAGCGCGATTCCCGACCAATAGTCCGGATAACCCGGGTCCGGGACGAGCACGACATCGCCCGGGTTGACGAGGCAAAGCGGCAGCTCGACAAGCCCGGCTTTGCCGCCGAACAAGATGGCGACCTCGCGGGCCGGGTCGATCGTCACCCCGTACTCGCGCGCGTAAAACGCCGCTACGGCTTTTTTCAAAAACGAGTAGCCTTGAAACGGCGAATATTTATGGTATTTCGGATTGGCCGCCGCCCGCTGCATCGCCTCGACGATATGCTTTGGCGTCGGCTGATCCGGATTGCCCTGCCCTAAGTTGATCACATCATAACCCGCCTTGATCTTCGCACCGACTTTCGCCACGAGCGAGGCGAAAAACTGCTTCGGCAGCTGTTCAAGCAGTTCGGAAAAGGGAAATTCGATCGTCATCGTCCACACCTTCTCAAACATTCTTGAAATTCTAGTGCAACATCATATATCGTTAAAAGCAAAATGTAAAGAAAATTTTTTCCGAGGTGAACGCTCATGACGATCCGCATCGCCTGCCTGCAGCTTGACATTGCATTTGGCGATCCAGCAAAAAACGAACAGCAAGCCGAACAGGCCGTGGAATCCGCTGCCAAAGACGGCGCTGACATCATCGTGCTGCCAGAGTTATGGACGACCGGCTACGATTTGACGCGCCTGGATGAAATTGCCGACGAAGGCGCCGAACGGGCGAAGGCGCTCGCTTCCCGATTGGCGCAAACGTACGGCGTCCATTTCGTCGCCGGTTCGGTCGCCAAAAAAACAGCCGCCGGCGTGACAAACACGATGATCGTGGCCAACCGCCATGGCCAAATCGTCGGCGAATACAGCAAGCTTCACCTGTTCCAATTGATGGATGAACATTTGTATTTGCAGCCGGGAAACGAGCCAGGCTTGTTCTCGCTTGACGGGCTGCCGTGCGCTGGGGTCATTTGCTATGACATCCGATTTCCGGAGTGGATTCGCGCCCATGCGTTGGCCGGAGCGGAAGTGCTGTTTGTCGTCGCCGAATGGCCGCTTCCCCGCCTTCACCATTGGCGGACGCTCTTGATGGCGCGGGCGATTGAAAACCAATGCTATGTCGTCGCTTGCAACCGGGCCGGACGCGACCCGAACAACGTCTTCGCCGGCCATTCGCTCATCATCGACCCATGGGGCGAAATTATCGCCGAGGCGGACGAGAAGCCGGGCATTCTCTCGGCCGACATCAATCCCTCGCTCGTTGCGGACGTCCGCGCACGCATCCCGGTGTTTGCCGACCGCCGGCCGCACGATTATGAAGAGGCGGCAAAAAAATTTTTCAAAACGTATTGACAATCCGCCAGCCCAACCTGTATCATTCGAATCAAGCAACCAAACGATTGTTAACATCGTGAAAATTGCAAAAACTTAATAGCTAGATCGGTACTCTTATCAAGAGTTGGCTGAGGGAATTGGCCCAATGAAGCCCAGCAACCGACCGTAATGCTATCGTGAGATAGGGCGCACGCCAAAGGCGGCGCCGGAAGCGAACCGCTTCCGCAGGGCACGGTGCTAAGTCCAACAGAAAGACCGATGTCTTTCTGAAAGATAAGAGGCGCGAAGACGATGCATCTTCAAGCCTCTTTCCGTATGCGAAAGAGGCTTTTTCATTTGCCAAAACCTAAAGGGGGAACGTGAAAATGACGATTGTCCAATCCACTGTTTACGAACCGCTCACCGAACAAAAAGCGACCGCCCTCGCCGTCCGCCTCGGCCTATTCCGAGACGGGGCGCCGCTTGTGTGCCGCGAAATCGGCGACGGAAACTTAAACTTAGTCTTTCATATCGTCGATCAGGAAACGAAGCAAGGCGTCATCATCAAACAGGCGCTCCCGTACGCGAAAGTCGTCGGCGAAAGCTGGCCGCTCACGTTAAAGCGCGCGGTTATTGAAAGCAACGCGTTGCGCACGTTTGCCAGCTATGTACCGCAATACGTGCCGAACGTCTACTATTCTGACGAATCGCTTGCCATTACCGTGATGGAAGACTTGTCCCGTCTGCAAATCGCCCGCAAAGGGTTGATCGAAGGGAAAACATTTCCGCTTTTGTCCCGGCATATCGGCGAATTTATCGCCAAAACAGCGTTTTACACATCCGATTTCGGCATGAACCAGCAAGAGAAAAAGAAATTGGCGCAAAGCTTCGTCAATCCGGAGCTGTGCAAAATCACCGAAGATCTCGTCTTCACCGATCCATTTTTCGACCATGACACGAACAACTTCGAAGACGAGCTGCGGCCGGACGTCGAAACGCTTTGGAATGACGACCGCCTCCGTTTGGAAGCGGCGAAGTTGAAGCGCAAGTTTTTAACCGAAGCCGATGTGCTTCTGCATGGCGATTTGCATACCGGCAGCATTTTCGCAAGCACCGACGAAACGAAAGTAATCGACCCGGAATTCGCTTTTTACGGCCCGATCGGCTTTGACCTTGGACAGTTTTTCGCCAACTTGCTGTTAAATGCGTTGTCCCGCCCTGACGTTGAGCGCCAACCGCTCTTTGATCACATCGACCGGACCTGGGACGTCTTTGCGTCCATATTCTCGGAGCTTTGGCGCACCAAAAGCATCGAGACGTACGCCGCAACACCGGGCTTGCTTGACGAAGTGCTCCGGCATGCGTTCATCGATGCTGTCGGCTTTGCCGGCTGCGAAGTCATCCGCCGGACGATCGGCCTCGCCCATGTGGCCGACCTTGACGGCATCGAGCAGAAAGAAGCCCGCCTTGCCGCCAAACGACACGCGCTCCGCCTCGGCCGCCGCCTAATTGTCGAGCGCAACGAGCTGACCGGAACGGACGGCTTCCGCCGAGTGTTTGCAGAAACCGAATAGTAACACGGCGACGACCGGCCCAGTGCCGGCCCGGATCAACGGAAAATGTGAAAAGAAAGGAAGACGACGATGGACACCTTTGCCATCCCGCGCTCTGTCGAGTGGCGCGAGACGCATATCACGATTTTAAACCAACAAAAATTGCCATTGGCAACAGAATATATCGACCTGCATACGCTTGAAGACGTGTACGATGCGATCGCCTCGCTGAAAGTGCGCGGAGCGCCGGCGATCGGCATCACCGCCGCTTATGGTCTGGCGCTCGCCGCCTCGCATTATAAAGCGGAAACGGTCCACGAGTTCCATAGCCGCCTAAAGCAAGACCGCGATTATTTGGCAAGCGCCCGCCCGACGGCCGTCAATTTGGTTTGGGCGCTTGACCGGCTCACTGCCGCCGCCAAAGACGCCGCCTCAGTCAACGAAGCGAAAACGGTGCTTATTCACGAGGCAATACGCATCCAAATCGAGGACGAAGATGTCTGCCGCCGCATCGGCGAACATGCGTTATCGCTTTTTCGCCCAGGCGAGCGGGTGATGACGATTTGCAACGCCGGCTCGATCGCCACCGCCCGCTACGGCACGGCGCTCGCCCCGTTTTATTTGGCGAAAGAGAAAGGGATCGAGTTATCCGTGTACGCCCTTGAGACGCGCCCCGTTTTGCAAGGAGCGCGTCTGACCGCCTGGGAGCTGATGCAAGCAGGCGTCGACGTCACGCTTATTACGGACAACATGGCGGCGCAAACGATCAAAGCGAAAGGGATTCGCGCCATTATCGTCGGAGCCGACCGGATCGCACAAAACGGCGATACGGCGAACAAAATCGGCACGTTCGGCCTCGCCTTGCTCGCCAAATCGTTTGGCATTCCGTTTTACGTCGCCGCACCGTTGTCCACCATCGATTTGGCGACAAAGACAGGGGCAGACATCCCGATTGAAGAGCGCCATCCGGATGAAGTGACCCATCTGGCCGGCGTGCGCGTCGCCCCGGAAGGCGTCAACGTGTATAACCCGGCGTTTGACGTGACGCCAAACGAACTGATTACCGCGATCATTACCGAAAAAGGCATCGTCCGCGGCAGCTACAGCGCGGCACTGCCAGCGTTATTTGCAAAGGAGGAGCAGCATGAAACGATTTAAGGCCTTATCGTTCCTTTCTCTTCTTTTCTTTGCCGTGTTCTCCGTCTTGGCCGGCTGCACGAACGAGCAAGACGCCGTGAGCTCTAAGCCGGCCAACGAAACGAAGCAAACGGCCATCCAAGGCGACACCGTCTCATCCAACAGCCAAACCGCATCGAGCAGCGAACAGGCGGCCATCCCGGAGAAGCTGAAAAAACCGGTGAAGATCGCCGCCATTATGCAAATGTCCATCGGCACGTTCTCGTCGCAATACATCGCCGGCGTCAAAGAACAAGTGCAAAAGTTCGGCGGCGAAGTGCAAATTTACAACGCCGACAACGACTTGACGAAAATGGCCTCATACGTAGAAACGGCCATCACGCAAAACGTTGATGCCATTCTGCTTGATCACGGCCGCGCTGATGCACTCGAAGGCCCGGTGAAAAAAGCGGTTGAAAAAGGCATCCCGGTCGTCGCCTTTGACAACGATTTGAACATTCCCGGCGTCACCGTCATCGACCAAGACGACTACAGCCTCGCCTGGAAAACGTTAAAAACACTCGCCGAAGATTTAAATGGAGAGGGCAACATCGTCACGATTTGGGTCGGCGGTTTTACTCCAATGGAGCGGCGCCACGTCATTTATGAGGCGTTCAAAAAACGCTATCCGAACATAAAAGAAGTCGCCAAGTTCGGTACGGCGAGCGCCAACACGGCTTTGGACACGCAAACGCAAATGGAGGCCATTTTGAAAAAATATCCGAACAAAGGCGACATTGACGCCGTCTTCGCAACTTGGGACGAGTTCGCCAAAGGAGCGACGCGCGCCATCGAGCAAGCCGGGCGTACGGAAATCAAAGTATACAGCATCGATTTGAGTGACGAAGACTTGCAAATGATCCAAAAACCGAACAGTCCGTGGGTGGCGACAACAGCGACGGATCCGGCGGAAGTCGGCCGCGTTCAGGTGCGGTTCGCCTATCAAAAAATCGCTGGCGAGAAAACGCCGAACATTTACTCGCTCGAGCCGCATTTAGTAAAACGGACCGACTTGCCCGATAAGCAAGTATCGATGAACGAGCTTTCGCAATACATCCCGGGCTGGGGGCAATCGAACGTCGCCATCTCGCCATGGATGAAAACGTTGGAAGCTCAGGTGAACAAAAAATGAACAGGCTGTCAATGCGAGGCATTGAAAAATCGTTTGGCGCGGTGCGCGTGCTTGACGGCGTGGACTTTTCCGTCCGTCCAGGCGAAGTCCACGCCCTTTTGGGCATGAACGGCGCCGGCAAAAGCACGCTCATGAACATTTTGGCCGGCGCCATTCCTCCCGACGCCGGCACGATCACGATCGATGGCGTCAACTGCACCTTTTCGTCGCCGCTTGACGCGAAACGAGCCGGCATCGGCTTCGTCGTCCAAGAGGTCGACACGGCGCTTTTCCCAGGATTGCCCGTTTACGAAAACTTGGCGGCTGATGAGCTCGCTGATGTGAAGAAACAGCCGATCCGCTCGCTGCGCCGGGAAAAAGAACGGGCCGCTGCTCTGCTTCGCCGCGTCGGCCTTGCCATTTCGCCGGCAAAGCTCGTGCGCGACTGCTCGCTCCATGAAAAACAGCTGATCGTGCTCGCCAAAGTGTTGTCATCGAATGCGCGCTACATCATTTTGGACGAACCGACCGCCGCCTTGAGCGAAGCCGAAACGAAGCGGCTGTTTGCCATCATCACGGAACTGAAACAGCAAGGCGTCGGCTTTATTTACATCTCTCATAAACTGAAAGAAGTGCAGGAAATCGCCGACCGGTTGACGATTTTGCGCGACGGCCGCGTCGTCTACCATGGTTCCGCCCGCGGTTTGCCGCTTGAAGACATCGTCCTTCATATGACCGGAACAAGGCGAGCCGCCGCCATGAAACAAACGCGCGCGCATGGAAGCGACATCGCGTTTGCCGCCCTCGGAATTTTGATCGACAAAACCGGGACAACAGTCGACCTATACGCCCACCGCGGCGAAATCGTCGGCATCGCCGGCTTGGTCGGCGCCGGCAAGACGGAGCTTGCCGAAAGCCTCATCGCCCACCGGAACACATCCGGCGAGTGGGAAATTGATGGCAGACGCTATGTGTTCTCATCGCCTTATGAAGCCATCGACGCCGGCCTTTGCCTCATCCCGGAAGAACGGCGCAAACAAGGGCTGTTCTTGCCCGAGTCAGTGAAAACCAACATCACCGTCCGCCTCCTTTCCCGGCTGTCGCGCTGGCAATGGATCAGCCGAAGGAAGGAAACGGACGCCGCCGACGAACTTGTCCGCTCGCTCGGCATCCATCCGCCGTTGCCTTCGACCGCTGTCCGCCACTTAAGCGGCGGCAACCAGCAGAAAGTCGTCATCGGCAAATGGCTGAACACAAACGCGCGTGTTTTTCTATTCGACGAGCCTACGAAAGGAATCGATGTCCACGCCAAACAAGAGGTGTTTTCCATCATCCGTGCTCTCGCCGATGAAGGAAAAACAGTACTATATTTTTCGAGTGAATTTCACGAGCTTCTTGAGGTGTGCGACACCATCTACATCATGGCTGACGGCCGGCTGCTCACCCGCCTGCCGGCCGCAGAACTAACCTATGAACAGCTTGTGTACTATTGCAGCGGAGGTGAGATCGATGAGCCAGCCAGCCGTTTCCACAGCGCCGTCGAAAAAAGCGGCGCCGTTCATTCTTGAATTTTTGTATAAACATGGCACACTGCTTGCCATTTTGGCTGTAATCGCCTATTTTGGCCTGACACAAGACCGGTTTTTTACCTATGAAAACTTCAGCGACATTTTGCGTTCCATTTCCATCGTCACCTTGGTGGCCATTGGCATTACATTTTCGCTCATCGTCGACGGCCTCGATTTGTCGGTCGGTTCGACAGTGAGCTTGGCGACGATTGCCAGTGCGGCGGCGCTTGTCTTGCATCGCCAAGAAATTTTCGTCACCTTGCTCGTGCCGCTGTTGCTCGGCGTCGCCGTCGGGTTGCTTAATTCGTTGTTGATCGTCAAATTCAAACTGCCCGATTTGCTCGCCACGTTGGCGACGATGTACGCGATCAACGGCGTGCAGCTTACGTATACAAAAGGATTTTCGATTTATAACGACATGCCGCTGCCTGATGGCGGCACGGCGCCGGGCAAATTTATTCCTTCCTTTTTATTTATCGGCCAAGGGGAGCTGTTTGGCGTGCCGTTTTCGGTCTTGCTCATGCTCGTTGTCGTCATGGCCGCCCACTTGTTTTTAACATACACCAAACCTGGCCGTCTCTTTTATTTAACGGGTGAAAACCGGGAAGCAGCACGGCTCTCTGGCATCCCAGTCAACCGTTACCGGACGTATGCGTACGTCATCAGCGGCTTTTTCGCCGCCTTGGGGGGCATCGTGCTCGCCTCGCGCATCGGCACCGGGCAAGTGTCGGCCGGCGCTTCGTTTTTGATGGACGGCGTCGCCGCCGCCTACATCGGCTTTTCTGTCTTCGGCGCCGGCAAGCCGAACGTCATCGGCACCCTGTTCGGTTCGATTTTGATGGGCGTGTTGTTGAACGGCTTGACGATGGCAAACGTCCCGTATTACGCTCAAGACATTATAAAAGGCGCCATTTTAGTCGGCGCCCTCGCCTTGTCGCATTGGCAAAAAAAATAATGTCCCATTCCCTGCCCCCATGGATTCGCGTCATGGGGGCGGGCGTCATTTTGGGAGGCATACACACCCGCCGATCAGCTGAAGCGCGATTGATAGCGCCGCTCCAGCTCCAGCAGCTTTGCTTTTACATCGGTCCGGCTTCCGGCGTAGCCGACGAGGGCGCCGTTTTTGCCGACAATGCGATGGCACGGGACGATGATGGCGAGCTCATTCGCCCGGTTCGCCTGGCCGACGGCGCGAACCGCCTTCGGGCGGCCGATTTGCGCAGCGATGTCAGCGTATGTCGCCGTCTCGCCGTATGGGATGCGGCAAAGCGCCGCCCACACTTCTTCTTGGAAGGGCGTCCCTTTCCATTTCAGCGGCAAATCAAACGTCCGGCGGCGGCCGTGAAAGTACTCATCCAACTGTCGAAGCGCGCGTTCAAGCAACGGCGACCGGCTTTGGACAACCGGATGCCCGCCCGCAAACGCGCGCCATTCTTCCGGAAACAGTTCAACTTTCATGATCGCTTCGCCGTCGGAAGCGATGTATAGATCGCCAAGCAGCTCCGACCGGTATACGGCATATTCAATCGCCATCGTCGTCTTCCCTCTCTGTCCGCTCAATCGGCAACGTAATATGGAACGTCGTGCCGACCCCGACTTCGCTTTCCACGTCAATTTTCCCTTGATGTTCTTCAATGATCTTATAGCTGACCATCAAGCCGAGTCCGGTGCCGCGCTCTTTCGTCGTATAAAACGGCTCGCCGAGTTTTTTGATTTTATCTTTCGGAATGCCGACGCCTTGGTCAGTGATGGAAATGCGAACATTTTTGCCCATGCGGGCGATCCGCACCGTGATGTCCCCGCCTTTGGGCATCACTTCAATGGCGTTTTTCAAAATGTTGATAAACACCTGCTTCAGCTGATTCAGCTCGCAATACACCGGCGGCAGCCCGCGGTCGAAATCGGCAATGATTTGCACGTTATTCATCATCGCCTGGGCGCTGATCAAATCGATCGTATCCTGCATGATTTTGCAAATGTCGTTTTGCTTGTATTGCACCGCCTGCGGTTTGGCCAAAACGAGAAACTCGGTGATGATCGATTCGATCCGCTTCAATTCCGACATAATGACATTAAAATACATCGAATAATCGCCGTCAATGCTTCCTTGCAGCAGCTGGATGAACCCTTTTAACGCCGTCATCGGGTTGCGGATTTCGTGGGCGATGCCGGCAGCGAGCTCGCCGACGACATTGAGCGTATCCGATTTGCGCAGCTGCAGCTCCATCTCCTTCCGCTCGGTCATATCGCGAAACGTCATCATTCCAACGCCGGAAATGACTTCTTTTTTCAACGAAAACTCGATGATTCGCTCCTTTGTCTCATCGGAAAACTCGACTTCGCCGCTCGCCTCGCCAGCGCGCTGACACTCAGCCATCAGCTTGTTCAACTGGCGGCGCGCCCGGTCCGGAAGAAGTTCGCCGACCTTCCGGCCAAGAAGCGCCTCCTTTTCAGCAGAAAAAATGCCGCAGGCGATTGGATTGGCGTCAATGATGCGATGCTGCTCATCCCAAAGCAAAATGCCGTCCATCGAGTGATCGAAAATACTGCGGAATTTTTGTTCGCTTTCCCGCAGTTCGCGCTCGATTTTCCGCCGCCCGCTCACGTTGCGGAAAATTGTCAAATGGTAGCCGTCAATCGCCCCTTTTTTCATCGTAAACTCAAGCTGTTTCTGTTCGCCGTTTGGCATATGGAACGTCAGCTCATCGCGAATTTCCCCTTTTTGGCGGAACTCGCTGAAAATCCGCTTCACCTTTTCATCCCCATATTCCACAAAATCGAGCAAATTGCGGCGCACAAGCAAATTCAAAGGCAGCTCAAACGTCCGGCTCGCGGCCGGATTGGCGTTCAATATGTAGCCAAAATCATCCCAAATGAGAATCGCCTCATGCGCCTGCTCGAAAATGGCCCGAAACCGCTCTTCGCTTTTTTGTAGTTTGATTTCCATATTTTTTCGATCGGTCACATCGCGCATAATGGCCATGTAAAAGCCGCTGTAGACGTTCGACGTCACCGTCAGTTCAAACATTTTCACCGTTCCGTCCGGGCGGACAAGCGACAACTCGCCTTTGGCCGTTCCCTTTTCTTTCACTTCCGCGAGCAGCCGTGCGAACTCATTGACGCATTCGCAGGCGACGAACTGCTGAAACGACAAATTGAGCAGTTTTCCTTTTTCCAAGTTCAAGCTCATCGAAAACGCCGGATTGACATCGATAAAACGCCCAAATTCATCGAAAATGACGATGCCGTCGACGGCGCGGTTGAATACGTCGCGAAACAAAAACTCATGAATGATTCGTTCGCGCTCAAGCGCCTTATGAGCCGAAACGTCGCGCATCATCACGAGGTCAAATTCATGAAACACGTCTTTTTTTATCGAAAATTCGATATGCTTCACCTTGCCGTCCGGCAGCTTAATGAGCAGCTCGTCGCTGAACGAGCCGAACTTTTGCAGCATCGACTGCTGAAACAGCAAAATATCCGGCGGCACGAGCTCCAAAAACGAGAAAAGCGAACGGCCGATCAAGTCAAACTTATCCATCTCAAACAGCTTACACGCCGCTTCGTTCACATCGACAAACTCGCCGTTTTTATTTAAAATGACAATGGCGTCGAGCGATCGCTCGAAAATGACGGAATAACTGTTGAGCCGCTCCTTTAGGCGACGATTTTCCTCTTCAAGCTGCCGCACATCCGGCGTCGCATTTTGTTCTTCCCGAGGAGAAAGGCTTTGGACCATATCCATCTCTCCCTCTAGAAATGTTGATGTATCAAGGCTCCTTGTCTATTCAAACCGTTCAACGAAATATATATTCGATGTGGAAAAATTTACTCCTCCCTTCGCTCATGAAGATTTTGTGAATTCTTTTCTCTACCGTTCGACAAGTTTTTCTTCTTTTTCGTTTGGTTAAACTGCGTTATAATGAAAGGTTAGTACGCTAATCAAAGGGGTTTTGCTTCTATGAATATTGTCTGCACGACATTGAACGCCAAATACATTCATATGAACCTCGCCATCCGCTATTTAAAAGCATACGCTCAGCCCGAGTTTGACGTCAAACTCGTTGAGTATACGATCAAAGACCCGGCGCTGAACATCGTCGCCGATTTGTACCAGCGCCGGCCGGATGTCATCGGCTTCAGCTGCTACATTTGGAACATTGAAGAGACGATCAAAGTCGCCAAAATGTTAAAAAAAGCAGCGCCGCACATTCTCATCGTCGCCGGCGGCCCGGAAGTGTCGTACGATGTACGCGAATGGATGGAGCGGGTGCCGGAGTTTGACTTTATCGTCGTCGGCGAAGGAGAGGAAACGTTTAAACAGCTGCTTTTCGCTTTAGACGGCCATGGAGACGTCCGTGATATCGCCGGGCTCGCGTTTCGCGACGGGGGCCGCATTGTCATCAATCCGCAGCGAAACAAAGTCCGCCTTGCCGACATGCCGTCGCCGTTTCGCTTTCCGGAAGACATTCCCCATCTTCCGAACCGGGTCGTGTATGTTGAAACGAGCCGCGGCTGCCCGTTCAGCTGCCAATTTTGCCTGTCCTCGATCGAAGTCGGCGTCCGCTACTTTGACCGCGAAAAAATCAAAGACGACTTGCGCTACTTAATGCGGCACGGGGCGCGGACGATCAAGTTCGTCGACCGGACGTTCAACATCAGCCGCAGCTATGCGATGGACATGTTTCGCTTTTTAATTGATGAACATGTGCCCGGAACAGTATTTCAATTTGAAATTACCGCCGACATCATGCGTCCCGAGGTGATCGAGTTTTTAAACCGCGAAGCGCCGCCCGGCCTGTTCCGCTTTGAAATCGGCGTCCAGTCGACGAACGACGAAGTGAATCGGCTCATTATGCGCAAACAAAACTTCGCCAAACTTTCGCGAACGGTAACGATGATTAAAGAGGGCGGGAAAATCGCCCAACATTTGGATTTGATCGCCGGTCTTCCCGAAGAAGACTACAACTCGTTCCGAAAGACGTTTAACGACGTATTCGCCCTCCGCCCGGAAGAACTGCAGCTTGGGTTTTTGAAACTGCTGCGCGGCACTGGGTTGCGCCTGCGCGCCCATGAATACGGCTACGTCTATATGGATCATGCGCCGTATGAAGTGCTCGCCAACAACGTCTTGTCGTTTGATGACGTCATCCGCATCAAGCAAGTGGAAGACGTGCTTGAAAAATATTGGAACGCCCATCGAATGGACGAAACGATCGAGTACTTGGTGACCGATGTGTTCCCGTCGCCGTTTGACTTTTTCCAGCAGTTTGGCACGTATTGGGATGAGCGCGGCTGGGCGCGCATCGGCCACCAACTGGAAGACTTGTTCCGCCGCCTGCATGAATTTTTGCGCACAGCCGTCCCGGACGCGCTGCCGGTCGCCGAGTCGCTTATGAAATACGACTATTTGCGCAACCAAAAATACAAACCACGCAAGCCGTGGTGGAATGAGAAAACGGACAAAACGGCGCGCACGGCCATCTACCGTGCGCTGCTTGAGCGCCCCGAGGTGCTTGGGGAGGACTTTGCCGCCCTCGGGATCGGGGAAAAGGAGCTGTTTAAACATACGGTCGTGGAAATCGTGCCGGTTGATGTCGGCCGCTATATCGCCGCGAAGCAGCTCTCGTTTGCACCAACCGTCATCGTCGCCTATTTTGATCCGTCCGGAACCGGCGCAACGCTGTTTTCCGCGCCGCTGTCCGCCTTGTCCGCTTCGGCATCCGCCTAACGGCCAAACGCCGGAGGCACGGCTTTTTTGTGCACCACGTGAAAAAGCAGGGAGCGTTATCCCTGCTTTTTTCGTTCCTTTTCATTTTCTTTCGCCCGTTTTTGTTCCTCCATGATCCAAAGCGGCTCGTGGGCAGCGAAATCGCCCCATTCAAACGCCATTTCTTCATTCGTTCGAGCGGGCCGCTTCTTATGCTCTTTACCCATCCCCGCCTCCTTGCCGCCCTTTTTTCGAATTGCGGTTCGCGCCGCGGATCATGTCCTCCTCGCCGGCATATTGTGCCGCAAATTCGGTATCCGGCAAACTTTCCGTTGGCGTTTTATTGTTGTTTTTCGCTGCGTCAAATTTCACTTTTCGCTTCATCATCGTTTCGTCTCCTCCTCATCAACCGTTTTCCGCTCATAAGCGACAAGCACAATTTCTTCTCCTGTTTCTTCACGCAGCCGCTGTTCGAGTTGCTGGAGCTGGCGAAGCGTCCCCTCTTGCAGGCGGGCAACCGGGAATGCAATGTCAGTCACATCGATCCTCCTTCCCGCATTTTTTCTTATCGTGTCTCCGCTGCGCCAACTTTATGCGCCGCTATGGTTTGAGTACCACTTTAACTTCCCTCCGAAAGAAGTCTCCTACTTCTAAACGTGAAGGTGCGCCAGCATCAGTGAAAGTGGGAGATGAATTTCGGTTGGCGTTAGCCAACGAATAGGATAGAATATGGCTAGAACGGACACCTTCGGAACGAAGGGAAGCGTAAAGGGTTCTTGTGTGTGGCTTACCGTTCAGCGAACACACACAAGTCGCTTGAAGCCCCCACCTCTAAGCGAAGCGTAGGTGGTGGGTAGTTCACTGAAGCCGTCTTTTTTTCATCGAAAATCTCGTATGCATATTGCGCCTCGTCAAGAGGAAGACGGTTCGTGATGATATCAGTCGGGTCGAATTTTCCTTCGACGATCCATTCGTACAGCGTCGGAATGTAATGAATGACCGGCGCCTGCCCCATTTTCAGCGTAATGTTGCGCGAAAGCACGCGCAAATATTCAGCTTGCCCGCCCGGGTAGCCGCCAAACGTTTCAGAATAGCCAAAGTTATGCCTTGGTATGTGACGGCTCTCATCCTCTTCCTCCTTTCTCTCCTTCCGGACGGATCAGCCAAACGACAAGAGCTCCGCCAAGCAACGCCAGCCCGCTGAGCAAGAACAAAAGCGGACCGGCGCCGCCTTTCATCAGCCAGGCTGCCAACGGCGGTCCGGCAGCCACGCCGATAAAACGAAGCGAACTGTAAAACGATGTCACCGTCCCGCGCTCGCTTTTCTCAATTCCTTCCGTGATAAGCGCATCTAAACACGGCAGCGCAGCGCCGATGCCGATGCCGGCTACCGAGAACAACACCAGCCAAACGGAAAGGGATGAATGAAGGGGAACGAGGGCCAACGCAGCCGCCAATAGAACGGAGCCGGCTGCAGCGCCCCATTTCATCCGCTGTTTCCGGTCGCCAATCGCTTTCCCGGCCGCAAATGAAGCGAGGCAGAGCGCCCCGAGCGGGATGGCGAGCACCCATCCTTTCCTCATTCCATCAATGCCATACACATCTTCAAGACGGCTTGAAAGGAAAAATAAAAACGCAAACAACACAAGCATCAACAAACCGCCGATGACAAACACCCCGATCAGCCAACGCCCTTCGCGGCGGAAAATCTCCGCCACCACCGCAATAAAATCCCGAAACGGCAACGGCCGCTCCCGACGCGCCGGCACCTGGATGGACCAAACCATCATTGCTGCCGATAGCAGGCAAAAGACAAGGAACGAAAAAAACGGAAAAAACCAAATGATGCCAGCCAGCATCGCCCCGAGAATCGGGCTTAGCACTTTGCCGAACGTGTTCGCCGTTTCAACCGTCCCTAAACAGCGGCTTGCCTCCTCCTCATCCGGAAACAAATCCCCGACAAGCGGCAAAACGATCGGAAACGCCCCGGCCGCCCCGAGCCCTTGCAACATGCGCCCGGCGATCATCCAGCCGTACGGGTCGCTCACCCGCCAAGCAGCCCATCCCGCCAGCCCCCCTCCCACCGCCGCCAGCAACAGGCTTGGAACGATGACCATTTTTCTCCCGATGCGGTCGCTTATATATCCGGCCAGCGGAATGAACAAAATCGCCACAACGGAATACATCGTGATCAGCAGGCTCGACTGCAGCGGCGTGATGTCGAGATGCCGTTCCATCGCCGGCAGCACCGGGATGAGCATCGAATTGCCCAGCGTCATGACAAGCGGAATCGAGGCAAGCGCAGCGACCGCCCACCCCTGACCAGCCTGCCTCCCTGCCGCTTTTGACAGCTGCACCGTCCATTCCATCGCTTCGGTCCCTTTCTTATGAAGTCGATATTTCCACTTATATGATGTGCGTTTTTCTGTGAAAATAATGAATCCATGAGCGGTTATTTTCATGCTTGGGTGGCGAGTAAAAGCTTACTCATGGATGTTTTTAATGGAAAATTAATCCTGTAATTCCCAACCATATCTCTTTGTTCGATCGTCCATACTAATCATACCTCATCAAAAAACCATCAAGGAGGAATTTCATATGGCTCGTTCAAGCAACAAACTGCTTGTTCCAGGCATCGAACAAGCGTTGGAACAAATTAAGTACGAAATCGCCCAAGAGTTTGGCGTACAGCTCGGGGCTGGCACGGTTTCGCGCGCCAACGGCTCCGTCGGCGGAGAAATGACGAAACGGCTCATTGCTCAAGCACAAAGCGAATTGGCAGGCCGAAAAACGGAATAAAGCCGAGCGGAATCACTCGGCTTTTTTCATTTTGGCATCCATCGCTTTCAAATGGCGGTGGACGTCGGCTTGGCGGCGATCTTTCTTGTTGTTGCGGTCGTCATCTGCTGTCTTTTTGGTTGCATAATGCCCCCCAACCGCGATGGACGGGCGCTTCCATGACTCCCTTTTTTAGGGGGAATTTCCCTGCCTGAAGGGGAACTTTCTTTATTTGAATCGGGGTTTTTCCGCATGAAAAAAGAGTGAAACGCGGTGTTGCCGAAAAATTTGACATAATGGAAAAAGGGGCTGTTTCCCCATTTGGGTCAACCCCTTTTTCATTGTTTGGCCGTTCATCCGGCATTTTCTTCCGTCCGTGCCATTTTATTCAGCTCACTATGCTTGCGGCCGTAGATAAAGTAAATCACTAAACCGATCAGCAGCCACGAGACAAAACCGATCCATGTCATCGCCGGAAGCTGAAGAACGAGGTAGCCGCAGAACAACACGGCCAAAATCGGGATGACTGGGACAAACGGAACGCGGAATGCCCGCTTTAAGTCCGGCTGTGTTTTACGCAGCACCAACACGCCGATCGAGACGGTGATAAAGGCAAAGAGCGTGCCGATGTTCGTCAGTTCCGCCAATTTATTGAGCGGAATGATGCCGGCAAATACCGCTACAGCCGCTCCCGTCAGCCACGTATTGACATACGGCACTTGGCGCGTCGGGCTGATGCGGGCAAACACTTTCGGCAACAAACCGTCGCGGCTGATGGCGTAGAAGAGACGCGTCTGCCCATACATCATCACAAGGAGCACGGTCGTAATGCCGGCGATCGCCCCGAGCGAAATAAAGCCTGCCACCCAGTCTTGGTGGATATAGTTTAACGCAAACGCCACTGGGTTTTTCACGTTGAGCTGCTCGTACGGAACGATGCCTGTCAATACGAGCGAAACCACAATATACAACAATGTGCACACAAGCAACGAGACGATGATGCCAATCGGCATATCGCGCTGCGGATTGCGCACTTCTTCTGCCGCCGTCGACACCGCATCAAAGCCGATGTAAGCGAAAAACACCGTCGCCGCGCCGGCTGCCACCCCAGAGAAGCCATACGGCATAAACGGCGTCCAGTTTTCCGGTTTGACATACCAAACACCGACCGCCAAAAAAAGCAAGATGACAGCCACTTTAATAAAAACGACAATCGTATTGAAACGGGCCGATTTTTTCGCCCCTAAATTCAATAAAAACGTAATGAACAGAATAATTAAAATCGCTGGCAAATCGATGAACGTCCCTTTCTCCGGATCATATGCGCTCGTCAATGCTTTCGGGAGTTCGATGCCAAAACCGGCAAGCAACCCTTGGAAATAACCGGACCAACCGACGGCAACCGCCGACGAAGCAACCCCATATTCCAAAATCAAATCCCAGCCTAAAATCCAAGCGATGAGCTCACCAAACGTGGCATAGCTGTAAGTGTAAGCACTCCCCGCCACTGGCACCGTCGAGGCGAACTCGGCGTAGCAAAGCGCCGCAAACACACACGCCAATCCTGATAAGATGAACGAAAGAACAAGTGCTGGGCCGGCATGTTCCGCCGCCGCCACCCCGGTCAGGACGAAAATGCCTGTCCCGATGATGGCGCCGATGCCGAGCATCGTCAAGTCGAATGCACCTAACTCTTTTCGCAGCGAAGCTCCTTTTGCCCCCGATTCTTTCATAAGCAACTGAATCGGTTTTTTACGAAACAAATTCATAGATGTCTCCCCTTGTCGTTTTTTGTAGAAAATTGTTGAATTTTATTGTCGAATACAGTTGTCATTCTACATGATCCTTGTTTTTTTGTAAAGTGCGAAAATAAGAAAAACAACAAAAAACTTTTTCCGTTTTGTGCGGCAAAGCAAAAAAATAGTTTTCAAAAATAACAAAAGAATCAATTTACAAATTTTTCAGATAAATGTATAATGAATGTGTGACAAATTTGTGTCAAGAAAGGGGGATTCACATCCGCCGCTTGCGGAAGAACATTCCATTACTCATTTTGAAAACGCTTTAATACAAATAAGGAGGGATCACGATGGCAGTGAAAAAGGAATCATGGGTCAATCAAGGGAGCGAACTATGAAACCATTGCCCAATCCGCTTCATTCCGCGGGCTCATTCAGGCGAAGAAGCGCTTCATCATCCCAGCCACCGTCTTTTTCTTCGTCTTTTACTTCGCCCTTCCGGTGTTGACGTCGTATTCGAAAGCGCTCAACGCACTAGCAATCGGACCGGTCAGCTGGGCGTGGCTGTTTGCCTTTGCGCAATTTATCATGACATGGGCCTTATGCATCCTTTATTCGAAACGCGCAGCACAATTTGATGCCATCGTCGAGCCATTTATTCCGTCTTGATCGTCGGCGTTTTGATGACGGTGTACGTCGTCTTCGGCGGCATGACGGCAACGAGCTGGGTGCAAATCGTCAAAGCCGTCTTGCTGATGGTCGGTACGTTTATCATTTCCATCATCGTCTTTGCTAAATTCGATTTCAGCATCGCCAAAATGTTCCATGAAGTCAAAACCGCGACACCGCTTGGCGAAGCGTTTTTAAACCCGGGCAACAAGTTTAAAGACCCGCTCGATACGATTTCACTCAACTTGGCGCTCGCGTTGGGGACGGCCGGGCTGCCGCACATTTTAATCCGCTTCTTTACGGTCAAAGACGCCCCGACTGCGCGCAAATCGGTCGTTTATGCAACATGGATCATTGGGCTTTTCTACGTCATGACGATCTTTTTAGGCTTTGGCGCCGCCGCGTTTGTCGGCTATGACAAAATCGTCGCCGCCAACCCGGGCATCATCTCGATTCCGCTCGGCTTTATCGGTGCGATCGTTGGCACGCTCGTCTCGTCGAAAAAATCGGATGAAAAGAAATATACGGAAATTGTCGTCAAAGCAAATACTGGGATAGGACGCGTGTAACACAGCAAAGAAGGGGCTGGCCCAAAACGTGCTTGCGTTTGGGCCAGCCCCAATTAGCATCTGTAGATGAGCAAATTCACTGACATAAATTGACAACTAAACAAAAAAGGAGACATGAACCCGATTCCTTGGTTAGAATAGATGTACCACCAACTATCCACAAGGAGGTTCATGTCTCATGAATAGATTAGCACATCACCAAGGAATCCACAAGTTTTTCTTCACGCTGGGGTTGACGCTGCAGCTTTCCAAACCGGTCATCAAGCATCTCATTCATATTGTCGATGCCTTGACCACCAAGGGATTCTCGGGAACATTGACTGATATTCATTACTGGAGCTTTCATCCGAATCATCGAACGACGCTCAGTCACTTTTTCACGAAAAGCCCTTGGAACGAGGAAAGGCTGCTTGGGAAGCTTCAAGAGTGGATCCTTTCCCAGGTCGAACGACTGGCCAAACGGAAGAATCAACCCCTTTTTGTTTCGATTGATGATACGATTTGCCAAAAAACAAAGCCTTCGTCACGGGCTGTGCACGCCATTCAAGGGTGCGACTGGCACTACTCGCATAAAGATCATCAATCGGTCTGGGGGCATTCGCTCGTTTGGCTGATGGTGCACACCTTCACGCAGGCGTTCCCATTTGCGTTCCGCCTGTATGACAAGAAAGCGGGAAAAAGCAAGATCGACCTGGCGATCGAGATGCTTTCCTCGCTCAAGGTGAAGCGGGCTCAGCGGGTGTATGTGCTCATGGATTCGTGGTATCCGTCTAAGAAGCTCATCGAAGCCTGTCTGAAACAGGGATTCCATGTCATCGCGATGCTCAAGACGAACCGGATTCTCTACCCGAAAGGCATCGCCATCCAAGCCAAGCAGTTTGCCCGCTATATCGAGTCCAAAGACACCCGCCTCGTCACGGTGGGGCAGGAGCGTTATCGCGTGTATCGCTATGAGGGGGCCATCCATGGCCTCGATGACGCGGTGGTGCTGCTGGCTTGGAAGGCGGATCAGCCGATGGCGCCGGAACATCTTCATTGCATCTTGAGCACCGACCGGGAACTCGGGGACGAAGACATCTTGCGTTACTAYGCYCAGCGYTGGACGATCGAGTGCTTTTTCCGGCAGGCGAAAGATCAACTGAAGCTGGATGGATACCGCGTTCGCCACATTCGGGCGGTGAAACGGTATTGGGCGGTGGTGCTGCTCTCCTGCGTGTACAGCATCGCCGAATCCCGMCAAAACCTCTCCACCGGGCTGGAGCTTCTTCGGTCGCGGAAAGRCCACAGCGTCGTCGAGTTCATTTATGACGCTGCAAAGCAAGATATTCCCATTGATGTGATCAAAAAACAGCTCCGTATCGCGTAAGGGGTACCCTGTTTGTCTCTCTAACCATGGAAATTATTGTAATGAAAAATGCTCATCTACAGTTAGCATTATAACAGTTTGTATAGGTAATATTCATTTACAAATTCCCCATTCACTCTTAACGATTGAACTCTCTCGCCTTCTAATACGAACCCCATCTTCCTATATAAGTTGAACGCCTTATCGTTCCCTTTCATGACCGTAAGTCCTAATCTCAAAATTCCAACTTCCTTTGCCCACTCAAACGCTTTGTTGAATAGTTTCGTGGCAATGCCCTGTCCTTGATAGTCTTCAAGAACTCCCAAAACAACATTGGCAGAATGTCGATTTCGTTTTACATCGCCTCCTATGACAGCAAGGAACCCGACAAGCTTGTTTTCCGTTTCAGCAACAAAGATCATTTTATTCGGCTCAGACAACATTCTTTCAATCGATTTACTTTGTTGCTCAACCGTTGTTTGCCGTTCGCCAGGCTCAAATAACATAAAACCAGATTCATCAATTTTTTTGCACAACTCCAAGAAATGTTCCGCATCGCGAACTTCAATCGGTCTGATCATCATTTTTTCTTTCTCCCTTTATCATCCTTTATGCCGTCGCCGTACGGTGAAACACCTTCGCAAACTGCGTATACCGCTCCACTTGGCGGCGGTCGACGTCATAGCCGATGCCGGGAGCGTCCGGCACGCGGATCAAGCCGCCGTGCACCTCAACTTCCGGCGTGATGATATCCCGCTCCCAATAATGCGACGACGCGGCGGTGTCGCCGGGAAGGGTGAAGTTTTCCAACGTCGTGATCGCGATGTTGTGGGCGCGCCCGACGCCTGCTTCCAGCATCCCCCCGCACCAGACCGGCGCACCGCGCTCAGCGCAAAGATCGTGGATGCGCTTCGCCTCGCCAAGCCCGCCAACGCGCCCGATTTTGATGTTGATGATGCGGCAGCTGCCAAGGTCAAGCGCCTTGCGCGCATCGTCATAGGAACGAATGCTTTCATCAAGGCAAACCGGCGTCTGAAGAAGCGGCTGCAGCCGAGCGTGATCGACAAGATCGTCAGCGGCGAGCGGCTGCTCGATCATCATCAGCCCGAATTCATCGAGCGCTTTCAGCCGATCCGCATCGGCAAGCGTATACGCTGAATTGGCATCGGCCATAAGCGGCACGTCAGGAAACGCGCGCCGCACGTCGCGGATGACATCAACGTCCCATCCCGGCTTGATTTTCACCTTGATCCGCCGGTACCCTTGCGCCACATACCGTTCCATCACCTGAAGCAGATCGGCAACCGTCGGCTGGATGCCGATGCTGACGCCGACTTCAATGTCCTTTTTCGTTCCTCCGAGAGCTTGAGAAAGCGGAACGCCGAGCCGCTTGGCGTACAAATCCCATACCGCCCCCTCAAGCGCCGCTTTCGCCATGTTGTTTTGGCGGATGGCAGAAAAGCGCTTTGACAGCTCCTCCGGGTGGTGAATCGGCTCAGCCAACGCAAGCGGCACAAGGAAATCCTCGAGCATATGCCAGTTCGTTTTCACCGTTTCCTCGCTGTACCACGGGGCGGAAAATGCGACCGATTCGCCCCAGCCGGAAACGCCGTCGCCATCGACAACTTCCACTAAAATCAACTCTTTCCTTTGAAACGTGCCGAAGCTCGTCGTAAACGGCGCCTTCAACTCCATTTGCAAATGGCGCAATATGACGTACTCGATGTTGATCGTCATTCTTCTTCCCCTTTCTGCTGCCATCGTTCACTCCGCCGCTTCCATATGTAATAAAGCACCCCTTCCTCCAGGCAGCGCCAAGCGCCGGCGGCAATCCATCCTTCCGCAAGCAGCCGCTGAAACAAGGCGCGCGTCGCCAGCCGCCACTCAAGCGCCAGCGCGAAATCCTGCTCTTTCAGCTGCGGAAAGTCAAGCGGGATGGCTGTCAACAGCAACGGCGCCGCTGTTCCATCGATGTCTCTCAGCACCGGCTGCAATAGGCCGTCAGCCCTTTGCCCTGCCTCGAGCACCGTCAGACTTCTGGCCTTGAGAAGATCAGCTTTAGCCAAGCTCCGCTCCCCGGTCGGACGCTCATCAAGCCGCCATTCGACGATGAAGCGGTCAGACGGCAGTTGACCGTTCAACGCGTCATTCATTTCGCCGTAGCAGTTTTCCACATACTCGACGCCAACAGCCCCAAGCTTCGCCAAGTTCAAATAGCCGTTGCGGCTTTGCAGCGGGTCATACGTCCAGCGGATGACTCGGTAGCCGCGCCGCCGCGCTTCTTCCGCCTGCTTCCTTTTCAGACGGTAGCCGATTCCTCGGTCGCGAAAGGAAGCATCAATCCCCATCATATGGGAACAAAGATACACTTCCCCGTTTCGAAACCCAGGGAAGCTATACACAAAGCCGACGAGTTTCCCGTCCATATACGCGCCGATCACAATGCCGCCGTTTTTTGCCGCCGTCAACGTTTGATGGAGCGGAACCGGCGCTGTTTTCCAAATCTCCTCCTCAAGCTTGGCCATCTCTTTCAACTGTTCGATCGTCTCAATGATTTGCAGTGACAGAGACACGCCCGTTCTCCCCCTGCAGCGCAAACGTCGCAAACGTATTGATGACCGTTCGCGCCAAAATTTCCACACCGGAAAGCAAATCATCGCGCCGGAACGTCATGTTCGGGTGATGGAGCCCCGGACGCAAGTCGCAGCCCAATCCGAGCATCGTTGTTTTCAGCTCCGGTTTTTGAAAGGAATAAAAATGGAAATCCTCTCCTCCCGATGTCACAACCGGCGGAACGCATTTTTCCGTCCCCAAGGCCGCGATAATCGCCTCCTCCATCATCCGCACCGCATCTGGATCAGGATGAGCGGCGACAATGCGCGTCCGTTCCACTAGTTCAATCTCCGCCCCATAAATGGCAGCGACCCCGTTGATCACATGACGCAGCCCTTCAACGAGCCGCTCCATCGCCTCGTTCGTTTGCGCCCGCAAATCAAGGGCGAATTCCGCGTAGCCCGGGATCGTGTTCGCATCTTTTTCACCGGCGTGAAACTTCGTCATTTTGATCGACGCCGGCACTTGGGGATCGACATGAATTTTGCCGAGCTCTTGCACAATGGTGCTGCCGACTTCAATGACATTGACGCCTAAATGCGGCCGCGCCGCGTGCGCCGCCACACCGCGGATCCGCCCTTCGATGCATTGCGCCGCCCCATGGATGATCGCCGGCGCCGCATATCCGCCTTTCACTTCTTGAATCGGCCGCAGGTGAACGCCGTATAAAAACGACACGCCGTCGACCGCTCCTTTTTCGATCAGCTTTAACGCCCCTGTTCCTTTCTCCTCGGCCGGCTGGAACAAAAACCGGAGCGTCCCCGGCGGCTCATAGCCGATGCGGCGAAGCAGCTTCGCCACCCCGAGCACGATCGTCATGTGGGCATCATGTCCGCACGCATGGTTCGGCTGCCAAACGCCGTTCACTTCTTGCCAAAGCGCATCCATATCGCTGCGCACCCCAACCGTAAACGGCCCGGCGCCGATTTCCGCCACCACACCCGGGCAATCGGCAAACGTCCGCACCCGATATCCTTCGCGCTCCAACTCTCGGCGGAGAAATTCAGTCGTTTGCCACTCTTCCCAGCTGATTTCTGGATGGCGGTGAAGGTGATCGAAAACCTCCCATAGCTCCGCTTTCATCTGCTCGATAATGTCTTTCATTCCACTCTCCCCCGCTGTTTCAAAATCAATAGAAAAAACATCGTTATATTCATTATAATATTCAGACAAACAAATACAACGATAGGCAAATGATTGAAAAAAACAGACACGTGCCATTACGGGCGGCGCTTTACCAGCTGGTTGACGACCTCAGAAAAAATGAGCCCCATCGCAATCGCCCCAGAAATCATGAACGCTTTTGCCGCTAGTGAAATGGCCGCATTGTAATCGTTCATGACAACATGGCGCATCGCCTCAAACGCTGTTCCGCCCGGCACAAGGGGAATAATGCCAGAAACGATAAAAATCGTCGCCGGCGTTCGATAGCGGCGGGCGAACCCGTTGCTTACAAAAGCGACGAAAAACGCCGCTGCAAACGTGGCGGCAACACCGTCCACCCCCGACCGGGCGGCGGCCATATACATCGCCCAGCCGCTCATGCCGACAAATCCACTGTGCGGCAGCAATCGTTTCGGAATATTGAAAATGACGCCAAACAGCGATGACGCCACAAAGCTAAGCAACAGCTGCACAATCATCATCGGTACTCCCTGCTAACGAATCGATAAAATAAAGGCAATGCCGGTGCCGATCGCAAACGCGGTTAAAAACGCCTCAGCACCGCTCGACAAACCGGCGATCAAATGGCCGGCCATTAAATCGCGCACCGCATTGGTAATCGCCAGCCCCGGCACGAGCGGCATCACCGAGCCAATCATCATGTTTCCTACGTCCCTGACAAATCCGGCACTTTCCATCAACAGCACGATCCCACCGGCGACAAAAGCGGAAAAAAATTCAGCGAAGAATCGGATTTTCACGAACCGATGCATCATTTCAAAACACCAAAACGCCATTCCACCAGAAAGAAGGGAAGGGAGAAAATGATTCATGCCGCCTAACAGCGAGGCAAAACAAGCGCTCGCCGCCGCTGCGGCAACGGTTTGCTGCCAAAGCGGATAACCGAGTGGCAGCTGCTGAACGCGTTCCAGTTCTTTGCGCGCTCCGTCGAGCGACAGTTCGCCGCTGCTGATGCGGCGGGAAATGTGGTTGACAAGCGCCATCTTGGATAAATCGGTCGAACGCTCGGAAATGCGAATAAACCTTGTTACATTCGTTCCCTCAACGGAAAACATAATGCCCGTTGGGGTCACATAGCTGTGAGAGCGGGAAACACCGAACGAAGCGGCGATGCGCCCCATCGTATCTTCCACCCGGTACGTCTCCCCACCGCTTTCAAGCATCAATTTTCCCTCTAATAAACAAACATCAACAATGTCATCCACCCGCTCCGTCATGACCGATTTGCTCCTTTCGTTTTCACCCGGCATGGCATTGGCCATCCCGTTTTCCCCTGCCGGGCGCTCATCGCAAAAACAAACTCCCACCAAACAAATTGGCAGGAGCCGCCTCGGATATCGTCTTTGTCAAACTTGTTTCCATTATAGCAAACAAGCGGTTGACTACCAAACCGTGAAGGAACTCTCACCATTTCCCTTTCTTTCCTATTTTTCTGTTTCTTTCGCCTGATTTTTCGCTCTCACAGTCGAAAAATAGCGCACCGGCGGAAGACGAGACAGCGGTTCAACAAAATGAACAAACGAACACCAGCACAAAAATCGAAACGAACTCGTCCCCCACGCAAGCGATCAAGATAGAAACAAAAGGGAATATGTACCATAAAACTGCTGCCAGCGCCAAAGCAAACGGTCAAAAACACCAAGCGGCGGTTGCTGTGAACAAACAAACAGAGTCTCGTGTCTCGGTTTCCCATTCACAACAACTGAAGCAGGCAGCTGCACCGCAAGTGAAAGCCGACCATCCGGCAGGCCAAGGGAAACAGAACAAGCAAGAAAACAATAGAAAATGAGTTCCGAATGACATACTCCCGCCACCTGCGTATTATGAGTTCTTCATTTAAAATGAGAAAGGGGCTGACCCAAAAGGCTGTCTGACTTCAAGATAGACACGAAATATAGTGCGGAAGAAGCGGTCAATGCCGTATATAGAGAGACGAAAGGGGGTGTCCTGATCCTTTTGGGACACCCTCTTGGCGTTTGGCCATGTGCAACGCCGCTCCCTTTTCCCTGTTTCTTCAGTTGTCCGTTTTGCTTTCGACCGCTTCTCTCCTTTACGCTCACGTCGAATGATGGCGGTTCTCCCGCTCCGAGATGATTTTCGAAATACGCACAAACCCCAACATACAGAGAATCGTGATCCCCCAACCAATGCCTTCGCGAATGACAATCGCACGGTCAAACGCTTCGACGTCGTAGCGAACGATCAAGTACGCCTTAATCGCCGCCAACAGCCCGTCGCGCAAAGCAAAACCAACAGTGATCCATTGAAAAAGTGAAAAGACATCACGTTCCAAAAACCGTCTTTTCATGACCGAGCGCGGAGCCCCCTGCATTTCCACAAAATCAAGAGAAAAATAAAGCAACAACGGGCGCTTGACAACGACCGTCACCAAAAAAAAGACAGACAAAACAATCGAGTACCAGACGTCATTCCATAACATCTGCAACGCAGAGCCAGCGAATATGTTCAACAGCGTACTAACGGCCAGATTAACAATCAAAAACGTGCCGGACCATTGCACTTTGCGAATACGCCAATAGCGATAAACGGTATAAACCGCTCCCGGCACGGTACAAATCAACATCGCCCCGTACTCCCCAACCGGGCTGCGCAATGCATGCCAAAGCACGATCGGAAACACCACATAGAATACGACATCAAACATGACCATCCGCTTCCCCACCACTTGTCTCCTCACTCTCCCTTTCTCTTTTCACATACGCCCTCATCATTCACCGAGTTCCGCGCCAATGACTCGCATCCTTTTAGCCTCAATCCAAGCCGACACCTCTCCCACCCCCGCTTCTTCTCCATCAGCGTGAACGGGGACGGGAGCGGCGGGGCGAATGTGCACGTTCCGCCCGGCAAACACGGAAACTTCTTTCATTCGCACATGCCCGCCCCAAAATACGGTTAAAAACAGCCCAAGAATTTTCCAACGCTGCATCGGCCCGACGACCGTCACATGAAGCAAGCCGTCATCACCCCGGGCGAACGGGGCGATGCGCATTCCCCCACCGTAGTATGGGTGATTCGAAACCGTTGCCAGCCAGGCCTTCAAAAACGAATAATTCTGTCCATCCACACAAATATCAAGGTCAACCGGTTGATAGCGAAACAACTCTCTTACTAAATAAAACACATAAATGAACGAACCGAGTCCAAAACGATTCAGCCTCCCTTTCCATTTTGAACGGTTGGCCATGCGGGCGATATGGGCGTCAAAACCGCAGCCGACGCTGTTGGCAAACGCGCCGTCGGGCACGGATAATCCCTTTTCTTACCTATTGGCGGTTTGTTTCATTTTTCCTCTCGGCGAAATAAGAAAAATCCGAACCCGCAAACCGGATTCGGATCAGTCATCATTCCTCACCGATAATTTTCACTTCCAGCTCTAAATCAACTCCGAACTTCTCCTTTACGGTTTTGCGCACCATGTCGATCGTCGCGATGTAATCGGCAGCCGTCGCATTGTTTTTGTTAATGATGAATCCGGCGTGCTTCGTCGACACTTCCGCACCGCCGAATCCTTTTCCCTGAAGGCCGCTGTCTTGGATGAGCTTGCCGGCAAAATAGCCCGGCGGCCGCTTAAACACGCTGCCGACCGACGGATACTCAAGCGGCTGTTTCGATTCGCGCTGAAATGTTAAATCATCCATTTTCGCCTTGATTTGTGCATAGTCGCCCGGCTGCAGGGAAAAGACGACTTCAAGCACAATATCATGCGTCCGGCTGATGATGCTTGTTCGATAACCGAGCTCCAGTTCCTCGTTTGTCAATGTTTTCAACTCGCCGGCGAGCGTCGCCACCTTGACATGGTCAAGCACATCTTTCACTTCCCCGCCGTACGCTCCGGCGTTCATCATAATCGCCCCACCGACCGACCCCGGAATGCCGCAGGCAAACTCCAACCCGGTGAGATGTTGTTCGAGCGCGAACCGCGACACCGCTTTAATATCCGCCCCGCTTTGGGCGATCACGTTGTTTCCTTCACGCCAAATGCGGTTGAGATGCTTCAGCTGCATGACAATGCCGCGCAGCCCGCCGTCGCGGATGATGACGTTCGAACCGTTGCCGAGAAGGGTAAACGGCAGGCCGTACTCCTCTTTCAGCCGCAACACCTCGATGACTTGCTCGTACGTTTCCGGCCAGACCAGAAAATCAGCCTTGCCGCCGATCCGCACTAATGTATGGTTTTTCATCGGCTCATCGCGCAGGACGTTTCTTTCCCCACAAATCTCTACGAGTCTTTGATAAATATGTTCCGCACGTTTCATCGTTCTGTCTCACCTTCTTCTCTCATTCCATGCCGCTTGGCGGCATTCATTCCACATCGTTTCCATTATCGCCGGAATCGCGCCGCATATCAAGTGGGCAATGTTCCTTATTCTGTTTTATTCGGGACTGGGCGGAAAGGTGACGTTTTTGCCGGACGGAAAAAGCAATCTACAGGAAACGGAGCACCCTTCGCGTGCAGAAAAGTGGAGCGGTCTGTCCGCTGAAAAAACGGAACCGCGTTACGCGATCCAAGATCAACCCCCATCACCTTTGTTTCGTGTCGCGGTTCCACTTCAAATGTGACCGCAACAGCCAAGTACCATTTCTTTCTCCTTGCAACGATTACATGGTATCGTTTTTTTTTCATCATCATTCAATTATGAAGAAAACGGCTCGCTTTTATCCCCCCCTCGAGGAGTGGGCTTTCTCGCTCGCTGATCTGTAATGCGGACGAGAGCAAAGAGGTTTACAATCATATACATATGGAAAAAATGGTAACAACCATTTCATGGGAGGGAGTCCATTGCACGACGCACACGACGCATTAGCAGAGGTCAGCGCCATTCTCGGCCGGTCGAAAGAGGCGCTCAGCCAGTTTCAAGCGATTTTAGAGCCGACAATTGAACAAGCGGTTGATGATCATGAACGGCTGTATTGGCATCATATTTACGAAGAAGAGGAGCACCGATTTGACCGTTTGGCCGCCCTGCTTCCAAAGTTGGAGGAGGCATTGGCGGACGAAGCGTTCTTATCGCGGGAAAACGGCGACTTTTTGCGCCTGTTGCAAGACATCAGCCTAGAAAAATTCGGCTTGCACAACTTTTTGGAGCATCTCGATTTGTCGTTGTTTCATTATAAAGGGACGGAACATGAACCGGCGATTGCGGCACTGCGCGACATGACCGCTGCGGACTACCAACAGATGAAAGCCGCTCTCGAAACGCTCAACCGTGCGCTCGATGCGCCATTGTCTTTCGACGCTTCAGTGCCGACGGACGAAAAAGAGCATCAAAAAGACCATTTGAAACTGGCTCAGTACGCTGTCCCTCCTTCCGACCCGGCGCCTGTCCGCCCATCGATCGGAACGAGACGGCAACTGACAGTCGGCAGCTTAAAACACGGATAAGAAAGGAGAGGAAACATGGATAAAATGAAGCTGTATCCAGAAGCCCCGCTCACAAGCAGCCAATGGGGCGAGCTTGACGAACTGGTCATTGAAACGGCGCGGCGCCAGCTCGTCGGCCGCCGATTTATCGATTTGTACGGTCCGCTCGGCGAAGGTGTCCAGTCGGTCGCCAACGATATTTATATGAACCCGGAACAGGGGGACATGAGCTTCCACGGCAAAGAGCTGAGCCTTTCCGAGCCGGCGCGCCGCGTGCATTTAACGATCCCGCTTTTGTATAAAGACTTTATTTTGTACTGGCGTGACATTGAACAGGCGAAACAGCTCGGCAGCCCGATCGACTTTTCCGCCGCCGCCAACGCCGCCCAGCAGTGCGCGCTGCTCGAGGACGATTTGATTTTCAATGGTTCAACTGAATTTGATGTGCCGGGCATTATGAACGTCAAAGGAAAAATCGCCCACATTCGCAGCGATTGGATGAAATCGGGCAACGCCTTTACTGACGTCGTCGAAGCACGCAACAAGCTGCTTCAGCTCGGCCATACCGGCCCATACGCGCTCGTCTTGTCGCCGGAATTGTATGCGTTGATCCACCGCGTCCATGAAGGAACGCACGTGCTTGAAATTGAGCACATCCGCGAGCTGATGACCGCCGGCATTTACCAAACTCCGGTCATTAAAGGCAAACGCGGCGTCGTCATTGACACCGGCCGGCAAAACATCGACCTCGCTGTCGCGGCCGACATGCAAACTGCGTTTTTAGACACAGAAAATATGAACTACCTATTCCGCGTCTATGAGTCCGTCGTACCGCGCATCAAACGTCCAAGCGCCATCTGCACGCTCGAGGATCCGAACGAGTCAGCATGAGCAGCGCCTGATCCGGAGAAGCGACACGCGGGCTTCCCTTGCCATCAAACAGCAAGAACGGCATATGGCCAGCGATCCGCGCCATGAAAACGAGGCTACAGCAAATTCCCTTTAACGAAGACGCGCCCGGACGATAGGGGAGATCGCCGGGCGGTTTCTTGATTTTCCCATTAAGCGGTGCGGGCCGTTTGTCCTTGAACGTTGGAGACGAGCAGCGACAATTCGGGGCTGAGCGCCTCAACACCGATGTCATCGATAATCATTTTCGCTTCCCGCCAAAAATGAACGGTATAACTGCCTTCATAAATCTCAAAGAGGCGTTTTAAATAGCGCCGCTTGTTGTTGATGGCTTCCCGTTTATAAGCGGCGTTGTTCAGCTCACGAATTTTTTTATGTTCAGGCGCAGAGATGACGCTGATGTCATGAACGTTGACGATGAGCCGTTCCCCTTGTTCGGTCACAAAACCGACCGAATAGTATTGGGCGCCTAGTTGATCGATATGAACGATGCAGACGTTTCGATATTCTTCGCCGGAACGGAGGCGGAGAAGCGCCGCTTCCACCGCGCCGCCGACTTTTCGCTCGTTGGCCAAAATCGCTTTCATATCGCGCAGTCCGTTCATCGGAATGCCCATGGTGTCTCCCCCTTGTCCCTAGCCAAGATGGCGTTTTCGCAATTCCTTTTACTATTATGATACCAATCATTCATTCGGATGTAAATGAGATTCATTTTCAAACTAACCATGTAATTTAAAGGAGATGTGTAAAAAAATGGATAAAACATTCACGGTCGGCTCACTGAAGCCTGCCGTCCGGCCATCGGAGCGCTCCATTTCTGCCGCGCCGCCTAAGCCCGATGGGCCGTCCGCCGTGCGGCCGTCTGTCATTCAAATCGAACAAAAAGGGAAAACGTTCACCGTGCAGCCAGCCCCCGGCGTTTCGCTTCTTGACGCCGCCCTAGGACAAGGTGTTCTGCTCGATCACAAATGCAAAAAAGGAACGTGTGGCCGTTGCATGGTCACCGTTCTCGCCGGCGCTCACCTTCTCGCTCCGAAAACGCGGCGCGAGCGCGAAAAAACGGATCAACCAGCCAAACGGCTTGCCTGCCAAGCACAAATCCAATAAGCCGAGCGCTATTTTAGCACGATCGGCTTATTTTTTCCCATGCAACCGCTCCCACCTACTTTCTCTCATTGCCTGACTCTTTACGCCATGGTATGATGGTGAGAAATACAAAAAACGGAGGGGATGCCTATGAGAACGGTCACCTTAACCGACGTCTTTGCCCATCCGATTGCGCAAAAATATTTAAAACGATCCGGCCTCGCCCACGCCATCACCGCGGCGTACCATGCCTACCACCTTGCCCTCCGCCACGGAGTAAACGTCGACTTGGCGACAAAAGCGGCACTGCTTCATGATATCGGCCATTACACATGGTACAAAAACGGCCGTTGGGACTACGAACAATACCGGCAAAACGACATCCATGCCATCAAAGGGGCCGAGCGCGCCCATAAGCTGCTGATCCGCCTTGGCGAACATCCGCAAAACGCTAAGGAAATTGCCCTGGCGATTTTGCTTCATACCGATTCCTACCTTCCAGAAGGAGAATGGAAACGAACGCCGCTTCAAGCCATCGTCAAATGGGCCGACGAAGCCGACGAGGAGCCCGGCGGCCGCCACCATTATCGAACGATCAGCGACGACTTAGCGTGGAAAAAAATCCGCCAGCTCGACGAACTCGTCAGCCGTCAGCACGGAAAAGAGCGACTCGGGGATATTGTTTGACCGCTTGCCTTGATGTCGCCATTCCCCTTGAACAGACGCGAAACATCGCCACGAACAATGTATGCTCTGAACGGAAACAGCTCACCCTTTCATCAGGTGGGCTGCTCGCGCGCCAGCGACACAGAACGATACATACCATCGAATGCCCTCTTATATCCTCATCGTCCACTCACGCTTTAAGTTTGGCGTGTTGCTCAAGCCACTCTTTTCGTTCTGATGGGTACACGTACGTGTAACACGTGTACTTCTCGCCATCAGCATCTATGGCGGTCACGGTGATCCGTTCATAATGGTTAGGCTGTCCCGGGCCGTGATACCCTTCAAGCTGGTCAAGTATGGCAAGCGCCGTTTCCGGGTCGCCAAGCTGGTTATAGGCGATGGCGCTTGAACCCAGCTGAGCGAAACGTTGAAAAATCGCTTCCCCCCCTCTTCAGCCATACCTCGTCATTGTCGTGCTCCTCTTCCACGAGCCACTGATTCAATTGCTCGCGCAGCCGTTCGATTTCCTGTTTTTTCCCCACTTCTCCCGTCCCCTTTCGCATTCAAAAGCAAGTTTTTTCTC
This sequence comes from Geobacillus sp. Sah69, assembly GCF_001414205.1. NCBI lineage: Bacteria > Bacillati > Bacillota > Bacilli > Caryophanales > Anoxybacillaceae > Geobacillus > Geobacillus sp. Sah69. The sequence goes on along the minus strand of NZ_LLKS01000019.1, from coordinate 271,345 downwards.
ATTATACCAAGGTAAGGCGCCCAAGCCTACCGTCCGACAACAAGCCGCAACATCTCTTTTCCTTTTCTCTTCCCCATTGTATAATGCAGCGAGAATCCCTCCGTTAATCATGTTTTCCGGCAAAAAACCGCGTTGGACGATGCCCCAACGCGGTTTTCCTTACAGCTCATCAAACCCATTATCCACTTGCACTTTCGTATATTGGCGCGGTTTTTGCTCGAAGAAGTCTGATTTGCCGAGGTCGACTTCTTCATACGCTTTAATCCAGCGGAGCGGGTTCGTCCGATAGCCGTCAAACGGGCGGTCAAAACCGAGCTGATGAGCGCGGACGTTGGCGTAAAACTTAATGTACGCTTCCAAATCAGCCAAGTCGATGCCATCGATGTCATTCCCGATGATTTCCCCGGCCCATTCGATTTCCAGCTCAGCCGCTTTCGTAAACGTTTCACGGACAAAATCGGAAAGCTCCGGCGTCCGATACTCCGGGTATTCGTTCAACACTTCCTTGAAAATTTTTGTAAACAAATCAACATGAATGTGCTCGTCACGGTTGATGTAATTGATCATCGTGCTCGTCGCCACCATTTTTTGCTGGCGCGCGAGGTTGTAGAAAAAGGCGAACCCCGAGTAGAAAAACAATCCTTCTAAAATAACGTCAAAGACGATCGACCGCAGCAAGTTCTCCACGTTCGGCTCTTCGGCAAACGCCTTGTAGCCGTTCGTCACAAAATCGTTCCGCTTGCGCAGCGTCGGTTCGTTTCGCCAAAAGTCGAACACTTCATCTTGCTTTGCTTTCGGCACAAGGCTCGAGAGCACGTACGAATACGAATGGTTGTGAATGACTTCCTGCTGGGCAAGCATGATCATCAAGGCATTGATGCTTGGATCGGTAATGTAATCCGCCACACGTCCCGCGTAATCGGTTTGAATGCTGTCAAGCAGCGCCAACAGGCCGATGATTTTCAAAAACGCCTCCTGTTCGCGGGCGGTCAGCTGCGGAAACTGCTTCACATCTTGGGCCATATTGATTTCAAACGGTGTCCAAAAGTTGGCGAGCATTCGCTTATATTTCGCATACGCCCATGGGTAGGCGATATCGTCCCAGTTCAACACATTCGAGCAGCGGCCGTTGATAATGCCCGTCGAACGGTTCGGCGCCTCTGGATCCATAATCGGCCGTTTGACTAAGCTGATTGTCATGATCCATTCCTCCCTTTCAGCTAAGCTTCGGCGTGAATCTTTCCCCGGAATCGGCAACGTCTGGGGGAAGACCGTCAGCTCGCGCAAGAATCGCACTCGTCGATCGTCCCCGATGTCGAACGCACGTAATACGTCGTTTTCAGCCCCGACTTCCACGCCGTCAAATGCAAATCGAGCAGCTCTTTTGCCTTAATCGTGTTCACGACGTAGAAATTAAAGGAGATGGCTTGGTCGATATGGCGCTGGTGGGCGGCGTTTTGCTTGATGCTCCAGCGCTGGTCGATATGGTACGCCGATTTGTAATACCATGTCGTCTGTTCGTTTAAATCCGGCACCGTAACGGGAATCTTATAATCTTTCTTTTCCTCGGCGTACACTTTTAAGAAAATCGGGTCAATGCTCGCTGTACTGCCGGCGATGATCGACGTCGAGGCGTTCGGCGCCACCGCCATCACATAGCCGTTTCGCATCCCATAGCGGGCCACGTCTTGCTTCAGCCGATCCCAATCCAATTCACCGTGGCTTTCGTAGCCGCGCCGCTCAAAATAAGCGCCTGTCTGCCAATCCGATCCTGGAAACGCCGGGTAGCTCCCTTTCTCTTTGGCGAGCTCCATGCTCGCTTGAATCGCCAAATACGCGATCGTTTCATACAGCTCGTCGGCATAGCGGACCGCTTCGTCCGACTCCCAGCGAATGCCTTTTAACGCCAACAAATGATGCCAGCCAAAGGTTCCAAGCCCGACAGCGCGGTATTTTTCGTTCGTCAGGCCGGCTTGCAGCACAGGGATATTGTTTAAATCAATGACATTATCGAGCATCCGCATTTGAATCGGGATCAGCCGCGCCAAAACGCCGTCGGTCACCGCCCGCGCCAAGTTGATCGACGATAAGTTGCAGACGACAAAATCGCCTGGGATTTTCTCAATGATGATCGTCCCGTCTTTCACATATTGCCGCTTCGTCACTGTCGGGCTTTGGTTTTGCGCGATTTCCGTGCAAAGGTTGCTGCAGTAGATCATCCCGAGATGGCGGTTCGGGTTTTGCCGGTTCACTTCATCGCGGTAAAACATAAACGGCGTCCCCGACTCGAGCTGGCTGCGCATAATGCTTTTCATCACGTCGATCGCCGGCACTTTTTCTTTCGACAGCCTTGGTTCGTTGACGCATTGCCAATATTTCTCGCGGAAACTCCCGCGCCCTTTTTCCTCATCATAAAAATCTTCCAAGCTAAACCCCATCACCTTCCGCACTTCATGCGGATCAAACAAGTACCAGTCGCCGCGCTGTTCGACTTGCTCCATGAACAAATCAGGGATGCACACGCCGGTGAACAAATCATGCGTCCGCAGCCGTTCGTCGCCGTTGTTGAGCCGCGCATCGAGAAACGCAAAAATGTCTTTATGCCATACATCTAAATAGACGGAAATGGCTCCTTTTCGCTGTCCCAACTGATCGACGCTCACCGCTGTATTGTTCAACTGCTTCATCCACGGGATGACGCCGGAGGAGACCCCTTTGAATCCTTTGATGTCGCTGCCGCGCGACCGGATTTTGCCTAAATAGACGCCGATGCCGCCGCCCGATTTCGACAAATTGGCGATGTCGGTGTTGCTGTCATAAATTCCTTGCAAGCTGTCATCGACCGTATCGACAAAGCAGCTCGACAGCTGGCCGTACGACTTCCCAGCGTTGGCAAGCGTCGGCGTCGCCACGGTCATGTATAAGTTGCTTAACGCCCAATACGCTTCCTTCACGAGCGCAAGGCGCCGCTTTTGCGGTTCATTCGCCATGAGCGTCATGGCAATGACCAAAAACCGCTCCTGCGGCAATTCATACAACCGCCGCTCATAATCGCGCGCCAAATACCGGTCCGCGAGCGTGCGCAGCCCAATGTACGTAAACAGCTTGTCCTTCTCCGGATCAAGAAACGCACCGATGGCGTCGACTTCTTCTTTCGTATAACGTTCAAGCAAGAACGGACTGTACACCCCTTGTTCCGTCAGCGCAACAAGCAGCGAGTAGAAATCGCCATACCGCTCGCGTTCATCGTACCCGCGCTGCCGCGCCGCTTCACGGTACAATTGCCGCAAATACAGCCGGGCGCACACAAACGTCCAGTCCGGCTCCTCTTCATCAATGTAAGAAAGTCCTTCCAAAATAGCCGTTTGGTGCAGCTGTTCTACCGTGACGGACTCCTTTCGGCTAAGAAGCTGCCAAACACGCTCGACGTATTCATCAAGCGACAGACGGCCGAATCCAGCGGCGGCTTGCCCAATCAGCGACACAAACTCTTCACGTGAAAACGAAACCGACTTCCCTTGATCATCGAGGATGACCGTTTTCGTCAATGTGGTCATTCGTTTCTTCTCTCCTTCCATAAAAAAATCCGCTCGGGCAGGCGAGCGGATGAAACGACAGACGAAAAAAGGCAGACGAACCCTTTGTTCTTTTCCCCTATCGTTTCATCTTCTCACACCCCGAAGAACATGAAACGTTCCAAGCAAGGCAGGTCTCCTGACTCGTGCATCGTCCTACTTTGGGGCCTTCCCAGCGGCGCGCCGAACAGCTCTTGCCGCCAGTGGCCATCCCATTTCGTCCGCACATACAGTTGCGGGGGCAGTTCCGGATTCGCACCGGATTCCCTATTAAGTCCTGATGGACACCGTTGCTTGGCAGAACAATATGTAGTTGTAAAAAAAGACCTCAAAACCAATATATAGTAGTTTAGCATCCTGATGGAACAAGCATATACCAAAACCGGGAAAATTGCAAGAGCGGGAGAAAGCAAATTTTCTCTTTCGCTTCGCCAAAGGCAAGGAAACTGTCCGCACCATCGAAAAAGGCGTTCTAGGTGTCGCCCTTAGAACGCCCTGTCGTTTCCCTGCTACGCCTCCAAAACAGACGCTGGCCGCTCCTCGCTTTGTGCGGATGAAGCAAAATCGTACTTCTTTTCCACATACACTTGATGCCAAACCATAAACGCCAACACCGTCCACAGCTTGCGGCTGTGGTCCGCCTTGTGGCGGGCATGTTCATCCAGCAGCCGATAGAGCACGTCCTTATGGAACAGATGATCAGTTTCGCTTTCGTTGATGAGCTGTCTCGCCCAGTCATACATTTCGTTTTTCAGCCAGTGGCGAATCGGCACGGGGAACCCTAATTTTTTCCTGTTTAACACATGATCCGGCACGATGCCTTCGGCGGCTTTACGTAAAATATATTTCGTCGTACCGTTGGCTATCTTCATATCAGGGGCGATTTGCCTAGCAACCTCAAATACCTTTTTGTCTAAAAAGGGAACGCGCAGCTCAAGCGAATGGGCCATCGTCATTTTGTCCGCTTTGACTAAAATATCGCCCCTTAGCCATGTATGAAGATCAATATACTGCATCCGGTTGACGGGCGGGTCATGAAGCGTTTCGCGGTAAAACGGAGCCGTCACCGCCGTATATTCGCACCCTCCTCGGTACGTTTTGAGCAGCGCCGCTTTTTCCTTTTCGCTATAGATTTTGGCATTGCCGACATACCGCTCTTCAAGCGGCGTCGTGCCGCGCTCCAAAAAGCTTTTTCCTTTCATTCCGTCCGGAAGCAGCTTCGCGATCATCCGCAACACCGCTTTTACGATGTTTGGCATACGCACAAACAGCCGCAGCGACTCTGGTTCGCGGTAAATGTTGTAACCGCCGAACAGCTCGTCCGCCCCTTCGCCAGAAAGCACAACCGTGACATGCTTTCTCGCCTCACGAGCGACAAAATAAAGCGGCACCGCCGCAGGATCGGCAAGCGGATCGTCCATATGCCACATAATTTTCGGCAGCTCTTCCATATACTCCTGCGGTGAGATGACATAGCTAATGTTGTCTACCCCAAGCTTCTCTGCCGTTTCTTTTGCGACATCGATTTCACTGAACCCTTCCCGCTCAAATCCGACGGAAAAGGTCTTCAGGTGCGGATGGAATTGTTTCGCGATGGCGACGATGAACGATGAATCAATGCCTCCCGACAAAAACGCACCGACCGGCACATCGCTGCGCATATGGACGTTGACCGAATCAAACAGCGCATCGCGGATTTTCTTTACAAGCTCCTCTTCCGATTGGCGAATGGGGTCGAAGGATGCCTTCCAATAACGATGAATCGTGAGCGGTTTTCCGACTTGTTTCTTGAGATAATGCCCCGGCTCCAGCTTGTAAATGCCGGCCGACATCGTCAGCGGCTCAGGGACATATTGGAATGTTAAATAATGCTGCAGGGAATCGCCGTTTAGCGACTCCTGTCCCAGAGCGAGCAAGATGCTTTTCTTTTCCGAAGCGAAAAACGTGCAGTCTCCTTGCTCCGCATAAAAAAACGGCTTAATGCCGAACGGATCCCGCGCCGCAAACACCGTTTTCTCTTGCTTGTCCCAAATGACAAACGCAAACATCCCGCGCAGCTTTTCGACCGCTTTTTCTTTTTCCGCGCTGTAAAGGGCGACAATCACCTCGGTATCCGAATGCGTCGCAAACGAATATCCTTTCGCCGCCAGCTCTTCCCGCAATTCAAGATAGTTGTAAATTTCCCCGTTAAAAATGATCCAATATCGATCGTTTTCATAAGACAGCGGCTGATGTCCCGCCTCCAGATCGATGATGCTCAGCCGCCGAAAGCCAAAACTCACGTAGTCATCAAAAAAATACCCCTCATCGTCGGGGCCGCGATGGGTAATCAGGCGGTTCATCTCCACCAACGTTGTTTTCCATGTTTGCTCAATCGCTCTCGGGCGATCATGAATACAGCCAATAAAACCGCACATGGCGATGATTGTCCCTCCACTTTGCTAAGAAGAATTCAAAAACAACACCAAAAACCTTTTTGTTTAAAACTAAAATGACCCGTGGTGCTAGTTGAGCTTTATCGCTCAACTAGCCCAAGTGTAACCAGGGAATAAGCTAACAATATACCGTCTAGTGCCACTTCAAATCCGATAATCGAATTGGCTCGGATCCCCGTGATGCGATAGTGATCAACCAGAACCGAGAACACCGTCTCGATCACTTTGCGTTTTTGTTGGATCCACTGCTCCCATGTCTCAGACGCACGATGTTTCTGGTTTTTTCGAGACGGAGTCCAAAGCGCCATTTGGTATTCTTCGTACAGCCTTTTTTGCAAGTCACGGCTAATGAATCCTTTGTCCCCAAAGTTATACGGGTGGGGAATTTGGGTCATCACGCTTTCGGCTGCGATTCGATCGTGGCAAGATGCTTCCGTCACCACATACCCCATTGGCAGCCCTTGATCGGTCACTTGAAGGTGCAGCTTCAACCCGTAGTACCATTGCTTTTTGGAAGCGCAATACCCGATGTCGGCGATCTCTTGAAACCGTTTRACGCGATGCATTCTTGCCGTATGGCACAACGGGAGCGGCAAGCTGTCMACGACGGCATAGGCATGATGTTGACCGCGTTTTGCCAGCTCATGCCGGATCCATTTGATGGCGAAACCAAGCGCCCGGCAACGGCGGTTGTATCGGGAGCGTTCAAGAAACGAGCCGTTTGTGAACAAATTTCCCGTGACAAAACGATGCCATGCCCGTTCGGATGTAAAACCGAGCAGCTTTCCTAAAAGATGAATGGCGATGATGACAGCGTCCTCTTGCTTGACCAAATGGCGATTTCGACGATGAAGATGCACCTGAATGCATGAAAGTTGAGCAGAAACAAAAACGAAAATGGCGGCATATTGCTTTTGAATCTTGGCTCGATCTGTAGTAAAATGAAAGTGCTCTTGCATGGGGATTCTCCTTTCGAATGGCAGGTCGCACTTTCATTCTACAGGAGATCCGCCAGCAAGGGCTATTTTTATGCTTGCTCAAGTTTATCTAGCACCACGGGTTGTATTAAGATTGTGCACCCGCTTTACATGGAGTGGCGGGCATGATAGCCTTGTTTGGCGATGCTGATGTTGTAACATCTGGCTTCTCGGCAGTAGAATCATGCCCGCAGAGGCTCCATGTCAAGCGTCATCGCTCCCCACTCTTAAAGGGGCAGGAACTTAGTAAAAAATTAACTTTTTTGTGTCCAAAAATTTGACGTAAATCCATTTACACTATATGACTAGAACAGAAACTTTATATGATGTCAACTCCCGAACCAAATTTTTAACTTTTTATCCAAAAATATTTTTCATTTTTGTGAATATTTTATTTGCGATATTTTTCACAAGTTAAATGTATGCTACACTACATATGTACAGATCAAAAAGTCCCTTTTTGCCTAGAAGGAGGATTATAATCATGAAAGCTGCAGTTGTGGAACAATTTAAAAAGCCGTTACAAGTGAAAGAAGTGGAAAAACCTAAGATCTCATACGGGGAAGTATTAGTGCGCATCAAAGCGTGTGGGGTATGCCATACAGACTTGCATGCCGCACATGGCGACTGGCCTGTAAAGCCTAAACTGCCTCTCATTCCTGGCCATGAAGGCGTCGGTGTAATTGAAGAAGTAGGTCCTGGGGTAACACATTTAAAAGTTGGAGATCGCGTAGGTATCCCTTGGCTTTATTCGGCGTGCGGTCATTGTGACTATTGCTTAAGCGGACAAGAAACATTATGCGAACATCAACAAAACGCTGGCTATTCCGTCGATGGTGGTTATGCTGAATATTGCCGTGCTGCAGCCGATTATGTCGTAAAAATTCCTGATAACTTATCGTTTGAAGAAGCCGCTCCAATCTTTTGCGCTGGTGTAACAACATATAAAGCGCTCAAAGTAACAGGCGCAAAACCAGGTGAATGGGTAGCCATTTACGGTATCGGCGGACTTGGACATGTCGCAGTCCAATACGCAAAGGCGATGGGGTTAAACGTCGTTGCTGTCGATTTAGGTGATGAAAAACTTGAGCTTGCTAAACAACTTGGTGCAGATCTTGTCGTCAATCCGAAACATGATGATGCAGCACAATGGATAAAAGAAAAAGTGGGCGGTGTGCATGCGACTGTCGTCACAGCTGTTTCAAAAGCCGCGTTCGAATCAGCCTACAAATCCATTCGTCGCGGTGGTGCTTGCGTACTCGTCGGATTACCGCCGGAAGAAATACCTATTCCAATTTTCGATACAGTATTAAATGGAGTAAAAATTATTGGTTCTATCGTTGGTACGCGCAAAGACTTACAAGAGGCACTTCAGTTTGCAGCAGAAGGAAAAGTAAAAACAATTGTCGAAGTGCAACCGCTTGAAAACATTAACGACGTATTCGATCGTATGTTAAAAGGGCAAATTAACGGCCGCGTCGTGTTAAAAGTAGATTAAAAAGTAGATTAAAAAGAAGGCGTCTGAGGGCGCCTTCTTATTTTACTTCAACGGAAAATACTTGATGATCATGAAGCTCTTCCTTATTTACGTCCCACAAAACGTCCGATACGGTCGATCAGACGGCTCAGGAGGTATAGCATATTACCCGTGGTGCTAGATAAACTCAAACAAGCATAAAAATAGCCCTTGCATGAGGATCCCCTTAAAATGAAAGTGCAACCAACCATTAAAAAGGAGCTCCTTTTTTTTCCGCACCCGCCCGTCAGTCGATGCTGCACAGCTCGGGCGGGCAGCCTTCGCAGGCGATTTGGTCGCGCAAGTATTGCAGGTCGTGGACGCGGATTTTGCCTTTTTGCACGGAGATGACGCCTTTTTTCCGCAAATCGCCGAGCATGCGGTTGACGACTTCACGGGAGGTGCCGCAAAAGTTGGCGAGCTCTTGGTTCGTCAGCGGCACGTCGATCAAAATGCCGTCTTCTTTCATGACGCCGTAGCTGTTGCACAAACGGATGAGCGTTGAATAGAGCGCTCCTTTTTTGCCGTGTAAAATCAAGTCGCGGAATTTCGTCTGCGTTTTGCGGAAATGGAGGCTCATCCATTTCATCAACTCGATCGCCAGCGTCGGATTGTTGGCAAGTTCTTGTTCGAGCGTCTCGCGCTTAATGGCGGAAACGACGCCGTCTTCCAGCACTTTCGCCGTCAGCATGTAGCGGGCGCCAGGGCAAAACAGTGTCAGCTCGCCGATCAAATCGCCCTCGCTGCAAATGCGCAGCGCGAGCTCCTGTCCGTCCATGTCCATTTTGCTGATTTGGATTTTCCCCGATTGGATATAGTAAATATCGTCTGCTTTTTCCCCTTCTTGAAACAAGTACGTTCCCTTCTCAAGGCGAAGATCGCGCCCAAGCGGTGTAAGCCACTTCTGCCATTCACGAGATTCCATCTCGTTCATCCGATCACAACCTTACGTAAAATGTATCGCTATATAAAAGTTTACAGGAAAAAAGAGGGAAGTCAATATAAGGATAGTGGAAAGATTAAAAAACTTGTTGAACATCGGTGGAATCGTTTGTGAAAGTCTTTGCATCCCAAGAACATGAGGGCGATGGAGTCAAGGATGCACCTTGGCTGCCGGGACAAATCGGTATTCGTTTCCCATAGACGGAGGGAGGGGCAAGAAAAAAATCCTTGAAAATTATTAAATATACATTTGATTTTATTTTTATACAGTATTATAATGAGAACTACATGAGGCATACGGGTGAGGGGGAACATGATGAACGTAGCCATTATCGGGGCGACGGGGTACAGCGGCGCGGAGTTGTTCCGCTTGCTATACGGGCATCCGCATGTGAGCCGTTGCGACGTGTTCTCGTCGTCGCAGGACGGGGTTCATGTATCGGAAAGTTTCCCGCACGTCGGTTCGGTCGATGGTGCGGTGTTGCATAAACTTGAAATCGAGGCGCTTTCCCGTTACGATGCGGTCTTTTTCGCCACGCCGCCCGGGGTGTCCGGGGAGTGGGCGCCGGCGCTCGTGGATCGGGGAGTGAAAGTGATCGATTTATCGGGCGATTTCCGTTTGAAAGACGGAGCGGTGTACGAACAATGGTACGGGCGGCAGACGGCGCCGGCGGAATATTTGCAAAAGGCGGTGTACGGGCTGACCGAGTGGAATCGGGAGGCGGTGCGCGAGGCCGTGCTCCTATCCAACCCGGGCTGTTATCCGACGGCGACGCTGCTTGGCCTGGCGCCGCTTGTCAAAGAAGGATTGATTCAGGAAGATTCGATCATCGTTGACGCCAAGTCCGGCGTATCGGGCGCGGGGCGGAAAGCAGGGCTTGGGACGCATTTTTCCGAAGTGAACGAAAACGTGAAAATTTATAAAGTGAACGTCCATCAGCACATTCCGGAAATTGAGCAAACGCTGCAAACGTGGAATGAAGCGATGGAGCCAATTACGTTCAGCACCCATTTGATTCCGATGACACGGGGCATTATGGCGACGATCTATGCGAAGGCGAAACAATCGATTTCGCCAAACGATTTGGTAGATTTATATAAAACAAGTTATGAAGGTTCGTCGTTTGTCCGTGTTCGCAAGGTCGGGCAATTTCCAGCGACGAAAGAAGTGTACGGATCAAATTATTGCGACATCGGCCTCGCCTACGATGAGCGGACGGGACGGGTGACGGTCGTGTCGGTGATCGACAACTTGATGAAAGGCGCTGCCGGGCAGGCGGTGCAAAACTTCAACTTGATGATGGGGTGGGATGAGGCGGAGGGCCTCCGATCCTTGCCGATCTATCCGTGAGGGAAGGGGAACGAACAATGACAGCAACGAAACAAACGGCGCAAGTAACGGCGGTCGTCGATGGAACAGTGGTTACGCCGAAAGGATTTCAAGCGGCCGGGGTGAATGCCGGGCTGCGCTATTCGAAAAACGATTTAGGGGTTATTCTATGCGACGTGCCCGCTTCGGCGGCGGCGGTGTATACGCAAAGCCATTTTCAGGCGGCGCCGCTCAAAGTGACGCAGGCGAGCCTCGCTGTAGAACAAAAATTGCAGGCGGTCATCGTCAACAGTGCATGCGCGAACGCCTGCACTGGTGCGCAAGGGCTCAAGGACGCCTATGAAATGCGCGAGTTGTGCGCGAAACAGTTTGGCCTGGCGCTGCACCATGTGGCCGTCGCTTCAACGGGCGTGATCGGGGAATATTTGCCGATGGAAAAAATTCGCGCCGGCATCAAACAGCTTGTTCCAGGGGTGACGATGGCGGATGCGGAGGCGTTTCAAACGGCGATTTTAACGACTGATACGGTGATGAAGCGCGCTTGTTACCAAACAACGATCGACGGGAAAACGGTCACCGTCGGCGGAACGGCGAAAGGATCGGGGATGATCCATCCGAACATGGCGACGATGCTCGCATTCATCACGACGGATGCCAATGTTTCGTCGCCGGTGCTGCACGCGGCGCTGCGGTCGATTACGGACGTTTCGTTTAACCAAATTACGGTCGACGGCGATACGTCGACAAATGATATGGTCGTCGTGATGGCAAGCGGTCTTGCTGGAAATGATGAGTTGACGCCGGATCATCCGGACTGGGAACACTTTTACGAGGCGCTGCGGAAAACGTGCGAAGATTTGGCGAAGCAAATCGCCAAAGACGGCGAGGGGGCGACGAAGCTCATTGAAGTGCGCGTGCGCGGCGCGAAAACGGATGAGGAAGCGAAAAAAATCGCCAAGCAAATCGTTGGCTCCAACTTAGTGAAAACGGCCGTTTACGGCGCGGACGCCAACTGGGGGCGGATCATCGGCGCGATCGGCTATTCGGATGCCGAAGTGAACCCGGACAACGTCGATGTCGCCATCGGGACGATGGTGATGCTGAAAGGAAGCGAGCCGCAGCCGTTCTCGGAAGAAGAAGCGGCGGCGTATTTGCAACAAGAGACGGTCGTCATTGAGGTCGATTTGCATATAGGCGATGGTGTCGGCGTTGCGTGGGGCTGCGATTTGACATACGATTATGTGAAAATTAACGCCAGCTATCGGACGTAAGGAGAGAGAACGATGGGGAAAACGGTCGTCATCAAATGCGGCGGCAGCGTGCTTGATGAGCTGTCTCCCGCCTTTTTTGCCAGCGTGAACGCAATGCGAAAACAAGGGATGGAGGTCGTCATCGTCCACGGCGGCGGGCCGGAAATCGGACACATGTTAAAAAAATTGTCCGTGCCGAGCGAGTTTGTCAACGGCTTGCGGAAGACGACGAAAGACGTGCTCGCGGTTGTGGAAATGGTGCTCTCCGGCAAAGTGAACAAACAGCTTGTCGCGATGCTCAGGCAGCACGGTTTGCCCGCGGTCGGTGTTTCCGGCGTGGACGGGGGGCTGCTTGAAGCAGAACCGATCGACTTGGCCAAACTCGGCTATGTCGGCCGTGTGAAAACCGTTCGTTCCCAGCTGTTGCGCACGCTGCTTGCGGCGGGCTACATCCCGGTCATTTCCCCGCTTGGCATCGACCAAAACGGGCAAACGTACAACATTAACGCCGACACGGCCGCCGGGGCGGTCGCAGCGGCCATCGGCGCCAGCCAGCTCGTGTTTGTGACGAACGTGCCCGGCATTTTGCGAGACGGTGCGCTCGTGGCTGAGGCGACGGTGGAAATGATTGAACGACTGATCGAAGACGGCGTCATCACGGGCGGGATGATCCCGAAAGTGCAAGCGGCGCTCTCCGCCCTGTCCGATGCGTTGCCGGAAGTGATGATCGTCAGTGGCAAAACAACGTTTTATCAGAACGGAACATGGTATGGGACAACAATTCGAAAAGAAAACGAAGTGGGGGTCTACTCATCATGAGCGCGCTCTTTCCAACTTACAACCGTTGGAATATCGCCGTCCAGTCGGCCGAAGGGACGGTGGTGACCGATGTGAACGGAAAACAATATCTCGACTTTGTTTCCGGCATTGCCGTCTGCAATCTCGGCCATCGCCATCCGCATGTCCAAACGGGCATTGAACAACAGCTGAATCAATATTGGCACGTCTCGAACTTGTTTACGATCCCGATTCAAGAAGAGGTCGCCTCCTTGCTTGTCGCCCACAGCGCCGGCGATTATGTTTTTTTCTGCAACAGCGGGGCGGAAGCAAACGAGGCGGCGCTGAAGCTGGCGCGCAAACATACCGGGAGACACAAAGTCATTACGTTCCGCCAGTCGTTTCACGGCCGCACGTTCGCGACGATGGCCGCGACCGGGCAGGAGAAAGTGTATAGCGGTTTTGGTCCGCTGCTTCCGGAATTCATTCACTTGCCGTTGAATGATGTCGACGCGCTCAAGCAGGCGATGAGCGAAGAAGTGGCGGCAGTCATGCTTGAAGTCGTCCAAGGGGAAGGCGGCGTCCGCCCGGTTGACCCGGCGTTTTTGCAGACAGCGTCGGAGCTGTGTCAACAGCACGGGGCGCTTTTGATCATCGATGAGGTGCAAACTGGCATCGGCCGGACTGGGAAGCCGTTTGCGTACCAGCACTTTGATGTGGAGCCGGACATCATCACCGCAGCGAAAGGGCTTGGCAGCGGCATTCCGGTTGGGGCGATGATCGGCAAAGCGTTTTTGAAAGAATCGTTTGGACCTGGGGTGCACGGGTCGACGTTTGGCGGCAACCCGATCGCGATGGCTGCCGCCAAGGCGACGTTAGAAGTGGTGTTTGATCCGGCGTTTTTGCAAGATGTGCAGGAGAAAGGCCGCTATTTGCTTGCACTCCTCCATGACGCGCTCGCTTCGCTTGACATCGTCAAGGACGTGCGCGGACTCGGGCTGCTGGTCGGAATCGAGTGCCAAACGGACGTCGCACCGCTGTTGCCATTGATTCACGAAAACGGCTTGCTCGTCCTTTCGGCGGGGCCGAGCGTGATCCGCCTGTTGCCGCCGCTTGTCGTGACGAAAGCGGAAATCGATGAAGCGGTGGACATTTTGACAAACGTGTTGAACAACGCCAACGCCTCAGCCGTCTTGTAAACGGACGGCCGACGGCTTAATTTTTATTCTTGTCCATGCATAAAAATTCCTGAACGGTTATAAAAACTCAAACGATGAGGTGGCGCCAATGAAAGCGTATTTGCATGTGGCGAGCGGAAAAACGTTCAGCGGGGAGCTCGCTGCTCCGCTTGAAGAAAAGGTGAGCGGGGAGATCGTTTTTTTCACCGGCATGACCGGGTATCAAGAAGTGTTGACCGACCCGTCGTATAAAAACCAAATCATCGTTTTTACGTACCCGCTCATCGGCAATTACGGCATCAACGAAAACGATTTTGAAAGCAAGCGGCCGCACGTCGAAGCGGTCGTCGTCTACGAAGCGAGCCGAGAAGGGTTTCATTACGGGGCGAAATACAGTCTGGCGGAATACTTGCAGCATTGGAACATTCCGCTTCTCACGCACGTGGACACGCGCGCCTTTGTGAAAGAAATCCGCACCGCTGGAACGATGATGGCGGAATTAAGTTTGTCGCCGATTTCAGCCGTTGGAGGCGTGGAAGCAGTATTTCCCGTGCGCGCGGTGTCAACGAAAACGATCGAAACATACGGCGAAGGCGGCCCGCATTTGGTGCTCGTCGATTTCGGCTATAAAAAATCGATTTTGCAGTCGCTTCTTGCACGCGGCTGCCGGGTGACGGTTGTGCCGCATGATACGACGCCGGAAGCGATTGATGCGCTGAAACCGGACGGGCTTGTCCTCTCGAACGGCCCAGGCGATCCGAAACAGTTACGCCATCAGCTTCCCGCTATCCGTCAGCTGATCGACCGGTATCCGACGCTTGCGATTTGCCTTGGCCATCAGCTCGTTGCCTTGGCGTACGGGGCGGATACGGAAAAACTCCGCTTCGGGCATCGCGGCGCCAATCAACCGGTGTGGGACGCGGTGAAGCAAAACGTGATGATGACATCACAAAACCATAGTTATGTCGTCAAAGAAGGCAGTTTGGTGGGCAAACCGTTTGACATTCGTTTCATCAACGTCAACGACGGTTCGGTCGAGGGCATCGTCCATCGCCATAAACCGATTTTGTCCGTGCAATACCATCCGGAGGCGCATCCGGGGCCGCACGATACCGGCTATATTTTCGACGAATTTTTGCAAACCGTGTTCAAGGGAGAGAACGTCTATGCCTAAAGATTCTTCGCTCCAATCGATTCTCCTGATCGGGTCGGGGCCGATCGTCATCGGCCAGGCTGCTGAGTTTGATTATTCCGGCACACAGGCGTGCATCGCCTTAAAGGAAGAAGGATACCGCGTTATTTTAGTGAACAACAATCCGGCGACGATCATGACCGATGATGTCCATGCCGATGCCGTGTATTTTGAACCGCTCACCGTTGAGGCGGTCGAAGCGATTATTGCCAAAGAACGCCCGGACGGGCTACTCGCCACATTCGGGGGCCAGACAGGGCTCAACTTGGCGTTTCAGCTGCATGAAGCCGGCGTGCTTGAAAAGTATGGGGTGAGACTGCTCGGAACACCGATTGAAGCGATTAAGCGCGGGGAGGACCGCGAAGCGTTCCGCGCGTTGATGCACGAGCTTGGCGAACCGGTGCCGGAAAGCGAAATTGTTACAAGCGTCGAGGAAGCGGTCGCGTTCGCCGAACAAATCGGTTTTCCGATCATTATTCGTCCTGCGTATACGCTCGGCGGGACGGGCGGCGGCATTGCCGAAAACATGGAGCAGTTTCTCGCGCTCGTGGAAAAAGGATTGAACGAAAGCCCGATTCATCAATGTTTGATCGAACGGAGCGTCGC
This sequence comes from Geobacillus sp. Sah69, assembly GCF_001414205.1. Lineage (NCBI taxonomy): Bacteria > Bacillati > Bacillota > Bacilli > Caryophanales > Anoxybacillaceae > Geobacillus > Geobacillus sp. Sah69. Next base: position 255,567 of record NZ_LLKS01000019.1, on the reverse strand, counting down.
CGGATTTAAGGAAATTGAATATGAAGTGATGCGCGACCAATCGAATACGTGCATTACCGTTTGCAATATGGAAAACGTCGATCCAGTCGGCATCCACACGGGCGATTCGATCGTCGTCGCACCGTCGCAGACGTTGACCGATGAGGAGTACCAAATGCTCCGTTCGTCGGCGGTGAAGATCATTTCCGCATTAGGGATCATCGGCGGCTGCAACATTCAGTTCGCCCTTGACCCGAACAGCAAACAATATTACTTAATCGAAGTCAACCCGCGCGTCAGCCGCTCGTCAGCGCTCGCCTCGAAAGCGACCGGCTACCCAATCGCCCGCATTGCGGCGAAGCTGGCGGTCGGCTATACGCTCGCGGAACTCGTCAATCCGGTGACGAAAACGACGTACGCCAGCTTTGAACCGGCCTTGGATTATGTCGTCGTCAAGTTTCCGCGCTTGCCGTTTGACAAGTTTCCGCACGCGGATCGGAAGCTCGGCACGCAAATGAAGGCGACCGGGGAAGTGATGGCGATCGACCGTAACATGGAGCGGGCGTTTCAAAAAGCGGTGCAGTCGCTCGAAGGCAAAAACAACGGACTGTTGTTGCCGGAGCTTTCGGTGAAAACGAATGATGAGCTGAAACAGCTGCTTGTCGACAAAGACGACCGCCGCTTTTTCGCGATTTTGGAACTGCTCCGCCGCGGGGTGGCGGTTGAAGCCATTCACAAATGGACGAAAATCGACCGCTTTTTCCTTTGCTCGTTCGAGCGGCTTGTCGCCCTTGAAAAACAGGCAGCGGCTGCAACGTTGGATACGATTGAGGAGCAAACGTTCCGTTTCTTGAAAGAAAAAGGATGTAGCGACGCCTTTTTAGCTGAAACGTGGGACGTGACGGAGCTTGACGTGCGCAACAAGCGGAAGGAACTTGGCATCGTGCCGTCATACAAAATGGTCGACACGTGCGCGGCCGAATTTCATTCAGAAACGGATTATTACTACTCGACTTATTTCGGCGAAGACGAGCGAAAACAACCGAGCGGCAAAGAGAAAGTGCTGATCATTGGAGCCGGACCGATCCGCATCGGCCAAGGCATTGAGTTTGACTACAGCTCCGTTCATAGCGTGTTCGCCTTGCAAAAAGAGGGCTATGAAACGGTGATGATCAACAACAATCCGGAAACGGTGAGCACCGACTTTGCCGTCGCCGACCGTCTGTACTTTGAACCGCTGACGCTTGAGAGCGTCCTCGATGTTATCGAAGCGGAACAAATCAAGCATGTCATCGTTCAATTTGGCGGTCAGACGGCGATCAATTTGGTCAAAGGACTCGAAGAAGCAGGTGTGCCGCTGCTTAGCGTCACGTACGATATGATTGACCAGCTCGAGGATCGCGATCGTTTTTACCAGTTGCTTGAGGAGCTTGACATTCCGCACGTACCGGGCTTGGTGGCGAACAATGCCGAGGAGCTCGCCGCCAAAGCGGCTGAGATCGGCTGCCCGGTGCTGCTTCGTCCGTCGTATGTCATCGGGGGCCGCGGCATGTTTATCGTCCATAGCGAGGCGCAGCTCGCTGCTTTGATCGAGCAAGGCGAGTTGACCTATCCGATTTTGATTGATGCGTATTTGGACGGGAAAGAGGCAGAAGCGGACATCGTGACGGATGGAACAGACATCGTGCTGCCGGTCATCATTGAACACGTCGAAAAAGCCGGCGTCCACTCCGGTGACAGCTATGCTTGGCTGCCGGCGCAGACGCTCACAGGTGAAGAAAAAGCGAAAATCATCGACTATGCGGGCCGGATTGCGAAAAAACTCGGCTTTAAAGGAATTATGAACATTCAATATGTCATTGCGGACGGCAATGTATATGTTCTGGAAGTGAACCCGCGCGCGAGCCGGACGGTGCCGATCGTCAGCAAAACGACCGGCGTGCCATTGGCGCAAATTGCGACAAAGTTATTGCTTGGGAAATCACTTGTCGACATCGTTGACGAAAAAGCTCGCGCATTGGCGGTCATGCCGTACGCCGTGTTAAAGTATCCGGTCTTTTCGACCCATAAGCTGCCGGGGGTTGACCCGGTGGTTGGGCCAGAGATGAAATCGACCGGCGAAGGCATCAGCATCGCCGCAACGAAGGAGGAAGCGGCGTATAAAGCGTTTTATCCGTATTTGCAAAAGAAAGCGAACGCGAACGAGGTCTATGTCATTGGCAACATCGATGCCGAGCTGGAGGCGGAGATGACGGCAAAACAGCTGACCATCGTCGCTGATGTCCCGTTTGCCGATTGGGTGAAGCGCGACACGGCGCTCGCGGTGATCGACTTGGGCAAAGAGGAAGGCGAAGCGAACAAACGAATGACTGCGTTGTCCCGACAATTGCTCGTCTTCACGGAACGTGAGACATTGAAGCTCTTCTTGCAGGCGCTCGATGTCGATCATCTTGACGTGCAGCCGATCCATGGCTGGTTGGAAAAGAAAAAACAGGCAGAACAGGCGGTGATCGCATGAATGCAGTGATGTCATTAAAAGGGAGAGATTTTTTAACGCTTCTTGATTTCACGACAGAAGAAATTTTGGACTTGCTGGCGTTAGCAGCTGATTTAAAAGCGAAACAAAAAGCCGGTGTATCGTATACGCCGCTTTCCGGGAAAACAATGGCGATGATTTTTGAAAAGCCGTCAACGCGCACGCGCGTGTCGTTTGAAGTCGGCATGATTCAGCTTGGCGGCCAGGCGATGTATTTAAACGGAAACGATTTGCAGCTTGGCCGCGGCGAAACGATCGCCGATACGGCCCGCGTCTTGTCGCAATACGTCGATGTCATTATGATTCGCACATTTGCCCATCAAAAAGTCGAGGAGTTGGCCGAATATGCGTCCGTTCCGGTCATCAACGGCCTGACGGACGACGATCATCCGTGCCAGGCGTTGGCGGATTTGCTGACGATTTATGAAGTGAAGAAAACGTTCCAAGGCGTCAAGCTCGCCTATGTCGGCGACGGGAACAACGTCGCCAACGCCTTGCTTGTGGCCGCGGCGAAAGTCGGCATGGATGTCGCCATCGCCTGTCCACCGGGCTATGAGCCAAAGAAAGAATATGTCGAGGCGGCGCGCCAGATCGGCGAGAAAACCGGGGCAACCGTTGTGGTGACGCACGACCCGCTTGTGGCGGTGGCGGGGGCGGATGCGATTTATACGGATGTCTGGACGAGCATGGGCCAAGAAAGCGAAAGTGCTGAGCGGCTGCAAGTGTTTCAGCCGTATCAAGTCAACGAAGAGCTCGTCAAAGCGGCAAAACCGGATTATCTCTTTTTGCATTGTCTGCCGGCCCACCGCGGCGAAGAAGTGACGGCCGGCGTCATGGAAGGTCCGAACTCGGTCGTCTTTGAGCAGGCCGGCAACCGGCTTCATGCGCAAAAAGCGATTTTGTTGTCCGTTTTATAGCAAAGGGGGAATTCCCGTTTCGGGAGTTCCTTTTTCACTTTGAAAAGGATTTCGAGGGGAGAGCTCCTTTTCGTTGTGAACAGCTTGGCGTTCCGTTTGCGATCCTCCATCATTTTCCTTCTTATGAACAGCGATGAAACCGGGCATGATAACAAATGCAATCGAAGCAAGGGGGATGAAACAAATGGGCCAACCGCGCCATTTCAAACCAGGCGATAAAGCGCCGAACAACGGCGTGTATATTGAAATCGGCGAAACGGGAGACAATGTAAAGCACCCGAAAAAGCTGAAACTGAAAGCCGGCGATACGTTTCCAGAAACGTCGAACCATAACCGGCATTGGACGTATTTGCGCAAACCGTGAAGCAGAACAAAAGCCATTCCAAGCATGGAGTGGCTTTTCATTTGCCGTGCGCTTTGCGATCCGCTATAATGATTTATAGTCAAAGAAGGTCAAATGGAGGGGACGGCATGGACGTAAGCCGTTTGACAGAAAAACTGCAAGAGGCGCTCATGGCGGCGCAGTCGCTCGCCAAAGAGCGGCATCATCAACAGCTTGATGTTGAACATCTTCTGCTGGCGCTCCTCGAGCAAGAAGATGGCTTGGCGCCGCGGCTGTTTGCCCTTTGCGGCGCCGACCGCGCTCAGGCGATCCGCTGGCTGCAAGACCGGATTCGCCAAAAGCCGGAAGTGCACGGAGCGGGAGAGGGACAGATGTACGTTGCGCCTGCCTTGGCGCGGCTGCTTGAGGGGGCGGAAAACGAAGCGAAACGAATGCAAGATGAGTACATATCGGTCGAACATGTGCTGCTCGCGCTGTCTCATGGCGCCGAGCCGGTTGCCCAGCAACTGGCATCGTTTGGCTTGACAGAGCAAGCACTGGTAGAAGCCGTGAGAAAGGTAAGGGGGAATCAACGCGTGACGAGTCCACATCCGGAAGCAACCTATGAAGCGTTGACCAAATACGGGCGCGATCTTGTCGCCGAAGCGAAGGCGGGAAAAATCGACCCGGTCATCGGCCGCGACAGCGAAATTCGCCGCGTCATCCGCATTTTGTCGCGGAAGACGAAAAACAACCCGGTGCTGATCGGTGAGCCGGGCGTTGGGAAGACCGCTATTGTCGAGGGGCTCGCCCAGCGCATCGTGCGCAAAGACGTCCCGGACGGGTTGAAAGACAAAACGATTTTCGCTCTTGACATGAGCGCGCTCGTCGCCGGAGCGAAGTTTCGCGGTGAGTTTGAAGAGCGGCTGAGGGCTGTATTGAACGAAATTAAAAAAAGCGAGGGCCGCATCATCTTGTTTATCGACGAGCTGCACACGATCGTCGGCGCCGGCCGGGCCGAAGGGGCGATCGACGCCGGCAATATGTTAAAGCCAATGCTTGCCCGCGGCGAGTTGCGCTGCATCGGGGCGACGACGCTTGATGAGTACCGGCAATACATCGAAAAAGACCCGGCGCTCGAGCGCCGCTTCCAACAAGTGCTTGTCCAAGAGCCGAGTGTCGAGGACACGATTTCGATTTTGCGCGGATTGAAAGAACGGTATGAAGTGCACCATGGCGTGAAAATTCACGACCGGGCGCTCGTCGCGGCCGCCGTTTTGTCCGACCGTTACATCTCTGACCGCTTTTTGCCTGACAAAGCGATCGATTTGGTCGATGAAGCGTGCGCGACGATCCGGACGGAAATGGAATCGATGCCGTCGGAGTTGGACGAAGTGATGCGCCGCGTCATGCAGCTGGAAATTGAAGAGGCGGCCTTAAGCAAAGAAACGGATGAAGCGAGCCGCGATCGGCTTGCGGCATTGCAAAAAGAACTTGCCGATTTGCGTGAAAAGGCGAACGCCATGAAAGCGCAATGGCAAAAAGAAAAAGAGGCGCTTGACCGCGTCCGCCGTTTGCGCGAGGCGCTCGAGCGGGCAAAACGCGAACTGGAAGAGGCGGAAAACGAGTATGATTTAAACAAGGCGGCGGAGCTTCGCCATGGCCGCATTCCGCAGTTGGAAAAGCAACTCAAACAGCTCGAGCAAGAAATCAGTGAGCAAAGTGAAGGGAAATTGCTGCGCGAGGAAGTGACGGAAGAAGAGATTGCCGAAATCGTGTCACGCTGGACTGGCATTCCGCTCACCCGCCTCGTCGAGGGAGAGAGGGAAAAGCTGCTTCGCCTTCATGAATTGCTGCATAGACGGGTCATCGGTCAAGACGAAGCGGTCGAGCTTGTCGCCGACGCCATCTTGCGGGCGCGGGCCGGCATGAAAGACCCGAACCGCCCGATCGGATCGTTTTTGTTCCTTGGACCGACCGGCGTCGGCAAAACGGAACTGGCCAAAGCGCTCGCCGAGGCGCTGTTTGACAGTGAGGAGCAGCTCATCCGTCTTGACATGTCCGAGTATATGGAAAAACACGCCGTCTCCCGCTTGATCGGAGCGCCGCCCGGCTATGTCGGCTATGAGGAAGGCGGCCAGCTGACCGAGGCGGTGCGGCGCAAGCCGTATTCCGTTCTGTTGTTCGATGAAATCGAAAAAGCTCATCCGGACGTGTTCAACATCCTGTTGCAGCTGCTCGATGACGGACGGCTCACCGATTCGCAAGGGAGGACGGTCGACTTTAAAAACACGGTCGTCATTATGACATCGAACATCGGATCGCCGCTGTTGTTGGAAAACAAACAGGGCGACATCGATGAAGAAACGCGCAAACAAGTGTTTGACCAACTGCGCGCCCATTTCCGCCCAGAATTTTTAAACCGGATCGACGATATCGTCTTGTTTAAGCCATTGTCGATGAATGAAGTGAAAGGCATCGTCGAAAAGTTCGCCCGCGAGCTGTCGGCCCGTTTGGCCGATCGGCATATCGAACTCGTGCTGACCGAAGCGGCGAAGCAATACATCGCCGAAGCGGGCTTCGACCCAGTATACGGCGCCCGCCCGCTCAAACGGTTTATGCAAAAGCAAATCGAAACGCCGCTTGCGAAAGAGCTGATCGCTGGGCGGGTGAAAGATTACAGCACCGTCACGGTCGATGCCGAAAACGGCCGGCTTGTCATTCGCCCGTCAGCGTGAAACGAGTCGAAGAGGCGGGGGATAGCCGGGGGAAGAGACGCGCTTCTTGCTGGCAGCGTCAAACGTTTTTATGCCCCCATAAAGCCCATCTCATTGAGCATTGTGGGGCACGTGGCCGGCTGCAGAAAACACCAACCTACACCCATCAAGATGGAGTCCCTCCTCGACTTACGCCTATATACGTGTTGGAATGGGGCTTCTCGATGACAAAAACAACGCCTTGGGACTTTCACCCCAAGGCGTTGTCTTATGAAGCGAATGATCAATGATGGTGATCCCCAGCCGGCTCGTCCGGAATCAAAGCGGCGACGACAAGGACTAAAACGGTCACGATCACGCCGAGCAAGGCGCCGGTTGCGAAATCATAGCCGGTCCCTTGCATCGAGCCCATGACGTACGTCGCCATTTGCACAAGCAAAAACGTCCAAAAAAACGTCCAAAACAAGCGCATCTTTGTTCCTCCCGTCTTCTCGTCATTTCTTTTCTTATCTTATCACAATTTGTCGCGTAGGCATATACCCGGACGTTTTTTTTGGCCGCGCATATCGTATACTGTACCATTATGCATTGCCAAACAAGGGTGAATGGAAACGATGGCAGGACAACGGCGGTTTTTTCAACTCGATGAGCAAGGGTGCATCGTTCACGTGCCGGAGCGCCCAAATGGGTTTGCCCTTTTTTTAATAGGCGACGGCGACCATTTTGTGAACGAACAGACGAGTTTTTGGCTCGAGCATCCGGGGCGGCGCCAATGGCTGGAAGATTGGTTGGAACGTGGGTATACGGTCTTTTCGTCCCATTTGTACGGCTGGCATTGGGGGAGTCCGAAAGCGGTCCGGCTGGCGCGCCAGCTCATTTACTCGGTGTTGAAAAGCGAAATTGTGAACCAGCGCATCTATATCGTTGCCGAAGGAATGGGCGCGCTCGTTGCTTTGCAACTGCTTGGCGCCATGCCAAGTCAAATCCGCGCCGTCGCCATGATCAACCCTTGCCTTGACGTACGCGCCCAGCTTGACTATGAACAGGAACATCCATTCGTGTACCGGCGGATGGTGAGGGAAATCGCGACTGCCTATGGCTTGAAAGAAGAGGAGGTGCCCGAGGCTGTTCCGTCCCTCTTTCTCAGTCCTCATGACGTTCCGGTGACGATTTGGCAGCTGGCCGGAGTGAGCCCGTATCCATCCGCCTTGCATAGCCGTAAATATGAACAATGGATGAAAACGACAAACAACCGGGTGCGCGTCGTTTACGAGCTGCCGGAGAAACGGCGCCAACTGGCTCGGCAAATCGGGCAATTTTTCTGCCAATACAATGAACTCCCGTAAACGACAAGGGCAGGAGCTGACTCAAAAGCTCCTTTTTGATGAAATTTCACCCAAGTATTGAAAAGACCACCTCTGACCCCCGTGGTTGTACCGGGTTTTCAAGGTGGTCTATTTTTCCATGTTGCCTCAGATAGGGGTATTACCGCTTTTTTGGATCAGCCTCTGCTATTTTTTCAATAAGTCGACGAGCGAGGTGATCTTTTTCACGAGCGGTTTTAATTGTTGCAATGAGTCGGCTAGCGTATTGACGTTTTCAAACAGCTTCATGAAATCGATGTTCGGCAGTAAAGGCGGTTCTGCCTCGCTCCCTTGATCTTCGCGCTCGCCGGTTGTGCGAGAAGGAAAAGATCCGAACATTAGGCGGGAAAAATGGTCTTGCCGTTCGCGATGTTGTTCTTGTGCTTCGCCGTTGGCCATGGGCGATCCTCCCTTTCATGCGATGGTCGCTCGTATTTGTATTGTATGGCAGAAAGGAAAAAGCGGTTTGGACAAATGCCTTAGGGGAACGGAAAACGCTGGTTCAACTTTCGTTTTTTATTGCGCATCCACGCTCTTTCGGCTAAAATTAGTACCAAGTAATAATAATTGGTAATGTAGACTGATTGTACATTCAAGTTTGGTTGTCAGCGTGAGCGTTTTTTGCCATTTTGGGAAAGAAAGAGGAGATGAATGATATGGGAGCAGGAATTATCGGGGTCGGCCGCTATGTGCCGGAAAAAGTGTTGACCAACTTTGATTTGGAAAAAATGATGGATACATCGGATGAATGGATCCGGACGCGCACCGGGATCGAGGAGCGCCGCATCGCTCCGGATGACATCGATACGTCCCATATGGCGTATTTTGCCGCAGAAAGGGCGCTTCAAGACGCTGGCATTGAGGCGAAGGATATTGATCTCATTTTAGTTGCCACCGTCACCCCGGACCGTCCGTTTCCGTCGGTCGCTTGCATGCTGCAAGAGCGGCTTGGCGCCGTCAACGCCGCTGCGCTTGATATTAGCGCTGCCTGCGCGGGGGTTATGTACGGGATGGTCACGGCCGCCCAATTTATTGACACAGGCACCTACAAATATATATTAGTAGTGGGGGCAGACAAACTATCGAAAATCACCGATTGGACCGACCGCAACACGGCGGTGCTGTTCGGCGATGGAGCCGGAGCGGTCGTCATGGGTCCGGTGTCGCCCGGGCGCGGGATTTTATCTTTTGAGTTGGGAGCTGACGGAACAGGAGGAAAACATTTATACAAAGACGAATATATCGTCATGAACGGCCGTGAAGTATTCAAGTTCGCCGTCCGGCAAATGGGAGAATCAAGCGTGCGTGTGCTTGAAAAAGCCGGGCTCACGAAAGACGATGTCGACTTTCTCATTCCTCATCAAGCGAACATTCGCATCGTCGAAGCGGCCAGACAGCGGCTCGAGCTGCCGGAAGAGAAAATATCGACGACGATCCGCCGATATGGCAACACGTCGGCCGCATCTATTCCGATTTCGCTTGTAGAAGAGCTGGAAGCGGGTAAAATCAGTGACGATGATCTCATCATTATGGTCGGATTCGGCGGCGGGCTGACGTGGGGCGCGATCGCCTTGCGCTGGGGCCGTTAACGGCACGGATATTATCGAAATAAAAAAAGGAGAGACGGAAACGATGGAAAAAAGACGAGTCGTCGTGACAGGCATAGGCGCCGTCACCCCGCTTGGGAATGACGCAGAAACGACGTGGAAAAACATCATCGCCGGCCAGTCCGGCATCGACATTGTCACCCGCGTCAATCCGGACGACTTTCCGGCAAAAGTGGCGGCGGAAGTGAAAGACTTCGATCCGTCGCTGTTTATCGACCGCCGCGAGGCGCGGAAGATGGACCGATTTACCCAATTCGCCGTCGCTGCGGCGCTTATGGCGGTCAAAGATGCCAATCTCGACATTCATGAAAGCAACGCTGAACGGGTCGGTGTTTGGATTGGTTCTGGCATCGGCGGTATGGAGACGTTTGAACAGCAGTTTGAGATTTTCCAGCAGCGCGGTTATCGCCGAGTGAGCCCGTTTTTCGTGCCAATGATGATCCCGGATATGGCCGCTGGGCAAGTATCGATCATCCTTGGAGCGAAAGGGATCAATTCGTGCACGGTGACCGCTTGCGCGACCGGGGCAAACTCGATCGGTGATGCGTTTAAAGTCATTCAGCGCGGCGACGCCGATGTCATGATCACCGGCGGGACGGAAGCGCCGATTACGAAAATGTCGTTCGCCGGTTTTTGCGCCAATACGGCTCTCTCAACCAATCCAGATCCAAAAACGGCGAGCCGCCCATTTGACAAAAACCGCGACGGTTTCGTCATGGGTGAGGGAGCAGGAATCGTTGTTTTGGAGGAATTGGAGCACGCGCTGCGCCGCGGCGCGAAGATTTACGCCGAAATTGTCGGTTACGGCGCGACCGCCGATGCGTACCATATCACCGCGCCGGCGCCGGGCGGCGAAGGCGGCGTGCGGGCGATGCGCCAGGCGCTTCAAGACGCCGGCTTGAAGCCGGAGGACATTGATTACATCAACGCCCACGGCACGAGCACCGAGTACAATGATAAGTATGAGACGGAGGCGATCAAAGAAGTATTCGGCGATCATGCCTATAAGCTCGCCGTCAGCTCGACGAAGTCGATGACTGGGCATTTGCTCGGGGCGACCGGCGCGGTGGAAGCGATTTTCTCCGTGCTGGCGATCCGCGACGGCATCATTCCGCCGACGATCAACTACGAAACACCGGATCCGGAATGCGACCTCGACTATGTGCCGAATGAAGCGCGCAAGCAAGACGTGCGTGTGGTCTTAAGCAACTCATTTGGATTTGGCGGCCATAATGCGACATTGATTTTTAAAAAATATGTGTAATGGATGAAAAGGAGAGCCTTGGTTGAGCAGAGCTGAAAACGCGTGACTAACGGCGGGTTCGGTTCAGCGTCAGGCTCTCTTTTTTGTTTTGTTTCACCGTCTTTTCCCTGCCGACATAACGTAAGAGAAAAGGAGGGAAAAGCGATGGGATTGCTTCCAACCGATCGATGGCTGGAAGAGGATGAGGGGGACCCGCTCCTGTTGTGCGGGAGGTTGAGTTCGTTTTTTAAAGGAGCGTCGGCGCGTGAGATTTACAGCTATTTACGGCTGTATGGCATGTACCGAAGCACTCGACAGGCCGAGCGGCTTTTGCCGGAGATGAAAGAGCGCCGTCTTTGGGAACGTCTTGGCCGTTTGTATGAACGGCAACGGGGGATATGGAAGGGGCCAGACGTTCCGGTATGTTTGCTGCCGGCCGATGACGAAAACTGGAAGCTTGTGCGCGAATTCCAAGGAAAAGGCGGGGTGGCGTTTGCTGATAAATTGTTTTTCTTCTTGCTGCCGGATCATGGCGACGAGGAGATCGCCGCGTTGGTGGCGCATGAATACAACCATGTATGCCGTCTCAAGCAGTTGCCGAACGAAGGCGAAGATGCGACGTTGCTGGATGCCGTCGTGATGGAAGGATTGGCGGAGCATGCCGTCGCCGAGACAGTCGGCGTCAAGCAGTGTGCGGGATGGACGAAGTATTACACCGATCGGGAGATGGAACGGTTTTGGCGGCGTTATATTGTCCCGAACCAACATTTGCCCGTTTCGCATCCGCATACTTCCCGCATTTTGTACGGGCTTGGATGGCATCCGAAAATGGGGGGCTATGCCGTTGGGTATGCCATCATCCGTCGTTGCCTAGAAAGAGGCTATTCGCTCGCCCAATTGATGAAGATGGAAGCGAAAGACATCGCGGAGTTGGCGGGCTTTTCAGGCAAACAGCAAGGAGCGTCTTAGCTCGAAACCGCATGGCGGACGCCGCTGTCCGGTTATCACAAGAATCTTAGGGGCATCGGGCGCAAACAGGCATGTTGTCCATGGCGCCGACATATATGTAGAACAAGGATGTGGACAAGAAGGAAGGGAAAGCCCGGTGGTCCGCCTGTTTTTTTATTTGGTCGGTTTCGGTTTTTCAGTCGTCGGCGGCATGATGGTGATCGCCTATTTGAACATCATCACTCCAGAGCGTGGTTTTCACGAATACTTATCTTATATTTCGACAAGGGTGGAATGTTATTTATTCCCTATTGGCCTTCTTTTGATGTGGGGGAGCTTGACGTTTCCAAGCCGCAGCCCCTAGAGGGGAAAAGAGGATGAAATGGAATAAAATTCCCCACCTCTGCCTATACTGATGGACAAACACGTCTGGAAGTGAGGGGTCTCGCATGCTTTATCTGCACGACATTTGGGTCAACTGGTTTGAAGGAGAAGAGAACGGATACAACGTCTGTCATTTCCATGAATGGCGCAAGGACGATCAAATCGAGCTGCTCGACCAAGTGCCGCTGTTAAAAGTATCCCCGGCCCTGTTTCATTACATTGAAAACAGCTTGTCCGATCTTCCAAAACCGCTGCTAGACGATGTACATCAGAAGGCGTATGTCCGCAAAAACCATGAACGCATTCAGCTGGACTATTGTTTCGTTGTCACGGACGGCGCCGGCGTTTTGGCTGTCGATACAATCGGTTATCAAATCCCGATTCGCAAAAGCCGTCTCATTCCGCGTCAGGAACAACTCGTCTACGAAGTGGCGGCCGAAGCGGAGGAACGGGACTATCCGCTGCCGAGGTATGAAAAAGAATACCACATTTTATCGCCGGCTCCGGAACTGATGTGCGGACTCACGCGCAAAGAGCGGCAGTTGAAACAGCTGTTGTTTATGGCGCTTGACCAGCTTTATTCGACAAAAAATACTGCCCAGATGCGCTATTGGTATACGGAATGGGCGCCGGAAAAATACGCCGCTATTCAAAAAATGTCTTTTGATGAAGCGTGGGAACAATTGTATAACGAGACGAAATACGGGTGGTCCGAACGGCATGAGCAGCTGTGCGAAAACTTGATCAAAGGGCAGCCATTTTTCGAAAAACTGTGGGAAATGGAGCAAGAACCAAAAGTCAATTAAAAAACGGGCCAAGGCGATAGGCGCCTGCCCGTTTTTGTATGGCTTCGCTGGATGCGGCTATTTACCGCCGCCGCCCGAGCCCCATGGCTTGCTCCATTTTGCGCACCATTTCCGATGCAACCCGATTTGCTTTTTCCGCCCCTTCATCCAACACGCGGTCAAGCTCCTCGCTTTCCGTCCAATGGTGATACCGCTCTTGAATCGGTCGAAGCGTTTCGATGACGACTTGAGCGAGGTCTGCTTTGAAGACGCCGTATCCTTTTCCTTCGTATTGCCGCTCCAACTCCTCGATCGATTGACCGGATAGCGTCGAATAAATATTGAGCAAGTTCGAAATGCCTGGCTTCGCTTCTTTGTCGTAGCGAATCGTTCCTTCCGAGTCGGTGACCGCGCTTTTGATCTTCTTCTCGATCGTTTTCGCATCGTCAAGCAGTGTGATGTACGCTTTCGGGTTGGGGTCGGATTTGCTCATTTTTTTCGTCGGGTCGACAAGCGACATGATGCGGGCGCCGACTTTCGGAATGCGCGCCTCAGGGATCGTGAACAGCTCGCCATACCGTTTGTTGAAGCGCTCGGCCAGATCCCGCGTCAATTCGATATGCTGCTTTTGGTCTTCGCCGACCGGGACGATGTCGGTGTTATAAAGCAAAATGTCAGCGGCCATCAGCGGCGGGTACGTGAGCAGCCCGGCGCTGACCGCCTCTTTGCCGGCCGATTTTTCTTTAAATTGCGTCATCCGCTCAAGTTCGCCGATATAAACGATGCACTGCAGCATCCAAGCGGCTTGAGCGTGCGCCGGCACTTCTGACTGGATGAACAACGTCGCTTGCGTCGGGTCGATGCCGACGGCCAAATACAAAGCGGCGAGGCGGCGGATGTTTTGCCGCAGTTCGTGTGGGTCTTGCCAAACGGTAATGGCGTGTTGGTCAACGATGCAAAAATAGCAGTTGTATTCATGCTGCAGCTCGACAAACTGCCGCAGCGCCCCAATATAGTTGCCAATGGTGATGACGCCGCTTGGCTGAATGCCGGAAAAAATGGTTTTCATCGATCTTCACTCCCTCAAGCCAAAAATAAAAAAGGCCCTGCCAGCCCTCTGATAGGGACGGTAGGACCGCGGTGCCACCCTATTTATTGCGTCAAGAAGCGCAATCGCTCAGCCCATGCTTTGCGCATGGCCCCCTGTAACGCGGGGAACGTCCTCGCCTACTGCGTCGCCGGTTCGGCGGGAAGCTCGAAAGCCCATTCCATATGGCTAGCCGCTTGTTCGCACCTTCCACAAGCTCTCTGAAGGCATCGCCAATATGTACTCTTCTTTCTCATCGCTCGGTTGATCCTAGATTTGCCTTATATTATACGGAAAACATTCAGCTGTTGCAACCTTATTGCACGGCATATCCGGCGGCAATCATCGCCAAAAACAGAAGCAGACCAGAAAAGAGAAGCGGATACGTGATGGCGAAACGCCGCGGACCGAGCAGCTCATCCGATTCATGTTCTGCTGCCGCTTCCTCAAGATACCGCTCCACCTTCGTTCGATTCCTGCGCAATCGGCGAAACCCGTATGCGAATCCGCTGAAAAACCCGCGTTCATAAACAAACAAAAGCCCGCCAAGCGACAGAGGCAAAAGGGAGAGCAAAAACGAAACGTTAATAAAGGCCACCGTACTCCATGCTCCTTGCCCTATTACGATGAGTGCGCTTGCCGCCAGCATCGCAACGACGAGCCATCCAGTCCGCACAGCCGTTTGTTTCATATCGTCTGTTCCCGCCTTTCCCTTCTCACTGCTTATTTTATCATAAATCATGTGGGCGGGAAGATTGTCAAAATTATTAACAAAATTATATTGAAAAATATAGAATAACCTGGAAGTTCAGGAGAGATTTGCTTCGAAGCTGAAAGGAAGGGCAAAAAAACCATATTGTAATCGTTTTCTTTTTTCTGTAGGCAGAAATTTTTTGTTTACAATGGTGGCAAAAGTCGTTACAATGCAGGTGTAAATGCAATCCGATCCTCTCCCGTTTGTAAGTAGTTTGAATTTTTTTATTTTAAGGAAATAAAAAATCCTTTTCAAATATACTATCACAGGATATAATAAGCGATGTAAGTACAATCTTCTGAAATCAAACGGTTCAGAAGATTTGTAATACACTACATAAACCTAAGGGGGGTTTTTAGTGAAGAAGCGATTTTCTTTCTTCCTCGTCCTGCTTCTCGCGCTGTCAACGTTCCTCGCGGCTTGCGGCGGGGGCAAGGACAACGACAACGCCCAAGGCGGCCAGGGCGGCGAAAAGCCGGCGGAGAAAAAGGAGCAGGTGCTGAACTTGCTTGATTCCTCAGAAATTCCGACGCTTGATTCGGCGATGGCCACCGACCAAGTATCGTTTATCGTGCTGAACAACGTCATGGAAGGTCTGTACCGTTTAGGCAAAGACAACAAACCGGTGCCAGGGATCGCGGAAAGCTATGAAGTGAGCCAAGACGGCAAAACGTATACGTTCAAGCTTCGCCAAGATGCGAAGTGGTCGAACGGCGATCCGGTGACGGCGCACGATTTCGAATTCGCTTGGAAGCGCGTGCTTGATCCGAAGACGAAATCGGAATATGCGTACATTATGTACGACATTAAAAACGCCGAAGAAGCCAACACAGGCAAGGTACCGCTTGACCAAGTCGGCGTCAAAGCCCTTGATGACTACACCTTGAAAGTCGAGCTGAAAAACCCGGTTCCGTATTTCGTCGGCTTGACGGCGTTTGGCACGTTCATGCCGCAAAACGAAAAATTTGTGAAAGCGCAAGGCGACAAATACGGTCTCGAAGCTAATACGACGCTTTACAATGGCCCATTCGTGTTGAGCGAGTGGAAGCATGAACAAGGTTGGGTATATACGAAAAACCCGAACTACTGGGACAAAGACAACGTCAAGCTGGAAAAAGTCAATGTGAAAGTCGTGAAAGACACGGCGACAGCCGTCAACTTGTATGAAACAAAACAAACGGACCGCGTCGGCTTGACGGCGGAGTTCGTGGATAAGTACAAAAACGACAAAAACTTCCATACGAAATTGGATCCGTCGATCTTCTGGCTGCGCATGAACACGAAAAAAGAACCGTTGAACAACGTCAACGCCCGCAAAGCGATTGCGATGGCCATCGACACGCAAGCGATGGTCGATACGCTCTTGAACAACGGTTCGATTCCGGCGAAGTTCACCGTTCCGAAAGACTTCGTCACCGGTCCGGATGGCAAAGACTTCCGCGATGTGAATGGCGATTTGGTCAATTACAATCCGGATGAAGCGAAAAAATTGTGGGAGCAAGCGAAAAAAGAGCTGGGCAAAGACAAATTTACGCTTGAATTGCTGAACTTTGACAACGACAGCGCGAAGAAAATCGGCGAGTATGTGAAAGCGCAGCTTGAACAAAACTTGCCGGGCTTGACGGTCAACATTAAACAACAACCGTTTGCACAAAAACTGAAGCTCGAAAGCAACATGCAATATGATTTGTCGTTCTCCGGCTGGGGGCCGGACTATCAAGACCCAATGGCGTTCCTGCAGCTTTGGACGTCGACAAGCCCGCACAACCAAACGGGTTGGTCGAACGCTGAATACGACAAGCTGATCAAAGACGCGCAAACGACGCTTGCCAACGATCAGCAAGCTCGTTGGGATGCGATGCTGAAAGCAGAAAAAATCGTCTTTGAAGGAATGCCGATCGCTCCGCTGTACCAACGCGGCGCTGCCTATTTGCAACGCGAGTATGTCAAAGACTTCGTCACGCATACATTCGGCGCCGACTACAGCTTGAAATGGGCGTATGTCGAGTAATCCGTTGTTCTCTTGAAAATGCGGAGGAGAGTATATGCCTAGGCATATACTCTCCTTTTGCCTGTCAAGGCGAAAAATGTCGAAAAACAACGAAGATTATAGAAAAGCAGAGGAGGTGCGGTCATGGCGCGGTATACGCTTCAGCGGTTCGTTTATATGATCATCACGTTGTTTATCATTGCGACGTTGACGTTCTTTTTAATGAAGCTGTTGCCTGGTTCGCCGCTTCAGAACCAAGAGAAATTAACGCCGGAACAGAAGGCGCTTATTTTAAAAGAGTACGGATTGGATAAGCCCGTGCCGGTTCAATACATTCAATATTTAGGGAATTTGCTGAAAGGAGACTTGGGGGTATCGTTCCAATATGACAACCGCCCTGTGACAGAGCTCATCAGCGATCGAATCGGCCCGTCGGCCCAGCTCGGGTTTCAGGCGATTGTGTTTGGGACGATCGTCGGGTTGATTCTCGGAATTGTCGCGGCGATTCGACATAATCATTGGGAAGATTACACCGCTACGGTCATTGCGGTGTTGGGCGCCTCGATCCCGTCGTTTGTGTTAGGGGGGTTTTTGCAATATTTTATCGCTGTGAAACTGCAATGGCTTCCGGTCGCTTTTTGGGAAGGCTTCAAATATACGATTCTCCCGACATTGGCGCTGTCTGTCGGGGTCATCGCTAGCATCGCCCGTTTTATGCGCACAGAAATGCTGGAAGTGTTAAGCTCTGACTACATTTTGACGGCTCGGGCGAAAGGGATCAGCCAGGCGGGGGTTATCATCAAGCACGCCATCCGCAACTCGCTTATCCCCGTCATTACCATTTTAGGACCGATGACCGTCAATTTAATGACGGGAACGCTTGTCATTGAGAAACTGTTTGCTGTCCCTGGTCTTGGGGAACAGTTTGTCCGTTCGATTGAACTGAACGATTACCCGGTTATTATGGGAACGACGTTGTTTTATTCCGCCTTGTTGATTTTGGCAGTATTCATCGTTGATGTGTTGTACGGGGTTGTCGACCCACGCATCCGGTTAGCGGGAGGGAAAAAATGATGGCGAAACAACAATACGAACAACTGTCACCGGAATGGTTTCAGCCCGCCCCGCCGAACGTTGGTGAGCAGGAAAAAATCAATCGTCCAAGCTTGACGTTTTGGCAGGATGCTTGGCTTCGTCTTCGGGAAAACAAGGCAGCGATCGTCGGGCTCGTGATGATTATCATCTTGGCGCTCATGGCGATCATCGCCCCGATGGCGAGCGACCGGACGTATAAAGATCAAAACTTGCGGCATGCGAAACTTCCACCGAAAATTCCGGTGCTTGAACATATTCATTGGCTTCCGTTTGACGGCCGGGATGCGAACGGCGTTGATGTGTATAAACAGCGCGGCGTGAAAGAGTACTATTGGTTTGGCACGGATGACTTAGGACGCGACTTGTGGGTGAGGACGTGGTATGGCACGCGTATCTCCCTTTACATTGGTTTGCTGGCGGCGTTGATCGACTTATTGATCGGGATTGCGTACGGCGGCATTTCCGGCTACTATGGCGGCCGCGTCGACAATGTGATGCAGCGGATCATCGAAATTTTAAACGGCATCCCGTATTTAATTATGGTCATTTTGTTCATTTTGATTTTTGAGCCTGGAATCATTTCCATCACGCTGGCGATGGTCATTACCGGTTGGACGACGATGGCGCGGATCGTGCGCGGACAAGTGTTGAAATTAAAGAACATGGAATACGTGCTGGCGGCAAGGACGCTCGGAGCGCCGACATCACGGCTTATTTTCAAACATTTGATCCCGAACGTCATCGGCCCGATCATTATTACGACGATGTTCACGATTCCATCGGCCATCTTCACTGAGGCGTTTTTGAGCTTTATCGGCCTTGGCATCCGTCCGCCGGAAGCGTCGCTTGGCTCGCTTGTCAATGACGGATACAAATCGATCCAAACATATCCGCATTTAATGATTATTCCGGCCGTTGTCATCAGCTTGCTCATTTTAAGCTTCAACTTGGTGGCAGACGGAATTCGCGATGCGCTCGACCCGAAAATGCGCAAATAACCGACGGAAGGGGTGAAACCGATGGAGAAAATTTTGCAGGTGAACGATTTGCATATTTCCTTTGACATCCACGCCGGTGAAGTGCAGGCGGTTCGCGGCGTCACGTTCGACTTGTATAAGGGAGAAACGCTGGCGATCGTCGGCGAGTCAGGGTCTGGGAAATCAGTGACTTCAAAAGCGTTGATGCGCCTGTTGCCGACGCCGCCGAGCCGAATCAAGCAAGGGGAAATTTTATTTGAAGGAAAAGACTTGACCAAGCTGTCGGAGAAAGACATGCAATCGATCCGCGGGGCGAAAATTTCAATGATTTTCCAAGATCCGATGACGTCGCTCAACCCGACGATGACGATCGGAAAGCAAATTATGGAAGCAATTTTAAAACATCAAAAGCTGTCGAAAGAGGAAGCGCGCAAACGGGCGATTGAACTATTGCAGCTGGTCGGCATTAAAAACGCCGAGCTGCGCATGAAGCAATACCCGCACCAATTTTCCGGCGGAATGCGCCAGCGTGTTGTCATCGCCATCGCCTTGGCGTGCAATCCGAAAATTTTGATCGCTGATGAACCGACGACCGCGCTGGATGTGACGATTCAGGCGCAAATTTTGGAGTTGATGAAAGACATTCAGAAAAAGCTCGGCATGTCGATTATTTTCATCACCCATGATTTAGGGGTTGTCGCCAACATGGCCGACCGAGTGGCGGTGATGTATGCCGGGAAAATCGTGGAGATCGGCACGGTGGATGAAATTTTTTACAATCCGAAACATCCGTACACCTGGGGATTGCTCGCCTCGATGCCGAGCCTTGATCATAAAGATACGGAGCTGTATTCGATCCCGGGCTCGCCGCCGGATTTGTTAAATCCGCCAAAAGGCGATGCGTTTGCGCCGCGCAATCCGTATGCGCTCAAAATCGACTATGAGCTCGAGCCGCCGATGTTCCAAGTGTCTGATACGCACTATGCGGCGACATGGCTGTTGCATGAAAAGGCACCGAAAGTGGAACCGCCGGCGATCGTGCGCGAACGGATGAAACGGTTTGCTGACATCGTCGCCCGGAAAGGAGGGAAGCCGCGTGGCTAAGCAAAAGCTGCTTGAAGTGAAAAACTTAAAACAATACTTCCCGGCCGACCGCGGCGAGGTGGTGAAAGCGGTCGACGGCGTCACGTTTGACATTTATAAAGGGGAAACGTTCGGCCTTGTCGGCGAGTCGGGCTGCGGCAAGTCGACAACGGGGCGGACGATCATTCGGCTGTATGAGGCGACAGACGGAGAAGTACTGTTTAACGGCGTTAACGTACACGGCAAAAAATCAAAAAAAGAGCTGAAAGAGTTAAACCGAAAAATGCAAATGATTTTCCAAGATCCGTATGCGTCGTTGAATCCGCGGATGACGGTCGCCGACATTATCGCTGAGGGCATTGACATCCACGGATTGGCGAAAACGAAAGAGGAGCGGATGCAGCGCGTCTATGAGCTGCTTGAGACGGTCGGGTTGAACCGCGAGCATGCGAGCCGCTATCCGCATGAGTTTTCCGGCGGGCAACGCCAGCGGATCGGCATCGCCCGGGCGCTCGCCGTCGAACCGGAATTCATCATCGCCGATGAGCCGATCTCGGCGCTGGACGTTTCCATTCAGGCGCAAGTCGTCAACTTGCTGAAGCGCCTGCAGCGTGAAAAAGGGTTGACGTACTTGTTTATTGCCCATGACTTGTCGATGGTCAAATACATCAGCGACCGGATCGGCGTGATGTATTTCGGGAAAATGGTCGAGCTCGCTGAATCGGAAGAGCTGTACCGCAATCCGATCCACCCATACACGAAGGCGCTCTTGTCGGCCATTCCGCTTCCTGATCCGGAAACGGAGCGGACGCGCAAGCGGATCGTTTACGATCCGGCGCAACATGGCTACAAAGATGGAGAGGAACTTGAATTCCGCGAAATTACGCCTGGCCATTTTGTGCTTTGTTCGGAGGAAGAGTATAAGCGGTATCGGGCGATGTATGCCTAGCCGAATCGAAAAAAGCGCCGCTCTTTCACCGCTGCATGATGCGAACGGTGAAAGAGCGGCGCCCACCTATGCGCCTGTTTTGGTGCGTTATTTTTTTCCCCCGACGACTTTCCATCCTTGTTGGATGCGGCGGGAGGCCTCGACATGCTTTCCACTTTTGTTTCGGCCGAACAACCGCTCTCCGATCGTGTTGCTGATGTTCCCCATCAATGCGGTGAGGACGACGATCAATGCCGAAGCAATGGCAAAGTCGATGAAATAGCCGGCCATCGGTTCTTCCTCCCTTTTCCTTTTCTACTTTGATTGTAGAGGATTTGCCTTCACTTTGGAAGAGGAAAGAAAGAAAATTGCATTTATCATCGAAAAACTATATCTTTCTTGGTCGATGTATTGTATAATATATTATGTTAAAGTCATTTCAATTTGTAAACGATTGGCAAAGCGGCTGATCGCCAGACTGGCGTCCAGGCCGTGTCGCTATGCTGTCAGACGTCAAACCGGCATAGCGGTGCACGTCTGTCGTCTGACGGACGAGGGAAGCAAGGGATTCCTTGTCAAAAGGAGTGATCGAAGTGGTCAAGCTATACACATCACCGAGCTGCACGTCATGCCGGAAGGCGAAGGCGTGGCTCGAGAAGCACAATATTCCTTATGTAGAACGCAATATTTTCTCTGAACCGCTCACGGTTGAAGAGATTAAAGAAATTTTGCGGATGACGGAAACGGGAACGGACGAAATCATTTCGACCCGTTCGAAAGTATTCCAGAAGCTGAACATTAACTTGGAAGCTTTGCCGCTGCAAGATTTGTACGAGCTGATTCAGAAAAACCCAGGAATTTTGCGCCGGCCGATCATCATTGATGAAAAGCGGCTGCAAGTCGGTTATAACGAAGATGAAATCCGCCGCTTTCTGCCGCGCAAAGTGCGGGCGTATCAGCTTCGTGAAGCGCAGCGGCTGGTGAACGGGTAATAAAAAAACTTCTACATGGTCTGCCATGTAGAAGTTTTTTATCATTTGCTTTATGTGGCGCGCGACCGGCGGTGGGCCGCCAAGCCGAGCAAAACGGCAAGAATGGCCGTTAAGACCGGAAACAACGCCTCCCAGCGCGGGTCGTAAAACGGACGCAGCCGCTCTTCGGCAGTGATCATGTTTCCGGCTGTGTATGCCAAAAGGGCGCCGCCGACATAAATCAGAAACGAAAACCGTTCCAAGGCATAAAGGATGATTTTGCTGCCTAAAATGATGATAGGAACGGAACAAAGAAAGCCAAAGATGACAAGCCCCATATGGCCTTGAGATGCTCCGGCGATGGCGATGACGTTGTCCATGCCCATAACGACATCGGCGGCGACGATCGTCTGGACGGCTTTCCAAAGCGACGGTTCGGCTTTAATGGCGGCATGTTTTTCGTCTTTTTGCCCCATGAGCTTCAAGGCGATCCAAAATAGGAGGAGGCCGCCAGCTAGCTGCAGAAACGGGATGGTCAACAGCCATACGACCGCTGCGGTCAGCAAAATGCGGACGGCGATCGCCAGCGCCGTGCCGAGGACAATGGCGATGTTCCGCTTTTGTTCCGGCAAGTTGCGGCTCGCTAACGCAATGACAACCGCATTGTCCCCGCCAAGAATGACATCAATGCCGATAATCAGCAAGATGGAAACGATGTATTCATCCACCATAGACGTCCCTCATTCCGTCCGTGTTCATCACCATTATAGTAGGACATGGCCGGTTTCATAACCAATTTTTTAAAATGCGTTTTTTTATTTTCCTTCTTTCGCTTTTTATCATAAAATAAAAGTACAAGATCATAAGTTTTGATTTAAATAGTTTCAGGGGCACAATCCCTTCCTTTTTTACTTCTCTGTTTTAGAAGGGAGAGTTGAGAAATGGAAATCGAACGCATCAATGAACATACGGTGAAGTTCTACATTTCCTATGTTGATATAGAGGAGCGCGGCTTTGACCGCGAGGAAATTTGGTACAATCGGGAACGAAGCGAAGAATTATTTTGGGAAATGATGGATGAAGTTCACGGGGAAAGCGATTTTTCGCTCGATGGCCCGCTTTGGATCCAAGTGCAGGCGCTCGAAAAAGGTCTTGAAGTCGTCGTGACGAAAGCGCAGTTGTCCAAAGACGGAAGCAAGCTCGAGCTGCCGCTTCCAGAAGAGAAATGGCGCGAGTTTTCGTTGTCAGCTGGTGAAAAGGTGGAATCGCTGTTCGGCCACCATTTCCACTTTGGTCAAAACGGGGACGCCGAGGAGAGAGAAGAGCAAGATGTCCTTCAATTCATCCTTTCGTTCAAGGATATCGAGGATGTCATTTCCTTGGCCCATCGCGCTGACTTCTCTCGGTTGTCGAATCGCCTGTTCCAATTTGAAGGCCGCTATTACTTGTTCGTGGAGTTTGACGAGCGCTACACCGAGCAGGAAGTGGACAATATGCTCAGCCTTCTGTTGGAATACGGAAGAGATTCCCAGCTGACGATTTATCGACTTGAAGAATACGGGACTGAAATTATGGGCGACAATGCACTTGAAACGATCAAAACGTATTTTCCAGCCTTATAATGTTTCCATTCCGCCGATTTCGCCGCCAGAAATCGGCGTTTTCTACGTTAGCGGAAGAAAAACGGCCATCATGAAGAGCCGGGTGGAGGGGTTTTGTTGCGAAACACATCGAGAGTGGCGATTCTCGTCGTCATTGTCGGCGCGTTGCTGGCATTGACGAACGGGTTTTGGGAAGGGAAGCTGCTTGGTCTTTTCAGCGTATTGATGTCTTGTTCCGTCATCTTTATTGCGCTGGTCATTTCTCTTGAGAATCGAAAGCCGGCGCACACGATCGCTTGGCTGGCGGTGCTGGGGAGCTTTCCGATTGTCGGCTTTTTGTTTTATTTATTGTTCGGACGCAACTATTGGCAACAACGGCGCTATAAAAAGAAAGCCGATTTTGATGAGGCGGTGCTGCTCAAGTTTCAAGAGCCGTCGCCGATTGCCGTCGAACGGCTGCCGATGGCGCCCCATCAGCGTCCGCTTTTGCGCCTTGCTTATCGCGTCGGCCAGCATCCGGTTTCGCTTGCTTCGCAGACGGCGGTGTTGACGAACGGAGAGGAGACATTTTCTTCTATTTTTGCTGAACTGGAAAAAGCGGAACACCATATTCATTTAGAATATTATATTGTCCGTCATGATGAAATCGGCCAACAGTTGAAGCGCGTCTTGATGGAAAAAGCGCGTCAAGGTGTGCGCGTCCGTTTTTTGTATGATGCTGTCGGCAGCTGGAAGCTGTCGAACGATTATATCGAAGAGCTGCGCGCTGCCGGGGTTGAGATGATCCCGTTTTCGCCGGTGCGCCTGCCGTTTTTAAGCAACCAAATCAACTTCCGCAACCACCGGAAAATCATCGTCATTGACGGGAGTGTTGGCTTTGTCGGCGGGCTGAATATTGGCGACGAGTATTTAGGAAAAAACGAGTATTTCGGATTTTGGCGCGACACGCATTTGTTGATCCGGGGCGAAGCAGTCCGGACGTTGCAGCTTATTTTTTTGCAAGATTGGTATTATATGACGGGAGAGCGGCTGCTGACGCCGGACTACTTGTCGCCGCCTCGCATTGTAGAAGAAGGGCAAGGCGGCGTCCAGCTCATCGCCGGCGGTCCGGATCAAAAGTGGGAGGTCATTAAGCAGCTGTATTTTGCTATGATCACAGCAGCGAAACGGTCGATTTGGGTGGCTTCGCCGTATTTTGTGCCGGATGAAGACATTTTGACGGCGCTGAAAGTGGCAGCGCTAAGCGGCATTGATGTGCGGTTGCTTGCGCCGAAGCGGCCGGACAAAAAAATCGTTTTTTACGCTTCGCGCTCGTATTTTCCCGAGCTGCTCGAGGCAGGGGTAAAAATTTATGAGTATGAACGCGGGTTTTTGCACAGCAAAGTCATCGTCGTCGATGGCGAGCTCGCCTCGATCGGCACGGCGAACATGGATATGCGCAGTTTCCATTTAAACTTTGAAGTGAACGCCTTTTTGTATTATACCGACAGCATTCATAAACTCGTCCGCGACTTTTTGGAAGATTTTCGCCACGCTTCCATGATCGACTACGAACAGTTTCAACAGCGCCCGTTCCGGGTGCGTATCGCTGAATCGGTCTCCCGGCTGTTGTCGCCTCTGTTGTAACCAACCGCTTGTAAACGCCAGTCCGCCGAATCGGCGGACTTTTTTCGACGCAGTTTGGCTTTGGGCAGGAAAACCGGCGATGGTCAACGAATAAAAGGGAAGAACCGAACGGTGAAGGGGGGCAGCAGAGAACAATTCCAGCTGTTCCCGCTCACGGACAACTATTTTTTACTGGAAAGGAAGTGATCATGTTGTTTGTCGCTCTCGCCGCTGATGGCAGGACGGTTTCGCTTGCCGGGGCGGAAAGATGGGAACGAGAGGGGCTGATGCGCCTGAAACGACAGGAACCGTTTTTTTGTCCCGCGTGCCGTCAAGAAGTGGTGCTCCGGTCGGGCCGCTACCGTTTGCCGCATTTCGCCCATCGAAAAGGGGCGGCCTGCCCGGTCGAGCACGAACCGGAGTCGGAGCGTCACTTAACTGGGAAGCGAGACTTATTCGCGTGGCTCATTCGCCAAGGCATGGAGGCGAAGCTCGAGCCGTATTTGCCCGCCATCAAGCAGCGTCCTGACGTATTGTTCCGCCATGGCCCACACCTTTATGCCCTCGAATACCAATGTTCCACGATCGATGAATCGCTGTTTCGCGAACGCAATGACGGCTACCGTCTCCTTGGCATCCGCCCGTTGTGGGTGTTAGGAGCCCATCATTTGCGGCGTTCGCCAAAATATTCGGGGGAAGTGCAACTCTCCCGGTTTCAATGGTTGTTTGCCCATCGCGCTCCACATTCAGTCGTTCCACATATATGGTACTACAGTCCAGAGACGAAACGCTTCATCCGTCTTTTTCGCCCGTTGCCGCTATCGGTGCAGCGAACATTGGCCGTGGTCGATTCAATTCCGCTTTCGTCGTTTTCGTTCCCCGATTGGATGGCCCCCTGCCCGCTGCCGCTTCCATCCGAGTTTTGGGAGCGATGGCTCGAACGAAAAAAACAATGGCGGCGGACGTTTCCGCTTTATCCGAACCAAACCGTGCGCCGCATTTGTGCTGATTTTTACCAGGCGGGCATCGTTCCGTCACTGTTTCCGACCGAAGCAGGCTGGCCAGTGCCGCGGGGGTATTTATGGGAGACGGCGCCGTTCATTTGGCAAACGTATGTCCTTTTGTTTCTTCTTGGAAAGACCGGACGGCCGGCAACGGCAGTATCTTTATTTCAGTGGCTCGATGACAAAATCCGCACCGGCCGCCTTGTTCCGCGCCGGCTGCCGCTTGTCGGCCGGGATACGTATCGTGAGGCCGTCGGCGAGTATTTGCATTGGTTGAGCCTGCTCGGCTATCTCCGCCGCGAAGAGGGCGACCAGCTTCATTTGGTGAAGCCGCTGTCGTTTCCGTCGACCGTCGATCAGATGATTCATCAAGATGCTGCGCTTCTTGAGCAAATTCACCAAACGTCGGCGCTTAGCTGCTATTGGTCAACACTTGAGTTCGGGAGAGTGGAAAAAATGAGCAGAAAACAGGAAAAGATGAACGGAACGGTGAATAATAATTCGTGTATCGATTATTTGGATAAGGAGGAATGATGACGGTGGAGGAAAAGAAAGCGAAAAAGTCGCTGCCGCTGCGAAGCGAGATTCCCGTGGAAGAAACGTGGCGGCTTGAGGACATTTTTCCTACCGATGACGCCTGGGAAGAAGAATTCAAACAAGTGAAGGCAATGATTCCAAAGCTTGGCGAATACAAAGGGCGGCTTGGCGAATCGCCGGAAGTGCTGTATGAAGCATTGCAATGCCAAGATGACGTATCGATGCGCCTCGGCAAGCTGTATACATACGCCCATATGCGCTATGATCAAGATACGACTAACTCGTTTTACCAAGGGCTCGACGCCCGGGCGAAAAGCTTGTACAGCGAAGCATCGAGCGCGATGGCGTTTATCGTGCCGGAAATTTTGGCGATCGATGAAGCGGTGCTGCGCTCGTTTTTGGAACAATACGAGCCGCTTCGCTTGTATGCGCACGCGTTAGACGAAATTACGCGCCAGCGCCCGCACGTGCTGTCGGCGGAAGAGGAGGCGATCTTGGCGCAGGCGGCCGAGGTGATGCAGGCGACATCCGACACGTTCAGCGCGTTGAACAACGCTGATTTGACGTTTCCGACGATCATCGATGAAAACGGTGAGGAAGTCGAAGTCACGCACGGCCGGTTCATTCGCTTTTTAGAAAGCACGGACCGCCGCGTCCGCCGCGATGCGTTCCATGCGGTGTACCATACGTACGAAAAGTTTCAAAACACGTTTGCCAGCACGCTTGCCGGAACGGTGAAAAAACATAACTTTTTTGCCCGCGTCCGCCGTTATGAATCGGCGCGCCAAGCGGCGCTCGATGCCAACAACATCCCGGAGAGCGTGTACGACAACTTGATTGCCACGGTTCATGAATATTTGCCGCTTTTGCATCGCTATGTGCGGCTGCGCAAACAAGTGTTGGGGCTTGACGAGCTCCATATGTATGACTTGTACACGCCGCTTGTGCAAGATGTGAAAATGGACGTGACGTACGAGGAAGCGAAGCAATATATGCTTGACGGGCTGGCGCCGCTCGGCGAGGAGTATGTAGCGATCGTCAAAGAAGGGCTTGACAACCGTTGGGTCGATGTGCGCGAGAACAAAGGGAAGCGGAGCGGTGCGTATTCGTCGGGAGCGTATGGCACCCATCCGTACATTTTGCTCAATTGGCAGGACAACGTTCACAACTTGTTTACGCTCGTCCATGAGTTTGGCCACTCGGTCCATAGCTACTATACGCGCAAAACGCAGCCGTATCCGTACGCCCATTATTCGATTTTCGTCGCTGAAGTGGCGTCAACGTGCAATGAAGCGCTCTTGAACGATCACTTGCTGAAAACGATTGATGATGAGAAGAAACGGTTGTACTTGTTGAACCATTATCTTGAGGGATTCCGCGGCACTGTCTTTCGGCAGACGATGTTTGCGGAATTCGAGCATCTGATCCACCTGAAGGCGCAACAGGGCGAAGCGTTAACGGCTGAGACGCTCACCTCGCTTTATTATGATTTAAACAAAAAGTATTTTGGCGATGAGATTGTGGTCGACCAAGAAATCGGCTTGGAATGGTCGCGCATTCCGCATTTTTATTACAACTATTATGTGTACCAATATGCGACCGGCTTCAGCGCGGCAACAGCGCTCAGCAAACAAATCTTAGAGGAAGGCGAACCGGCGGTGAAACGGTACATTGACTTTTTAAAAGCCGGCAGCTCGGACTACCCAATCGAAGTGCTGAAAAAAGCCGGCGTTGATATGACGAGCGCCGAGCCGATCCGCCAAGCGTGCCAAGTGTTTGCGGAGAAGCTTGATGAGATGGAGCAGCTGCTTGAGAAATGAAACGAATGCGGCGCTACAGCCGCATTCGTTTGGACGGAAATCCACGAAACTGATGGCGGCGGTTCCATGTTGCCGCCAATCCAAGCAAGGAGAGAAACAAAAGCGGCATGGTCGCCCAAAGCGGAAGGAGTTGCATGAGGCCCAACAAGTTCAGAATAAAGGCGGCAGTGGATGCCGCCGCCCAAAGGGATAAGACGATGCGCTGCTTCATGGCGATGGCCCCCCTCTTCCCATTTGCTTTAGTTGATGGCTCTTCACCACAACATGTACTTGACAAGCAATACGGTTTCCTGCACAAAGATGTGCAAAAATCACTGATTTGTTGATTTTCCCTCACAAGCGTAAATAGGGTATGTTCAGAAAAAAACAAGTACAACTTTTGGGGAAGAGCCTAGTTGATTATATGCTGTTTGTCTGCCTGATCATGACGCAGGCGAATTATGACAATAATGTGAACAAACGAGCAAACGGGTTGACAATTTGATCGGCCGTTTGTTAGGATGAAGATATGAACGGAAGACAAAACCTAAACCTGATACCCCTTTGTTTGACCGTGAACAATTTCTCCCATCCCCTTTGTTGTCTTGGCAACAAGAAAAAGCCCGGCTTCGGCCGGGCTTTTTCTTGTCGGTCGCACGCTACAGGCGGGCTTTTTCGATATAGCGCCAAAACGTTCCATGCTTGACAGGCACCCGCTCGACCTTTTGTTTCAGCTGCAGCTTTTTCATTTCCGTTTCCGCTTCTTGGATGGTCCAATTGTACACAACGGCAACTTCTTTCGTGGCGACGAACTTAAAATGGCTTAAAAATGATTCCAGTGGAGGGGGAGGAGACGGCTTGGGATGGAAGCCAAGCATTTCGGCGATCAGTTCGACGTAAATGTCATACGGATAGCATCCGGAAATTTTAATGCCTTCATCTTCAATGTTTTCATTAAATAAGACAAGCGTCGGTATTTCGTCGACATCCATTTCCGACGTGATTTTCAAATCACATTGGAACGCTTTTACCGCTCCCGGCGAGTGCATGTCGCGCAGAAATTCATCGAGGTCAAGACCAGCTTCGGCGGCGCATTCGGCGAGCACCGACAAATCAGAGACATTTTGTTTTTCGAGAAAGAGCTGTTCTTGCAGCTTGCGTAAAAAGCGGAGGCCGGCCCGCTTTCCTTGCATTTCCGCCGCTTTAATGGCGAGCGATGGGGCGAACGGGCTTGAAATCCGATTTTCGAGCCAAACGCTGCCGTCGCATGACATGCCGGTGCGGCAAGCCGCCCATTCCCATGCTTTGGCCATTGCCTCCGGCTTTGTTCCTTTGTGCGCGCCCCATGTCGCCCATGTTCCGCTCAATATGTGCCTTAAGGTAAAAAAACGGCCGTATTCGATCGTCAGTTTTTTGATGACTGGTTCAAGCCCCCAGCATTCCGGGCATAAAGGATCGATAAACAAATACAGCTCGAGCGGTTTGTTCGTGTTGCCTAGCGGCTGGGAAGGGTAGCAAGTTGATGTCGTCTTCCCAGCAAACTTCTCACTCAAGGGTATGCTCCTTTCTGTCCAGATGATCTGGGGTATTGACCATATGATGGGCGGTGAGTACGAGCCGGTGATAAAACTGTTCGCGCGCCGGCCCGGACAAGCCGATTTCGTCCATGGCTGCCCGCATGCAGGCAAGCCATGCTTCCGCCCGCTTCGGCGTGATTTCAAAGCGGAGATGGCGCGCCCTCAGCATGGGGTGTCCATGCTCTGCCGTGTAAAGAGGGGGGCCGCCTAAATATTGTGTTAAAAACTGTTTTTGCTTGCGGGCGGTTTCCGTCAAATCGTCAGGGAAAATGGGCCGCAAGTCCGGATGCGCGGCCACGCGACGGTAAAATGCTTCGACAAGTTTCGCAACCTTCTCCTCTCCGCCGATCGCCTCATAAAGAGTTTGCCATTGTTCACCCATCGCGGATGCTCCTTTTGTTTGAAAATCATTCGTTGTCGTTTGATTGCTATTTTATCAACAGCACGCATGGATCTCAAACAAAGTGACTCGAGCGCCGCTCGTTTATGTGCGGTAGCTTTTTAACACGCGTTCGACATACGCCCGCGTTTCGGCAAATGGCGGCACGCCCCCATAGCGATCGACGTGCCCGGGCCCGGCGTTGTAGGCGGCTAAGGCGAGAGTGATATTCCCGTTGTACCGGTCAAGGAGCTGGCGCAAATATTTTACGCCGCCGTCGATGTTTTGCGCCGGATCAAGCGGGTTGTGGACGCCGAGCATTTTTGCCGTGCTTGGCATGAGCTGCATGAGTCCAAGCGCTCCAGCCGGGCTTTTCGCATCGGGACGGAAATTTGACTCATGGCGAATGACGGCGCGGATGAGCTGCGGGTCAACGTCGTATTTTTCCGCTGCCGCCGCGATGAAAGCATCGATGGAAGAAGATGAGTTGGTTGCAGCACCCGCTTCATGTTCGAGCGGGGCGCTGCGATGGCCGGCGGGCGCCGGGGGCTGACCGCTTAGGGCAGCTTGAGGCGCCTCGGCAGAAGATTCCTCACCGCGGCTGAGCGATTCGGCCAGCAAACTTGAAAACAAGGATGGCACCGGCGATGGCAACAGGCTGGAGCGTCCGGTTGAGAACGCATGGAGCGCCTGCCATTCGATGAGCAGCTTTAATGGCGAAACGGTCATCGTCTTTCCTCCATTTCTTTCATGCGGGCGTAAAAGCGGGCGATTTTGTTTGGCGCCGGGCGGCGCGGGATGCCGAGCGCCTCAAGCAGGCGCAAAAACCGCTTTTCACCCGCTTCCACGTGATCCACTTCATACTCAAGTTCGTAATCTTCACTTTGCAAGTAGAAGTTGCGGTCAAGGAAAAGCGTACCGCCTTCGTACGGCCATTGGGCGCGTTCGGTGACAAGAGAGCCGAAATGGCGCACGTTGGATGGATCAATGCCCAGTTCCGCAAGCAAGGCCGCGATCGTTCCGTGCAGCGGCACGCCCGTGAGCAGCGCCTCCGCTTCGGAAGGGGTGAGCGGCACGTGCGTCTCGAGAAGCGCCCCATCCGCCCGCGTTTGTTTCAGCGTCAGCGTAAACCGCCCTTCTTTCGCCCGGATGCGCAGCGCTGCCGCCCGTTCTTTTAAGGCGAATGACGGAGTGTCAAAGTAATAGTTTTCCTGGCGGAAGAAAGCGCCATCATCCAACCGGAAGGCGGCGCGGACGGCCGCAAATTCCGCTGCCGTTAACAAGTTTTTTAATTCGATTTCGATTTCTTGATGCATCGTGAATCCCCTTCAGACAGGATAGTCGTCTCCTTCTATTATCAGCTGTTTTTCGGCGAATATCAATTATTTCGCCCGCATAGGCTGAATATGGTAAAATAAAGGGCGGATGGTTGGTGTGGAAGGAGAGAAAGCATGAACGAAAAATGGATCGTCGAGCGGGCAGAGCGAAAAGACGGCCGGCTCTGGCTGAAGGTTGATGATGCGCTTGTTTTGCCCGCCGGTGTTATGCCGAAGCGCCATATGCTTGTTGACTCAGATGCATTGGCGTTTGTGTATATATTGGAAACCGAGGATCGCTTTCTATATGTCATGGTTCCGAAGCCGTGGTGGCCTGAGCTAAAGGCGGCGCTTGACGCCAA
This sequence comes from Geobacillus sp. Sah69, assembly GCF_001414205.1. Lineage (NCBI taxonomy): Bacteria > Bacillati > Bacillota > Bacilli > Caryophanales > Anoxybacillaceae > Geobacillus > Geobacillus sp. Sah69. The sequence continues at coordinate 223,700 of NZ_LLKS01000019.1, read as the reverse complement.
GGAGCCGGTCTGGCTTCGATGTGGAGAGAGGACGCTTGAGCTTGAACAGTTTCACGATGAACTGTCTTATTTGCTTGAAAATATTCGCGGCAACGCCAACTATGGCGAGGCGCTTGAACGAGCAGTACAAGAGATGTTTTTTACCGGATGAGCCGTCCGGTTGCCTGCCTTTGGGCGTGAGGGGAGGCGGAGCGCGCCCAAGGCCGCTTACCGTCAAAGCGGCGCTGGGAAGGTGCGGATGCTTTCTCTTGGCCCAGGCTGTCAGGAAATTGAAAATAGATAGGCAGGTGGTACGATGGTAAACCATTGGGATTTGTTTTTAGCCCCGTATAAGCAGGCAGTCGAAGAGCTGAAAGTAAAGTTGCGAGGCATTCGCGCCCAGTTTGAGATGATTGAAGCGCACTCGCCGATTGAGTTTGTCACCGGACGCGTGAAGCCGGTTGCCAGCATTTTAGACAAGGCGCAAAAGAAAAACATCCCGCTCGACCGCCTCGAGGAAGAGATGCAAGATATTGCAGGACTGCGCATCATGTGCCAGTTTGTCGACGATATTAAAACGGTCGTCGAGCTGCTGCGCCAGCGCAACGATTTTACAATCGTCGAGGAGCGCGACTATGTCACGCAAAAGAAAGAAAGCGGCTATCGTTCATACCACCTCGTCATTCGGTATCCGGTGCAGACGATCCGCGGCGAGAAAAATATTTTGGCGGAAATTCAAATCCGCACGCTGGCGATGAACTTTTGGGCGACGATCGAACACTCTCTGAACTACAAATACAGCGGCCGCTTTCCGGAAGATATTAAAGCCCGGCTGCAGCGCGCGGCGGAGGCTGCCTACCGCCTCGATGAGGAAATGTCGAAAATCCGCGTTGAAATTCAAGAAGCGCAGGCCGCCTTTTCACGAAAACAAGAAGCAAAAGGGGAAGGACAATGAAACGAACTGATGCGCCGCTGGCCTTCGCCATTACGTCAAAAGGGGATGATGTGTCGAACGCCCTCGCGCAGAAGATGAAGACGTATTTGCTTGATTTTGATTTGCGCTATGATGAGGAAGCGCCGGATTTGGTCATTTCCGTCGGCGGGGATGGAACGCTGTTGTACGCGTTCCATCGCTATTGCCATCGGTTGGACAAGACGGCGTTTGTCGGCGTCCATACCGGCCATCTCGGCTTTTATGCCGATTGGGTGCCGGAAGAAATCGAAAAGCTCGTGATTGCCATCGCCAAAACACCGTATCAAGTGGTGGAGTACCCGCTGCTTGAGGTGACGATTCGTTACATTAACGGTGGGCGCGAGGCGAAGTATTTAGCGCTCAACGAATGCACGGTGAAATGTGTGAGTGGGACGCTCGTCATGGATGTTGAAATTCGCGGTGATTTGTTTGAGCGGTTCCGCGGCGACGGGCTGTGCATTTCCACGCCGACCGGGAGCACGGCCTATAATAAGGCGCTCGGCGGGGCGATTTTGCACCCGTCGCTCGAGGCGATTCAAGTGACGGAGATGGCATCCATCAACAACCGCGTGTTTCGGACAATCGGTTCGCCGCTCGTGCTGCCGGCGCACCATACGTGCTTGCTGAAGCCGGTCAACCATATCGATTTTCAAATTACGGTCGACCATTTGTCACTGTTGCATAAAGAAGTGAAGTCGATTCAATGCCGGGTGGCCGATGAAAAGGTGCGTTTCGCCCGCTTTCGGCCGTTTCCGTTTTGGCGGCGGGTGCGCGACTCGTTTATCGCCGACTGATGGAAAACCCGCCTCCTTGGTTAGGCAACGCTTCCCGTTTGCGGCGAGGTGATGGTCTTTTGGCGCGGATGCCGATTCCGTTTTAGCGGCGCCAAAGGAAAGTGGATGGAACACGATGAGCAAGACGGAGATTTTTGATCAGAAAGGTGACGAACATTGCCGCCGTTTACCATGACCTTTTCCATCGATGAACAGCACGACGGAAAGCTGCTGCGCCAGTTTTTGCAAGAGAACGGCATTTCGCGGACGGCGCTTACCGATATTAAATTCCATGGCGGGGCGCTGTTGGTTGACGGTCGGCCCGTCACCGTCCGCCATGTGCTGCGTGCCGGTGAGACGCTGTCGGTTGTGTTTCCGCCGGAGCGGACGAGCGATTGGATGGATCCGGAAGAGATGCCGCTTCATATCGTGTACGAAGATGATTACATCCTTGTCGTTGACAAACCGGCCGGGTTGGCCACGATCCCGTCGCGCCATCATCCGGGCGGAACGCTTGCCAACGGCCTGCTGCACCATTACCGAAGGCAGCGGCTCGATTCAACCGTCCATATTGTGACAAGATTGGACCGCGACACGTCCGGGCTTGTGCTCGTTGCCAAGCACCGCCACGTTCACCATTTGTTGTCCACGCTCCAGCAAAAAGGGAAGGTGGCGCGCACATATGAGGCCATTTGCCACGGCGTCATGGTTGATGACGAAGGGACGATTGATGCGCCGATCGGCCGCCGGGGAGACAGCATCATCGCCCGCGAAGTGCGGGAGGACGGCAAGCCGGCGGTCACTCATTTCCGGGTGCTCGAGCGGCTTCGCGGCTATACGCACGTGTCGCTGCAGCTTGAAACCGGACGTACGCACCAAATCCGCGTCCATTTGGCTTATGTTGGCCATCCGCTCGCTGGGGATGACCTCTATGGCGGGAGTCGGGAGATGATCGACCGCCAGGCGCTCCATAGCCGTCAGCTCTCGTTTTTCCATCCGTTTGCGCGCCGCTGGTTGACATTTGCCGCTCCGCTTCCCGGGGACATGGCGCATCTCATTGAAACGGTGCGCTCGTCAACTACCCCCACTTAGCTAACGCTTGAAGTGGGGGCTTGCAACTCCCCAGAAGTACAAGCGGACTTCGTCCTCCTTCCTTGACTTGGGGTTGCATCAGGGCAGGTTGACAACTACCCAACGACGCAGGTCATGCCTGCATCGTTACCGATTCTCTCGGTGTGTCTGTTGGCAGTACTTGGCTTCCACACACAACAGACGGAYCTACGCTCGATGTTTTACGGTTACAACGTTTCCTGTAACCAACTCCATACATCGAGTAGCCGTGATTGGAGTGCCTTTATTGAACGGTTTTCTCCACGCCTTTATTATATCATACACAAAAGAAAGGGGGGAACGCGCATTCCTCTCCCACTTACTCCCTTTGGTCGTTGAAGTGGGAGTCTCCTGCGCGAAATAGGATGAAAAAAGTACGCAAAGCGATCATTCCAGCAGCGGGGCTCGGCACAAGATTTTTGCCGGCAACGAAAGCGATGCCGAAAGAAATGCTTCCGATTGTTGACAAGCCAACGATTCAATACATCGTTGAAGAAGCAATCGCATCAGGGATTGAAGATATTATCATCGTCACAGGAAAAGGAAAACGCGCCATCGAAGACCATTTCGACAACGCGTTTGAACTTGAACAAAACTTAATTGAAAAAGGCAAATACGACTTACTCGAAAAAGTAAAAGAGCCATCGAAAGTCGACATTCACTACATTCGTCAAAAAGAACCGAAAGGGCTCGGCCACGCCGTCTGGTGCGCGCGCAACTTTATCGGCGACGAACCGTTTGCCGTTCTGCTTGGTGACGACATCGTCCAAGCGGAAACGCCGTGTTTAAAACAATTAATCGATCAATACGAACAAACACTTAGCTCTGTGATTGGCGTCAAAAAAGTACCTGACAACGAAACGCACCGTTACGGCATCATCGATCCAATTGAACAACACGGACGCCGTTACCAAGTCCGCCAATTCGTCGAAAAACCAGCACCAGGCACCGCACCGTCCAACTTAGCGATCATGGGAAGATACATCCTCACACCAGAAATCTTCCTCTTCCTTGAAAAACAAGAAACCGGCGCCGGCGGCGAAATTCAACTGACCGACGCGATTCAAAAATTGAACGAAATCCAGCGCGTCTTCGCCTACGAATTCGAAGGCAAGCGCTACGACGTCGGTGAAAAGATCGGGTTTATTAAGACGACGATTGAGTTTGCGTTGCAGAATGAGGAGTTAAGAGACGATTTACTCGCATTTATGGAGAAAATTATTGCGGAAACAAAACAAAATACGAATGCATCATAACGAGCCATGGCGAACATGGCTCGTTATCTATTATACGAAGGGAGACGCAGTGCGTTGGCATATCGAAAACGATTAACGTTTTTAATAATATTGGACTCATTAATCGTGTTAACGGCGATTTACGTCAGCTTGTTTACGATTCATCCAGGAATACAAATCTGGAAATACAAATCGGTTCTGTTATCGGCGTTAACGCTGCTTGTCAGCCATCATTCTTTTGCGTTTATATACCGTTTGTACCATAAAGCGTGGGAATACGCGAGCATCGGCGAATTAACGGCGATTATTAAGGCGGTCACGTTTTCGATTATCACAACAGCGATCGTGCAATTTTCCGCCTTTCAAGATATTTATGTCCGCGCGTTGATGATTACATGGATGATTCATATTATTCTCATCGGCGGTTCGCGGTTTGTCTGGAGAGTGTTCCGCGACCGCTACATAAGACCAAACGCGAATAAACGGCGGACGCTCATTATCGGTGCGGGAGCCGCGGGAACGATGGTGGCGCGGCAGTTAGTAAACAATCCAGAAGCGGAACTGAAGCCAATTGCGTTTATTGATGATGATCCTAATAAACAAAAATTGCAGTTTTTTAACATTCCTGTGATGGGAACGACGAAAGATATTGAAGATGTCGTTCGCGCGCTGAAAATTGAACATATCATCATTGCGATTCCTTCATTGACAAAAAAGGAACTGAATCGCATTTTTGAACAATGCGCGAAAACGAAAGCAAAAACGCAAATTGTTCCGAAACTTGAAGATATTGTGACCGGGAAAGTATCTGTCAGTCAATTCCGCGATGTCCAAGTGGAAGACTTGCTTGGCCGCGAGCCGGTCGAACTCGATATTGAAAGCATCTCCAGCTATATCGAAAACAAAGTCATTTTAGTCACGGGCGCCGGCGGTTCGATCGGATCGGAAATTTGCCGGCAAGTATGCCGGTTTAACCCGAAAAAAATCGTTCTTCTCGGCCACGGCGAAAACAGCATTTATCAAATCGACATGGAACTCCGTAATCAACTGTAGATGAGCATTTTTCATTACAATAATTTCCATGGTTAGAGAGACAAACAGGGTACCCCTTACGCGATACGGAGCTGTTTTTTGATCACATCAATGGGAATATCTTGCTTTGCAGCGTCATAAATAAACTCGACGACGCTGTGGTCTTTCCGCGACCGAAGAAGCTCCAGCCCGGTGGAGAGGTTTTGTCGGGATTCGGCGATGCTGTACACGCAGGAGAGCAGCACCACCGCCCAATACCGTTTCACCGCCCGAATGTGGCGAACGCGGTATCCATCCAGCTTCAGTTGATCTTTCGCCTGCCGGAAAAAGCACTCGATCGTCCAGCGCTGGGCGTAGTAACGCAAGATGTCTTCGTCCCCGAGTTCCCGGTCGGTGCTCAAGATGCAATGAAGATGTTCCGGCGCCATCGGCTGATCCGCCTTCCAAGCCAGCAGCACCACCGCGTCATCGAGGCCATGGATGGCCCCCTCATAGCGATACACGCGATAACGCTCCTGCCCCACCGTGACGAGGCGGGTGTCTTTGGACTCGATATAGCGGGCAAACTGCTTGGCTTGGATGGCGATGCCTTTCGGGTAGAGAATCCGGTTCGTCTTGAGCATCGCGATGACATGGAATCCCTGTTTCAGACAGGCTTCGATGAGCTTCTTAGACGGATACCACGAATCCATGAGCACATACACCGGCTGAGCCCGCTTCACCTTGAGCGAGGAAAGCATCTCGATCGCCAGGTCGATCTTGCTTTTTCCCGCTTTCTTGTCATACAGGCGGAACGCAAATGGGAACGCCTGCGTGAAGGTGTGCACCATCAGCCAAACGAGCGAATGCCCCCAGACCGATTGATGATCTTTATGCGAGTAGTGCCAGTCGCACCCTTGAATGGCGTGCACAGCCCGTGACGAAGGCTTTGTTTTTTGGCAAATCGTATCATCAATCGAAACAAAAAGGGGTTGATTCTTCCGTTTGGCCAGTCGTTCGACCTGGGAAAGGATCCACTCTTGAAGCTTCCCAAGCAGCCTTTCCTCGTTCCAAGGGCTTTTCGTGAAAAAGTGACTGAGCGTCGTTCGATGATTCGGATGAAAGCTCCAGTAATGAATATCAGTCAATGTTCCCGAGAATCCCTTGGTGGTCAAGGCATCGACAATATGAATGAGATGCTTGATGACCGGTTTGGAAAGCTGCAGCGTCAACCCCAGCGTGAAGAAAAACTTGTGGATTCCTTGGTGATGTGCTAATCTATTCATGAGACATGAACCTCCTTGTGGATAGTTGGTGGTACATCTATTCTAACCAAGGAATCGGGTTCATGTCTCCTTTTTTGTTTAGTTGTCAATTTATGTCAGTGAATTTGCTCATCTACAGTTTTTGTATATCTTCTTCGCCCGCGAAATACGCCATCAGCCGTTCAAACACGGTCGGGCTCATTCCATACATCACGGTCGATCACTTCTTCTTTGATGTTTTGCAGTAGCGTTTCGATTTCATGGACATATTCATTCATCTGAAATCAAACATGCCTACTTCAGAAAACAGTGAACAGACTAAATCACTTCTAACGATATTTCATGTAGCATATCGAGATCTTGCGTCTGGCAAGATGGGAGGAGCTCACCGTAGACACTTATATTTACTTTCCGCTGTGGAAAAGCCTCAACATGAATTGATTCAATTCTCGCCATATAACGCCCATTATTTTGAATAAGGTTAAACATAAACTCGCTATAGAAAGCAGGAATATACACGTTCATAATAAAATACATACTTATCCCCATCGTGTAATAAGTTTCCAATATGATATCGCTGCCGAGTACATTCATTTTGCCAAATTAACCAAAGCACAAAAGGGCGCATCGCTTATTTCACCTCCATATACCAATTTACGAGCCATTCTTTTCGATACAGTAATAATTTTAATACCGATTCTTTGTAAATTTTACTCATGACATTTTCTGAAACACCATCTAAAACAGTTGTGACTTGTTGCTCATTTATTTGACTGATACGATCAATTTCCTTCTTCATTTCTATTATCACAAACAATAATGGTCATGCAAAAACCCGAAGTCCCTTTTCGAACTTCGGGTTCTCCTTTCACACTTCCTCGCAATATTCGTCAAACAGCGCCTGCAGCTTTTGCACGACGGCGACCGGTTCGTGCCCTTCGATGTCGTGGCGGTGGAGCATGGCACACAGTTTTCCGTCTTTTAACAACGCGAACGACGGCGAGGACGGCGGCTCGCCGACAAAATACTCGCGCGCGCGGGCCGTTGCTTCTTTGTCTTGGCCGGCAAAGACGGTCACCAAATGGTCCGGGCGCTTGTCGTAGTAAACGGCATGGGCCGCTGCGGGACGGGCGATGCCGCCGGCGCAGCCGCATACGGAGTTGATGAGGACAAGCGTGGTGCCCGGACGGCGGAATGCCGCATCGACGTCTTCCGGCGTACGCAGCTCTTCAAATCCGGCTTCGACCGCTTCACGCCGCGCTTGTTCGACGATGTCGTGATAGAGCGGAAATTGAAATTGGAACATCTCAACACCTCCTTCGGTTTGCCTTTATCATATCATACTTCGCCGCCGAGGCTCCGTTCGTATGCTTCAATCAGCTCGCGGACGGCGGCGGGGACCGGCTTGGCGCCGGAAATGACGCTGTTCTCGAGCATCGGAAGCTTCTCTTTCACGATCGGGTCGGCGAAAAAGCGCGTTTCGATATATTCTTTATCATGGCGTGCATCCAGTCTTTTTGCTGCTGGCGGCGGCGCCGTGCTCATACAAAAACGCGTAGTCTTGCGGCGGGATGACGCCGCCGACAAAAACGAGAATGTCGCCGCGGCCGAGTTTTTCAAGCTCCGCCACAAGCTGCGGCACGAGCGTTTTATGTCCACCGGCGACCGAGCTGATGCCGACAGCGTGCACGTCGTTTTCGACCGCCTGGCGCGCCGTTTCTTCCGGCGTTTGAAAGAGCGGGCCGATGTCGACGTCAAACCCTAGATCGGCAAACGCTGTGGCGACGACTTTCGCCCCGCGGTCATGCCCATCCTGCCCCATTTTCGCAATCAAGATGCGCGGACGCCGCCCTTCCAGTTCGGCGAACTGCTCCACCCGCCGCTTCACCCGTTCGAGCTGGGTTTCGTTTTTGTATTCCGAGCTGTACACGCCGCTGATCGAGCGGATGGCGGCGCGATGGCGACTCGCCACTTTTTCGATCGCATACGAAATTTCCCCGAGCGTCGCCCGGACGCGCGCCGCTTGGACGGCCAGCTCAAGCAAGTTCCCTTCGCCCGTTTCCGCCGCTTTTGTAATGGCGGCAAGCGCCGCTTCGACCTGCTCGCTATCGCGCGTCGCCTTGAGCTCGTTCAGCCGCTCGATTTGCCGCTTTCGCACGGCGGTGTTGTCGACTTCCAAAATGTCGATCGGTTCTTCTTTGTCCGGGCGGTATTTGTTCACGCCGATGATCGTTTCCGCTCCTGAATCGATGCGCGCTTGGCGGCGGGCCGCCGCTTCTTCGATGCGCATTTTCGGGATGCCCGTTTCAATGGCTTTCGCCATCCCGCCCAAGCTTTCGATTTCTTCGATATGCGCCCACGCCCGTTTCATCAATTCGTTCGTCAACGCTTCGACGTAATACGAACCGGCCCACGGGTCGATCGTCCGGCAAATGCCCGTTTCTTCCTGCAAGTACAGCTGTGTATTGCGGGCGATGCGCCGTGAAAACTCATCAGCGAGTCCGACATCTTTGCGACATCGCTCATTCCGATCCCCCTTTGCCTTCCAGACATAAGAAACCGCTTTCTTTTCAAGCCGCACCTTTCCCTCTCGAACCCGTCTGCTCAGAACGAAACGCTGATGACGCTTCGTGTGAAAAAAAACGGTTTCTATGTTTATTGTAGTACATCGGCCGCGTTTGGACAATGAACAAAAAGGCAAACAACTTGCTGATGCCACCATTTCGCCATGAAATGGAAAACAAAGCGGTCAAAAAAACATGAACGATCCCGAAATGGCTCGATGACTTGGCGAAACAACACCATCTCAACGATTCACAAATCCTCCAAGAAGCCCTGAAAAAACATGAAAGGAAGAGGGCGTTGTTGCATGCTCTCTTGGACGATGCTCCCTCGTCCCCCTCCAAATCGCCGCTTAGCGAAAATCTCAACTGCCATTTATTCATTGGAAAATGTTTCGCAAATCGATCACGAAATCCTTCAATACATGAACCAAAACGGCGTCATCCCGGTTGTACACTCCATGAAGTTCCAATCTTCCTGTTTTTCCGCGCAAATACACTTCCACCACTTGATTCGCCGGGTCAACGATCCAATATTCCTTCACCCCGGCCCGCTCGTACGCGATCCGTTTGTCCATCCGGTCGATTTTGGCCGTGGCGGGGGACAAGATCTCGACGACCAAATCCGGAGCCCCGACAATGCGGTTTTTTTGAATTTTGTTTTTGTCGCAGATGACGACAAGATCGGGGCATACCCAGTTTCGGACGTTTTCATCCATCCATCCCTTTCGATGATCTTCGAAAAGATACACATCGATCGGGGCGGCCAACACGCGGCAATCCTTCCCACGAAGATGCATCCCGAATTCAATGGAAAGTTGGAGCGAAACGGATTGATGTTCCGGTGTCGGCGACGGCGCCATGCTGATGATGTTCCCATCCAACACCTCGCACCGTTTTCCTTCCGGCCATGTCGCATACTCTTTGTAGGTCATAGGGGCCTGTTCCTTTTCCGGTGAACCCATATCCTCCACCTGCCTCCTAATTTTATATTGATTATACACCATCCATTCCTGTATCTTGAACGATGTTTATTCCTCTTCCCGAACGAGCGGCAGGCGGACGAATACGGTCATCCCGCGTCCAAGGTCGCTGTCGAACCGAATCGAGCCGTCATGAAGAGAGACGATTTGTTTGACGATGGCAAGCCCCAAGCCGGTGCCGCCTTCTTTGCGAGTGCGGGCGCGATCGACGCGGAAAAAGCGCTGGCCGAGAAACGGGAGCTGGTCTTTTGGAATGCCTTTGCCCGTATCTTGGACGACAAGCTCGCCTTCCGCTTCCGAAAAGCGGGAAAGCCGCACCGTCACCACACCGCCTTCTGGGGTGTAGCGGATGGCGTTGTCAAGCAAGTTGCGCACGACTTGTTCGAGCCGGTCGGCGTCGCCGTTGACGATGATGTCATAGTCCAACTCGCACGCCAGCTCGATCCGCTTTTGCGCGGCGATCGGTTCGTACGTGGCGATGACATCTTCGATCACTTGGGCGAACGCCACCGGCGCGCGCTCGAGCGGCACGCTTTGCCCTTCAAGGCGCGCCAGGTCAAGAAGATCGCGCACCAGCCGCTCCATCCGCTCCGTTTCGCGGTGGATGAGGCGAAGGTACGCCTTTTCTTCCTCCTTCGTTTTCGCGAGGCCAGCAAGGAGCGCTTCGCTGTATCCTTTCATATAGCTGAGCGGCGTGCGCAGCTCATGCGAGACGTTCGCTAAAAACTCGCGCTTCCGCTCGTCTTCTTTGGCAATGGCGTCCGCCATTTGGTTGAACGCCTCCGCCAGGCGGCCGATTTCATCATCGCTCCGCACGGGGATGTCCGCTTCGTAGCGTCCTTCCGCCATGCGTTCTGCCGCTTGTTCCATCGCTTGGAGCGGCTCGGTCATCTGCCGCACCATCCGTCGGCCGACAACCAAAAGCGCGGCGGCGAATATGGCGGCCAACGGCCAAAACGCGGCGGCCGCCCGCTTCGTTGCTTCCTGAACGTCGGCTAACGGCAAATACAAGTAAATCGCTCCTTCAAGCCGCTTGCCGTCCAAAAGCGGAACGACGACCGCCATCACGCGGCGGCCGAACCGCTTTTCGTATCCCGTTTTGACAACAGGCTTCCCGGCTAACAATGTTTCCCGGTCGCGGCCGCTGACTAACGCGTCATAGTGGACCGGAAACGGAAAGCAGGCGCTCAGTTCGCGCGGGTTGTCAATCAACAAGATCGTGGCCGTTGATTTTTCGTCATACCATTCGATTTGACGGCGATATGCCTCCGTCACCGCCCCGCCGTGATAGTCGCGGGCGAGGCTCGTCCCTTCCGCGATCAACGTTCGCTCAACTTCTTTCATGTACACCGTCCGGTAAAAATAATTGAGAAGACCAAAAGAAAACGCCAGCGTCACCACGACCGCGGCGCCGATCGACAGCCATAGTTTTTGTCCTAACCGAAGCCGTTTCATGTTCATCCCTCAAACTTGTAGCCGATGCCCCAGACGGTTTGGATGTGGCGGGCGGCGTCTTTCAGCTTCATGCGCAGCGTTTTCACATGCGTATCGACCGTGCGGGCGTTTCCTGTATAATCATATCCCCACACTTTGACGAGCAAATCGTCGCGGCTGAACACCTGGCCTCGGTGTTTTGCCAAAAACAGCAGCAGCTCAAACTCCTTCAACGTCAGCTTCACCGCCTCGCCGCCAACGGTCACGGTTCGTCCTTTTTCGTCGATGGCAAGGTCGCCAAATTGCAGCCGTCCGTCGTGCTCGCGGACGCGCTGCACCCGGCGCAGCACCGCCTCAAGGCGGGCGATGAGCTCTCCCGGGCTGAACGGTTTGACGATGTAATCGTCGCCTCCCAGCTTCAATCCTTTCACTTTGTCCCATTCTTCGCCAAGCGCGGTCAAAAACAAAATCGGCACGTCCGACTGCTCGCGGATGCGGGCGCAGACGGCGAATCCGTCCTGTTTTGGCATCATGACGTCCAACAGCACGGCATCAACCGGATGTTGCGAAAGCAGCACCAGCGCTTCTTCCCCGTCCCCTGCTTCGAGGCAGCGAAAGCCGGCGTTTTCCAAATACATGCCAACGAGCAGGCGCATTTCTTCTTCATCATCGACGATTAAAACGGTTCGTTCGCTCATGTTCGTCCCTCCCGAATGAATAGTTGCAGCGGGCCGTCTCCCGTCTTCCAACGGACAAGCGGACGCAACGTCGCCTCATCGACCACGATGATTTCATCGCTGTCATAGCTCGCGATATACAAACGACCGAACGCCGCTTCCATCGCAAATGGATTGGCGCCGACAGACGTCGAAGCGAGTTTCTTTCCATCTAGGGAAAATTGGTAAACTGTGTTGGAGCCATGGCTTAGCACAAACACGCCGCGGCCTGTTTCGACGAAATCGACCGGCATGACCGGAGCGGCGATCGTCCGGAGCAAGCGGCCGTCTTGCAGTGAGTAGACATGAATGTTCGTTTCCACACGGCTTCCGCTGCCGTGCCCGCCGACCCACAGCTCCTCTTGTCGCTCGCGCACCACTCCGCCCAAGGCGAACTTCGGCACGGCGAACGAACGGATGACGCGGCGGCGGTCCACATCGATGATCCACGTCCGTTCGTCTTGAAAATCGATCACATACAACCTCGTTCCAGCGTGATTGACCAGCAGCGTCATCGGGGAGCGTCCGACCGAAAGGCGGGCGATCTCTTTCCCGTCCCGGCTCACAACGCGCACCGCGTGATGGGTGCTGTCGCCAAAAAACCACGTGCGGCCATCCGGAGATGGAGCAGCGCTCACAATGCCGCTTCCTATTTTCCATTCGCCAAGCAGCTTCCCGGTCGCGAGATCGTACCGATAGACCCCGTCAAGATCCCGCCCGTACAAAAAAAGCGTCCGGCCGTCTGGGCTCAACACCCCGCCTTGAAACGGCTGATCAATGTTCCAGCGGGCGATTTTGCCGCCATTTTTCGCGTTCAAAAAGGTGACCGTTTCCGCTTTGACATCGAGACTGATGACGACCGACAGCGAATCAGCGATCGGAGGAAACGATGTCTTCGCGCAGCCGCTTAGCATAAAGAACAAACTCAACAGCATCCATACGCTCTCTCGTTTCATCTCGAGTTTCTCCTTCACCTATTCGTTTCTGCCCCCATTATACATCACATTTGTGAGAGAAGTTTGAAATCACCCCATGCAAAAACCCCACCGCCAACCGATGGCGATGGGGGAATCGTTAATAAATCGGCGTGTTGTCTTTGTTCATATTTTCCAAAATCGCTTTGACGCGGGCGAGGAAGCGTCCACAAATGAGGCCATCCAAGACGCGGTGGTCAAGCGACAAGCATAAGTTGACCATGTCGCGGATGGCGATCATGCCGTTTTTGACGACGGGTCGTTTGACGATCGTTTCCACTTGCAAAATGGCCGCTTGCGGGTAGTTGATAATGCCCATCGACTGCACCGAGCCGAACGCGCCGGTGTTGTTGACGGTGAACGTGCCGCCCTGCATGTCTTCCGGGCGCAGTTTGCCGGCGCGCGTTTTTGCCGCCAGTTCAGCGATTTCACGGGCGATGCCTTTGATCGTTTTTTCATCGGCGTGCTTGATGACGGGCACGAACAAGGCGTCATCCGTCGCGACGGCGATCGAGATGTTGATGTCTTTGCGTTGAATGATCTTATCGCCCGCCCACGTCGAGTTCAGCTGCGGGAATTCTTTCAGCGCTTGGGCGACCGCCTTGACGAAGAAGGCGAAATACGTCAAATTGAAGCCTTCACGCCGCTTGAACTCGTCTTTGATGGCATCGCGGTAGGCGACAAGATCGGTGACGTCGACTTCGACCATCGTCCACGCGTGCGGCGCTTCGTGTTTGCTGCGGAGCATGTTCGCCGCAATCGCCTTGCGCACCGGGGTGACCGGAATTTCGATGTCGCCCGCTCCGGCTTCGACGTTCGGGGCCGCTGGTTTGATCGGCGCTGCCTGCGGCGCGGTTGGCGCGGCCGCGGCAGACGGTTGAGCCGCCGCGGCGGCCGGGGCCGGCTGCTCCGTTCTCGGTTCCGCTTTTGGCGCCGCTTGTTCCGCCGCCGGTGCCTCTCCCGCTTTCGGAATTTGGCCGGACTCAATGAGTTTGAGCAAATCTTTGCGCGTCACCCGCCCGCCAAGGCCGGTGCCTTCGACTTGTTCGAGGTCAATGCCGTGTTCCTGAGCCAAGCGGAGCACGGCCGGCGAATAGCGGCCGTTGTTTGCCCGGCCGGCCTTTTTCGGAGCGGCTGGCTTGGCATTGTCTTCTGCTTTCGGCGCTTCATCCGCCGGCTTCGCTTCCGAAGCCGGTGCAGCGCCTTCGACTTCGATCGTGCAAATCGGCGCGCCGACCGGGAGCGTCTCCCCTTCTTTGGCGATCAGCTCGCGGATGACGCCGGCAAACGACGACGGAATTTCCGCGCTCACTTTATCGGTGATGACTTCAGCGATCGGGTCGTATTTGTTCACTTTGTCGCCCGGGGAAACGAGCCATTTGCTGATCGTGCCTTCCGTGACGCTTTCCCCGAGCTGAGGCATCGTCAATTGTTCGATGGCCACATCGATACCCTCCTATCTTGGCTGCAATGTCTTCGCCTCAAAACGCCGCTAATTCGCGCATCGCTTTTTCGACTTTTTCTGGATTGATCATAAAGAATTTTTCCATCGTCGGCGCATACGGCATGGCCGGAACGTCCGGGCCGGCGAGGCGCATAATCGGCGCGTCGAGATCAAACAAACAATGCTCCGCGATAATGGCGGCGACTTCGCTCATGACGCTGCCTTCTTTATTGTCTTCCGTAATAAGCAGCACTTTCCCCGTTTTGCTCGCCGCTTCGATGATCGCTTCTTTGTCAAGCGGGTAGACGGTGCGCAAATCGAGCAGATGGACGGAAATGCCGTCTTGTGCGACGCGTTCGGCCGCCTGCAAGGCAAAATGGACGCACAGCCCGTACGTGATGACCGTGATGTCCTCTCCTTCACGCTTGACATCAGCTTTGCCGATCGGCAATACGTAGTCGTCTTCCGGCACCTCTCCTTTAATGAGGCGATAGGCGCGTTTATGCTCGAAAAAGAGCACCGGATCTTCATCGCGAATCGCCGCTTTCAATAATCCTTTTACATCATACGGCGTCGACGGCATGACGATTTTCAGCCCCGGCTGGTTGGCGAAAATCGCTTCCACCGATTGAGAATGGTACAGAGCACCGTGAACACCGCCGCCGTATGGGGCGCGGATGACGATCGGGCAGTTCCAGTCGTTGTTCGAGCGGTAGCGAATGCGCGCCGCCTCCGAAATGATTTGGTTGACCGCCGGCATGATGAAGTCGGCAAACTGAATTTCCGCGATCGGGCGCAGACCGTACATCGCCGCGCCGATGCCGACGCCGACGATCGCCGATTCGGCAAGCGGCGTATCAATCACGCGCTCTTCGCCAAACTGCTCGTACAATCCTTGCGTCGCTTTGAACACTCCGCCTTTTCGGCCGACGTCTTCTCCTAACACAAACACGCGCGGGTCGCGCTCCATCTCTTCGCGAATTGCCATCGTGACCGCATCAATATAGGAAATAACAGGCATCGTCAAATCCCCTCCCTTACTCCTCGGCATACACGTAGCGAAGCGCGTGCTCCGGCTCGGCGTACGGCGCCTTCTCCGCGTAGTCGGTCGCTTCGTTCACTTCCTTCATGACGCGCGCTTGAATTTCTTCATCCCGTTCATCGGTCAAAACGCCCGTTTCTTTCAAATAGTTGGTAAATGTGATGATCGGGTCTTTGGCGCGCGCCTCGGCGAGCTCTTCTTCCGTCCGGTAGACGCGATGGTCGTCATCCGACGAGTGCGACGTCAGCCGATACGTCACCGCTTCAATCAACGTTGGCCCTTCGCCGCGGCGGGCGCGGTCGGCCGCTTCCTTGACGACGCGGTATACTTCAAGCGGATCGGTGCCGTCGACCGTATAGCCCGGCATGCCGTAACCGACAGCGCGGTCGGACACTTTTTCGCACGCGAGTTGTTTCGAAATCGGCACGGAAATGGCGTACTGGTTGTTTTCGCACATGAAGATGACCGGAAGCTTGTGAACACCGGCGAAGTTTGCCCCTTCATGGAAGTCGCCTTGGTTCGACGACCCTTCGCCAAAGGTGACAAAAGTGACAAAATCTTTCTTTTCCATTTTCGCCGCTAACGCAAAGCCGACCGCATGCGGCACTTGCGTCGTCACGGGCGAGGAGCCGGTGACGATCCGGTTTTTCTTTTGCCCGAAATGGCCAGGCATTTGCCGGCCTCCGGAGTTCGGGTCTTCCGCCTTGGCGAACGCCGCCAGCATCAATTCTCTCGCCGTCATGCCAAATGTCAGCACAACCCCCATATCGCGGTAGTACGGCAGTACATAGTCCTTCGTCCGATCGAGGGCGAACGCCGCGCCGACTTGCGCCGCTTCCTGCCCTTGGCACGAGATGACGAACGGAATTTTTCCGGCGCGGTTTAACAGCCACATCCGCTCATCGAGCTTGCGGGCGAGAAGCATTGTTTCATACATTTCCAACACCGTGTCATCGCTTAATCCGAGCGCTTGATGACGGTTTTGCGCCATCACAACAACCTCCCTTAGATTCACATAGTCAACCAATGATCACGCGCCAAGCTCATGCCGCCACGAACTAAAAATGAATCGCTTTGCCATCGACCGCCAGCGCCGCTTCCGCCATGGCCTCTGACAGCGTCGGATGCGGGTGGATCGCATGGGCCACTTCCCACGGAGCTGCATCAAGCACGCGGGCGAGCCCGGCTTCGGAAATCAAATCGGTCACGTGCGGCCCGACCATATGGACGCCAAGCAGATCGTCCGTGTTCCGGTCGGCGATGAGTTTCACAAACCCTTCCGCCTCACCGAACACAAGCGCCTTGCCAATGGCTTTAAACGGAAATTTGCCGATTTTGACATCATAGCCTTTCGCTTTCGCCTCTTGTTCGGTTAAGCCGACCGCCGCCGCTTCTGGACGGGTGTAAATGCAGCGGGGCACCATCGAATAGTCAATCGGCGCTGGATTGCGCCCGGCCAAATGCTCAATGGCGACAATCCCTTCATGGGCAGCGACATGGGCCAGCTGCAGGCCGCCGATGACATCACCGATTGCGTAAATGTGCGATTCTTTCGTTTGGCCGAACTCGTTTGTTTGAATATATCCCTTCTCCACAACAATTTCGGTGTTTTCAAGACCAATTCCTTCAATGTTCGCCTGACGCCCGATGGAAACGAGCATCTTGTCGGCCGCAAACGTTTTCCGCTCGCCTTGATGCTCCGCTTGGATCGTGACGCCGTTTCCTTTCTCGAGCGTTTCCGTGAGCACCCGCGCCCCTGTGACGATGTTGACGCCGCGGCGGCGGAGCAGTTTTTCCATTTCTTTTGAGACATCTTCATCTTCTGTCGGCAAAATGCGATCGGCATACTCAAGCACGGTGACCTCCACACCGAAATCGTTGAGCATCGACGCCCATTCCATGCCGATGACGCCGCCCCCGACGATCAAGATAGACGACGGAAGCACCTCCATTTGCAGCGCCTCATCCGATGTCATCACGAATTCGCCGTCCGGCTCAAGCCCCGGTAGCGTGCGCGGCCGCGAACCAGTGGCAATGACGACGAATTTCGGGACAAGCATTTCGTTTTCGCTGCCGTCGTTCATCTCAACCGACACCGTCCCCGGCAGCGGGGAAAAGATCGACGGGCCGAGCAGGCGGCCGATGCCGGCGTACACATCGATCTTCCCTTTTTTCATCAAATGCTGCACACCTTTATGGAGCTGGTCGACAATCGTCGCTTTGCGCGCCTGCACTTTCGCGAAATCAAGGCGCACATCACCGGCGATGACGCCAAACGCCTCGCTATTTTTCGTTTGCGCGTACACTTCCGCACTGCGGAGCAGCGCTTTGGACGGAATGCAGCCGGCGTGCAGGCACGTGCCGCCGAGCTTCCCTTTTTCGACAACCGCCGTTTTCAAGCCGAGCTGCGAGGCGCGAATAGCGGCCACATAGCCACCTGTGCCGCCGCCGAGAATGACGACATCGTATTCTTTTGCCATCTTGTCTTCCCCTTTCTCATCCGTTGCCGCATCAATGCCGGACTGAAACCGGCGAAGCCGCTTCACCCTGAATACGTTTTTTCCTCTTCTTCGCCGCGCAGGACGCGAAGCGCCCCTTCGGCAAGCGCCTGCAGTTCGTTTTCGCCCGGATGGACGATGACATCGGCGATCCATTGCACGCGGCGAGTGATTCGTTCGACAAACGATTTGCCATACGCCAACCCGCCGGTCAAAATGATGGCGTCCACTTTGCCCGCCAATACGGCGCTTGCCGCGCCGATTTCTTTCGCCACTTGGTACGCCATCGCCTCATAGACGAGCTTGGCCTTTTCATCGCCGGCTTCGATCATGTTCTCGACTTTCACCGCATCGTTCGTGCCCAAATACCCGACAAGTCCGCCTTGACCGACGAGCATGCGCATCACTTCCTCGCGATAGTAGTCGCCCGAGAAGCATAGCGCCACCAAATCGCCGGCCGGCACCGTCCCGGCACGCTCCGGGCTGAACGGGCCTTCGCCGTCAAGCCCGTTGTTCACGTCCACCACCCGCCCTTGCTTATGGGCGCCGACCGTGATGCCGCCGCCCATATGAGCGACGATCAAGTTCAGTTCGTCATACCGCTTGCCAAGCTGCTTGGCGACGCGGCGCGCGACCGCTTTTTGGTTTAGGGCGTGGAAAATGCTGCGCCGCTCAATGAGCGGAAAGCCGCTGATCCGGGCGATTGGCTCAAGCTCATCGACGACGACCGGGTCGACGATAAACGCCGGGATGTTTAAGGCCGAGGCGATCTCATGCGCCAAAATGCCGCCGAGATTGGAGGCGTGCTGTCCCGAATAACCGCGGCGCAAATCTTCAAGCATTGCCTCATTGACGCGGTACGTCCCGCCTTCGATCGGGCGGAGGAGTCCACCGCGGCCGCAGACGGCGTTCAACTTCGATAAATTGATCCCTTCTTCATCGAGAGCTTGCAAAATCGTTTGTTTACGAAACTCATACTGATCCGCAATCGTTTTATATTGCCGAAGCACCTCCGCCTCGTGGCGGATCGTTTTTTCGAGCAATGGCCGTTCGTTTTCAAAGACGCCGATTTTCGTTGACGTCGAACCTGGATTGATCGTTAAAATGCGGAACTTCTGCTCTTGCATCGTTGTCGTCCCTCCGTCATCCGCCGGCGGGGCGGAGGCCGCCCCGCGCCGCTGTTAGCGGGCGCGACGGCGGCTTAAAATATGGTGACCATTTTGCAAAAATTGACTGCGCGCTTTGCGCATCGTTTCAATCCGTTCTTCCGCCATCCGGTCGGCGGCCACATACGTTGGAATGTTGTCGCGCTTGGCGATGGCAAACACTTTTTCGATGTTGTCATAAATTTGCTCGATTTTTTTCATCGCCCGTTCCCGATTGTAGCCGTACAGTTCGTCCGCGACATTGATGACGCCGCCGGCGTTGATCACATAATCCGGGGCATAGACGATGCCCATTTCATGGATGATGTCGCCATGGCGCGGCTCTTTCAGCTGGTTGTTCGCCGATCCGGCGATCACTTTCGCTTTCAGTTGCGGAATCGTTTGATCGTTGATGATGCCGCCGAGCGCGCATGGAGCAAAAATGTCGCACTCCACGCCGTAAATGTCGTTCGGGTCGACCGCTTTCGCTCCGAATTCCTCGACCGCGCGCGCCACCGCTTCCTTGTTGATGTCAGTCACGATGAGTTTCGCTCCTTCTTCGTGCAAATGGCGGCACAAATGATACGCGACATTGCCGACTCCTTGGACGGCGACGACTTTTCCTTCGAGCGAATCGCTGCCGAACGCCTCTTTTGCCGCCGCCTTCATGCCGCGGTATACGCCGTAGGCGGTCGCCGGCGATGGGTTGCCGGATGAGCCGAATTCGGGCGAAATGCCGGTGACATAGTCGGTTTCTTGATAGATGATATCCATATCGGCGACGGTCGTGCCGACGTCTTCCGCCGTGATGTAGCGGCCGTTCAGCCCTTGAATGAAGCGGCCGAACGCCCGGAACATCGCTTCGTTTTTATCTTTGCGCGGGTCGCCGATGATGACCGTTTTGCCCCCGCCCAAGTTGAGGCCGGCGGCCGCGTTTTTGTACGTCATGCCGCGGGCGAGGCGCAAGGCGTCTTCAAGCGCTTCTTCTTCCGAATTGTACATCCACATGCGCGTCCCGCCGAGCGCCGGGCCGAGCGTTGTGTCATGAATGGCAATGATCGCTTTCAAACCCGATTCTTTATCTTGGCAAAACAGCACTTGCTCATAATCGTAAGTTTCCATATATTTGAACAATTCCATCTCAGATGGCCTCCTTCTTTTCATTTCACTGCCGAACAGATGGCGAGCGCCAACGAATACAGTTTGCTTTCCGCCGAGTCGGCGCGCGACGTCAAGACGATCGGCGCCTTCGCCCCGGCGATGACCGCGCCGACTTTGGCTTTTGCAAAGTAGACGAGCGACTTGTACAACATGTTGCCGGATTCAATGTCCGGCACGAGCAAAATATCAGCCTGTCCAGCCACTTCGCTTTCAATTCGTTTATGCTTCGCCGCCGTCATAGACACTGCATTGTCCAAGGCAAGCGGCCCGTCAAGCAGGCAATGTTCGATTTGTCCCCGCTTTTGCATCATCGCGAGCGCCGCTGCATCGACGGTTGCCGGCATGGCCGGATTGACCGTCTCCACCGCCGCCAGCGCCGCGACTTTCGGACGCTCGATGCCGATGGAACGCGCCACGCTGACGGCATTGTTCACAATTTGCACTTTTTGCTCGAGATCGGGGGCGATGTTCATGGCCGCGTCGGTCACGATGATCAGCCGTTCGAACGCCGGCACGTCAAACACCGCGACATGGGACAACACCTTTCCTGTGCGCAGCCCGTATTCTTTGTTCAAGACGGCTTTCAGCAAGGTTGCCGTCGGTACGTGCCCTTTCATTAAGGCATCTGCTTCATTCAAATGAACGGCGCGCACCGCCAGTTCGGCCGCTTGGGCGACCGAATTGGTGTGAACGATGTCGACATCGGCAAAACGCGCCCCCCCTTTTTCTTTGAGCAACCGTCCGATTCGCTCCCGGTCTCCGTACAGCACAAACCGGCCGAGGCGATGCTCGAGCGCCATCGCCACCGCTTCGATCACTTCCTCATCCTCGGCGGCGGCCACGGCCACCGTCCGACCTTGACATTGACTTGCTTCCTCGATTAATGTGTTCGACTTCATCGTCTGCACCAACCTTTTCTGCCAATCCGTCGAGGCAGTTTTATCATACCCGCTTTTTCGTTCCTTGACAAATGACGGATAACGGTTATGATAATCGGTGAAGTGATTTCTGCTAGGAAAGGGACGCGATCGCGATGGGGCGAATGATTGCGCTGTTCATTTTAGTCGTTCCGGGGCTGGCGGCGGCGCTCGGCATTAAATGGATGCGCGATGCGTTGTTTGGCATCATGCAGCCGCCGTTTGCCGCCTTATGGCTGCAATTTCTCGCCGGGCTTGTGCTGTTTGCAGCCGGGTTGGCGTTTATTGGCGGGTTTTTGCTGCACCGCGACCGAAAACGGAACAAAGTGCAGGCGCGTTTTCAACGAAAACGAAAAACGCCTTGATTCGGAATTGGAAACCATCCATTTCAAGGAAAGCCAAAAAACGCCTTAACGGTTTTCGTTAAGGCGTTTTCTCTTTCCATTCCTTCGCTTGACGCGGATAGTCGGTGAAAATCGCATCCACTTTATAGGCGAACATCGTCTTCGCCGTTTTCGGCTTGTTCACCGTAAAGGGCCGGACTGCGACGCCGCGGCGCCGCGCATCCGCGGCGAAGTCCGCCGTCACCGTTCGGTGGTACGGATGCACCCCGCCTGCGTTCATCGCCTGCACATACGTCCACGGGTCATAGAGCGGCTCCATATAAAGAAGCGCCGTTTCGATCTCCGGCGCCAACTGGCGGCAAAGACGCATGCTGTTATGGTTGAACGATGAGAAAATCGTCCGGTTCTCGAGCCCATAGCGGCGCACAACGGCGATCACCTTTTGCTCAAGCCTTTCATAAGCCACGAGGCTGTTTTTCAGCTCAATGTTGACTAAAAGCCGTGTCGGCGCCAGCCAGGCGAGCACTTCCTCGAGATGGGGAATCGGGCAATGGCCGTAACGGCCGTCCCATTTCGCTGCTGCGTTGAACTTGCGGAGTTCGCGGTATAGGATGTCTTTGACCCAGCCGCTGCCGTCCGTCGTCCGGTCGACCGTTTCGTCATGAATGACGACCGGTTCGCCGTCTTTCGTCAGCTGCACATCGAGCTCAATGCCATCCGCCCCCGCCTTCAGCGCTTCTTCAAACGCTGCCATCGTATTTTCCGGGTGGGTTCCCGCCGCTCCGCGGTGGGCAAAAATATATGTCATGCCGTTTCTTCCTTTCCCATATAATTCGCCATTTGGCCGACAAAGCTGGCCGAATGCGGCAGTGATCGGTTATACTAAAAGTAATGTATGAGGCACTGGAGGGGAAGATGATGCAGCCGCTGAAAATTTCCTTGGAGACGGCGCAAAAGCTGGCAAAAGCGCTCGGCGTGCCGATCGAGCAAGTGATGCACATGCCGCCGCATATTTTGATGAAAAAATTGCTCGAACTTGAGAAAAAGGAAACAGAGCATGACGAACCGTAGCGGCCCGCCCTCATCAACGGGTGGCTTGGCGTTTCGAGTAGGCGCCCGGCCGCAAAAAAGGCCGGCGCCAAAAAGCCGGTCAACCGCTTTTTCGGCCCGCCTCTTTTGCCTTCACCGCGTTCCGCCCTTTATGACGCTTTATGCTCAAGCCGCAGTTTGTCGGCCACCATGGCGATGAATTCGGAGTTGGTCGGTTTGGCTTTCGAGACGCTGACCGTATAGCCGAACAGCGATGAGATCGAGTCGAGATTGCCGCGGCTCCAGGCGACTTCGATCGCATGGCGGATCGCCCGTTCGACCCGGCTTGCCGTTGTGTTGTATTTTTTGGCGATGTCCGGGTACAGCACTTTCGTGATCGAGCCGAGCAGCTCGATGTCGTGATAGACCATGGCGATGGCCTCGCGCAAATACAAATAGCCTTTAATGTGGGCTGGAACGCCGATTTCATGGATGATGCTCGTAATGCTCGCGTCCAAGTTTTTCGGCTTGTTGTCGCGCACTTGGGGCGCCGGGGCTGCTTTCCTCACAACCGGCGTCGTTTTACCGTAAACTTGCCGAATATGGTGGGCTAAGTTTTCCATGTCAAACGGCTTTAAAATGAAATAGGAAGCCCCGAGTTCAACCGCCTTTTTCGTCACGTCTTCCTGGCCGAACGCCGTCAGCATAATGACATTGGGCTGATGTTCGAAGCCGGCGCGGATTCTCTCCAAAACAGCCAGTCCGTCCAAATGCGGCATAATGATGTCCAACAGCAAAATATCCGGCCGCTTTTCCTCAAGCATCTGCAGGCAGTCCTGGCCGTTGTACGCCGTGCCGATCACTTCCATGTCCGGCTGGCTCGAAATATATTCATCAAGCAATGACACCAATTCGCGATTATCGTCGGCAATACACACTTTAATGCTCAACTTGATCGTCCTCCCCCACATTTTCTTCCTATGTAACTTTCCGTTAACGTACATTCGACAACAGCAGCAAAAAATCCTTTTCTTTTTCACAAATTAATGCAAAATAAAAATTATAGCAAAAAATGAGCTCTTTAGACAATATTCGTTTTTTTAACCATGTATTTGTCGAAAAATCTTTACATGTTCCATTTTAACGGATGTTTCACCAAATATCTATGCCCAATCGGCAAAATATTTGCCGTCTTTTTTGAAAAATTTTTGGGCTGCAAAAAAAGCGAGCTGACTCGCGGTCAGCTCGCCTTTTTTTGACGGCCATATAGATCGATTCCTGCTTCTTGCAGCATCCATTCAATATGGACGCCGTATCCCGATGTCGGATCGTTGACAAACACATGCGTCACCGCACCGACAAGTTTGCCATTTTGAATGATCGGGCTGCCGCTCATGCCTTGAACGATGCCGCCCGTTTTCTTGAGCAGGCGCGGATCGGTGACGCGGATGACGAGTCCTTTTGTGGCTGGAAACTTTTGTGGAACGTTGCTGACAATTTCAACATCAAATTGCTCCACCTTGTCGTTTTCGACCACTGTCAATATTGTTGCCGGTCCTTCTTTCACCTGGCTGGCCAAAGCGATCGGAATCGGTTTCGTGAATGGGCTGTCCGGCAATGGCTTTGTCAGTTTACCAAAAATGCCAAACGGACTGTTATTCGTCACCGTGCCGATCATCTCTTCGCCATCGGAGAAGCGGGCTAACTTTTCGCCTGGATTGCCGCTCGTCCCTTTTTCAATGGAGGTGACGGTCGAGCGCATAATTTGCCCATTTTGCACCAAAATCGGCTTTTTCGTATCCATGTCGGAAATGACATGGCCGAGCGCACCGTACGTTTTCGATTTTGGGTCATAGAACGTCATCGTCCCGATGCCGGCGGCGGAATCACGGATATACAAGCCGATGCGGTACACGTCGTCATGCTTGTCTTTCAGCGGAACGAGCTTCGCTGTGACGGAGTGCTGATCGCGCAGAATGGTGAGATGAAGCGGTTTTCCGGTTTTGCCGGCTTCCTCAATGAAAGGGGAGAGATCGCTCATGTTTTCAATTTTTTGCCCGTTAATGGCGGTGATCACGTCGCCGATTTGGATGCCGGCCGCCTCCCCCGGGGACTTCTTTCCGTTTTCTGTTTCGACTAAGTGGTAGCCGACCACAAGCACCCCAACCGTATTGAGTTTGACGCCGATCGATTGCCCGCCGGGGATGACTTTCAGCGTCGGTAGCACGTTGACATCCACTTGTTTAATCGGCATTCCGGCGACCTGCAAAACCAACGTTTCTTCTCCGCGCTGTTTCGCCTTTACAGACCACGAACCGTTTTTTTGCTCAACATTGAGCGTTTCGGGAGCGTTTCGGTCATGGACGGCCGCTTGCACCGGAAGGGCTGACGCCCGAAATTCGACCGTATCGCCTTCAAACAGCACAAGCTGCTTTGGAATTTGCCAATATTCTTTCATCGGTTTGGCAAAACCGATCGCCATCAGCATGCCTAGGAGAAGCACTCCTGCTATGTTTCGGGCCATTTCTTTCTTCAATGTCGTTCACTCTCCTCGCTCCCGCCTACACCATACAAAAACGGTTACAGTTTTAATTTTGCCTGAACAGGGGAAAATATAATCGCAACGCTTATAAAAAAAGCTGCCCGGATTGGATGGACTTTCATCCGGGCAGCCCATTGCCTCGCAGCGGGGGCAACGGCCCGACGGGGGACGGACAGCAAGGCTATCGCTTCATTTTCGCCGCCAGCTCGAGCAGCTCTTTGGCATGCTGCTTCGTCAGTTCGGTCATCTCCACGCCGGAAATCATCCGTCCGATTTCCTTCACCTTCTCCTCCTCATCGAGCTTTTTCACGGCCGTTTTGGTCCGCGTTCCGTCCGTTTCCTTCACGATCAACAGATGCGTGTCCGCCATGGCGGCGACTTGCGGCAGGTGGGAAATGCAAAGCACTTGCGACTGGCTGGCGATACGGTAAATTTTTTCGGCGATCGCCTGGGCGACCCGGCCGCTGACGCCGGTGTCGACTTCATCAAAAATAATCGATGTCACGCCTTGGTGTTTCGAAAAAATCGTCTTCAATGCGAGCATAATGCGCGACAGCTCGCCGCCTGAAGCAGTTTTGGCAAGCGGCTTCAGCGGCTCGCCGACGTTCGTCGACAGGTAAAATTCGACAACATCGATGCCGTCTTCCGCAAATTTGACCGGCACGCCGTCGACCAGCGGGGCGTCGAGCGGACCTTCGCGTTTGGCGAAGACGATGTCAAACTGCGTTTTTTCCATGTACAAATCTTTCAATTCTTGCTGAATGCGCTCAATCAGCTGCCGGGCGTACGCCTGGCGGATGCTGGTCACCTTTTTCGCCTCGGCAAGCAATTTGCCGGTCACGTCGGCAAGCTGCCGCTCGAGGTCGTGCACATGCATGTCGCGGTTTTCAATCGTCTCGATTTCTTCGGCGATCGCTTCGGCATACTGCAAAATATCGGCGATCGTCGCTCCGTACTTCCGTTTTAATTGCTGGATTTCCGCGAGGCGGCTTTCAATGGCGTCAAGCCGCATCGGGTCGTATTCAAGCTCCTCAAGTTGGTCGCGCAGCCTATACATGACTTCCTCGAGCAAATAGTAGCTGTTGGCCACCATTTCATGCGCCTCTTTAAGTTCCGCGTCCATCGCAGCGACGTCCTCGAGATGGCCCATCGCCTGGCCGACCGAATCCAAGCCGCGTCCTTCGCCGGCGAGCGCTTCGTAGCTATGCTGAATGGCTTGATAAATTTTTTGGAAATTCACAATCCGCACTTTTTCTTCCATCAGCCGCTCGTCTTCGCCAATCTCGAGCCCGGCTTGTTCGATTTCGCGCAGCTGAAACGTCAGCAAATCGAGCCGATGCGCCATTTGCTGCTCATTTTCACTCAGCTTTTTCAACTTTTTTACCAACGCTTCACGCTCTTCATACAGAGCGCGATAACGCGCCAGCGCCGCCGCCGTTTCCGCGCCGCCAAACTCATCGAGAAGCGGCAGATGACGGGATGGATCCATCAGCTCTTGATGCTCATGCTGACCGTGAATATCGACGAGCGTCGAACCGATGTCGCGCAGCACGGCGGTGGTGACGAGCTTGCCGTTGATGCGGCAGATGCTTTTGCCGCTCGCCAAAATGTCGCGGCGGAGCACCACCATCCCATCGCTGACATCAACGCCAATGTCCGCACATTTTTGGCAGCATGGATGGCGGTCGTCATCAAGCAAAAACAGCCCTTCAATTTCGGCCTTCTCTGCGCCGAAACGGACGAACTCAGACGAACCGCGCCCGCCGATGAGCAAATGAATGGCGTCGATGATGATCGACTTGCCGGCCCCTGTTTCGCCCGTCAACACCGTCAGCCCTTTATCAAACGACAACGAGAGCGATTCGATAATCGCGAAATTTTTAATCGACAGTTCAGCGAGCATTCCATCCTCCCCTTGAACGCTGGAATGGCGCCTGCCTTGTCCAGGCTGCCTTAATGATAAAACACGTGTTCACATCCCAACAAAGGACCGTCCCCGTTTGTTCCTCTCTCTGACGCAGAGGAAAGTCGGGCCGGTCCTCGGTTAAAGCATGGACAGCAGCTGGTTCGACACTTTTTTGGCGTCTTTTGGCGTCCGGCAGATGATTAAACACGTATCGTCGCCGCAAATCGTACCGACGATTTCGTCCCAGTCCAAGTTATCGAGCAGAACGCCGATGGCGTGGGCGTTGCCCGGCAGCGTCCGCAGCACGAGCAAGTTTCCGGTTCCGTCAAGCTTAATGAACACGTCAACGAGCGCCCGCTTCAGTTTTTGCAGCGGGTTGAAGCGCTGATCGGACGGAAGGCTGTACTTATAGCGGCCGTTGGCCATCGGCACTTTGACAAGCTGCATCTCCTTAATGTCGCGCGAGACGGTCGCCTGTGTGACGTTGAAGCCGGCTTCCCTCAGCCGGTCGACCAGCTCGTCTTGCGTCTCGATGTCGTTGTTCATGATAATCTCGCGAATTTTAATATGCCTTTGCCCTTTGTTCAAATCGCGCCACCTCCTCGTTCCCTAAGATGCGCAGTCGCGGCTCCGTCCGGCTGGGGGCGGGACTTCTTTCCGACGGTTGCTTAGGCGCCGTTTTCTTCCCCCTCTTTAAGGCTGAGGCGGGCGTGCGCTTCGCTGACGACGTCTGCAATCGGCTTGGCGAGCCGGTTTTCGCCTTCCCGCTCTTCGCCGGAATAGACGGCATGAAGCAAAAACTCGATATTGCCGTCGCCGCCGGTGATCGGCGAGTACGACAAATGAAGAACATCGAACCGTTCCGCGCAGGCAAACTGAACGATCGACTCCAGCACGTCGCGATGAACGGCCGGATCGCGGACGATTCCTTTTTTGCCAACCTTTTCTTTCCCTGCTTCAAACTGCGGTTTGACAAGCGCAATAACATCGCCGCCTGGAACGATGACCGTCTTGACGACCGGCAAAATGAGCCGAAGTGAAATAAACGACACATCGATGACCGCCACTTCCGGCAGCCCTTTTGTAAACAAATCCGGCGTCGCGTAGCGAAAGTTCGTCCGCTCCATGACGACGACGCGCTCATCTTGACGCAGCTTCCAGGCAAGCTGGTTGTAGCCGACATCGACCGCATAGGACAGTTTCGCTCCATGCTGCAAGGCGCAATCGGTGAAGCCGCCGGTCGAGGCACCGATATCGAGGACAATTTTTCCTTTAACGCTGATCTGAAATTCGCGCAACGCTTTTTCGAGCTTCAAGCCGCCGCGGCTGACGTACGGGAGCGGGTTGCCTTTCACTTCAAGCGGGATATCCGTTGGCACTTTCTCTCCGGGCTTGTCGAGCCGGATGTCGTTCGAGTAGACGAGGCCGGCCATGATCGCCCGCTTCGCTTTTTCACGCGTTTCCGCCAGCCCGCGTTCAACAAGCAGCACATCGAGCCGTTCTTTTTTCCCTTTCATCGTCTCAAGCCCTTTTCTGTTTTCTTGGCGCCATCGTTTTAATGCGGTCAACGATATGCGCGGCTGTCAGCCCAATTTCGCGCAGCAGCTCGCTGACGCTTCCGTGCTCAATAAACCGGTCAGGGATGCCCATCCGCTCGATCACCGCCTGATGGTAGCCGCGGTCATGGGCAAATTCAAGCACGGCGCTGCCAAAGCCGCCCTGCAGCACAGCTTCCTCGATCGTCAAAATCGGCAGGCGGCTTTCGAGCAGTTCAAGCAGCACCGCTTCGTCCATCGGCTTAATAAAGCGGGCGTTGACGACTTTGACCGAGACGCCTTCTTTCGCCAATTGGTCGGCAGCCTCAAGCGCCATGGAGATCGTTGTCCCAAACGTCAAGATCGCCGCATCGCGGCCATCGCGCAGCACTTCCCACGTGCCGATCGGAATCTCTTTCAGCTCCTCGTCAAGCGGAACGCCCAGGCCGTTTCCGCGCGGGAAACGCATGGCAATCGGCCCGTCATCGTAGCGGATAGCCGTATACACCATGTGCTGGCCTTCATTTTCATCTTTTGGCATCATCAGCACCAAGTTCGGCACATGGCGCAAAAAGGCGATGTCAAACACCCCCTGGTGCGTTTCGCCGTCGGCGCCGACAAGCCCGGCGCGGTCAATGGCGAAAAAGACGTTTAAGTTTTGCCGGCATACGTCATGGACGACTTGGTCGTACGCGCGCTGCAAAAACGTCGAATAAATGGCCAAAAACGGTTTCATCCCTTGCGTCGCCAGCCCGGCCGCCAGCGTCGTCGCATGCTGTTCGGCAATGCCGACATCAAACATCCGATCCGGAAATTCGCTTGCAAACCCTTCCAGCTTCGATCCGACCGGCATCGCCGGCGTAATGGCCACGATGCGCGGATCCGTGCGCGCGAGCCGGCGCACCGTTTCGCTGACAAGCGCGCTCCACGACGGCCCGGCTTCCTTCGTTTTCACAAACGCACCAGTTTCAATTTTGTACGGGCCGGTGCCGTGCCACGTTCCCACTTTGTCGTTTTCCGCCGGACTGTAGCCTTTCCCTTTTTTCGTGATCACATGCACGAGCACCGGACCTTTCATTTTCTTCGCATAACGCAAATTTTCAAACAGATCCTCAAAATCATGACCGTCCACCGGTCCTAAATACGTAAACCCGAGCTCTTCGAAAAACACGCCGGAAACGAGCAAGTATTTTAAACTGTCTTTCAAACGTTCGGCCGTGGCCGCCAGCTTGCCGCCGACCGCCGGGATGCGCTTGAGCAACAATTCAAGCTCATCTTTCACCCACTGATATTTGCCGGCTGTTCGCAACCGTCCGAGGATGTTGTGCAGCGCCCCGACGTTCGGGGCGATCGACATTTCGTTGTCATTTAAAATGACAATCATATCCGTTTTTTCATGGCCGATATGGTTGAGCGCCTCGAGCGCCATGCCGCCGGTGAGCGCCCCGTCGCCGATGATCGGCACGATGTATTCATCCGTCCCTTTTAAATCGCGGGCGATCGCCATGCCCATCGCTGCCGACAGCGACGTTGAGCTATGGCCTGTTTCCCAGACATCGTGCTCGCTTTCGCTCCGCTTCGGGAAGCCGGACAACCCCTTGTACTGGCGGAGCGTGTCGAACTCAGCAGCGCGACCCGTCAAAATTTTATGCACATACGTTTGATGCCCGACATCCCAAATGAGTTTGTCTTTCGGGCTGTCAAACTCCCGGTGCAGGGCGATCGTCAGCTCGACGACCCCTAAATTTGGGCCGATGTGTCCTCCCGTTTTGGACAGCTTTTCAATTAAAAACCGCCGAATCTCGGCGCTTAACTGTTTCAGTTCCGGAATGGACATCGTTTTTAACACGCGCGGATGTTCAATTTTCGTCAAATCCAAATGAGATCACTCGCTTTCATTCGGTCATTCTCCGAGCCGATTCCCTAGAATACAGGTAGTATTATTATACATGATTCGCCGCGAAAAATCGACTTTTGCCGCCAACGCCGGCCTTGGCGCCACTGTATGGCCGCGGCGCGAAGATGAAAGACCTATCATGGGGCGGAAGCAAAAAAGCAACACAGCCGCCCTTGCTCCGAAGCAAGGGCGGCCGTTCCGCTTTTAATGGTCGCGGGCGGCGACCAGTTCGCAAATATAGGCGAGCGCGGCGCCGTCAACGTCGGCGTGCCGTAAATGGCGCTGCGCCGCCTCGATATGGAACGCCAACTTTTCCTTCGCGCCGGCAAGCGACAGCAACGCTGGATACGTCGCTTTGTTGTTGCTTTGGTCGCTGCCGACCGGCTTGCCGATTTTTTCTTCTGCCCCTTCAATATCGAGAATATCATCGCGAATTTGAAAGGCAAGGCCTAGATGGGCGGCAAATTCGTCAAGCTCCCGCGTTTGCCGGGCATCAGCGCCGCCGATCAAGGCGCCGGCGTGCACGCTGTATTGCAGCATTTTCCCGGTTTTATGCCGATGGATGTATTCGAGCTCCGAAAGCGTCAGCGTTTTCCCCTCTCCTTCCATATCGGCTACCTGACCGGCGACCATCCCTTCCGGACCGGCCGCTTTCGCCAGCCGTTCGATGAGCCGAAGCCGGACGGAAGGAGGGATGCGCTCATCGTCGATTTCGGTGATCAATTGAAACGCGTACGTCAACAACCCGTCCCCCGCCAAGATGGCCATCGCCTCGCCGAACACTTTATGGTTCGTCGGCTTGCCGCGCCGCAAATCATCGTTGTCCATGCTCGGCAAATCATCATGGATCAAAGAGTACGTATGGATCATTTCAATCGCGCAGGCGACGGGCAATCCGACCGCCGGGTCTTTGCCGAGCGCCCGAACGGTGGACAGAAGCAGCAACGGACGGATTCGTTTGCCGCCGGCCTCCAATGAGTACGCCATCGCCTTTTTCAGCTTCGCCGGCCCTTCTAAGCGCTCTATATAACGGGAGAGCGCTGTTTCCACCGCCTGTTTTTGCTCGTTGAGAAACTGTTCAACTGAAAGCTGCGCCACCGCTTACTCCTCCTCCGGCGAAAAAGGCACGAGCTGACCGTCTTCGCGCAACATATACTCGAGCTGTTTTTCGACGTGCTGCAGTTTATCATGGCAAAGTTTCGACAGCTTCATGCCTTCTTGAAAAAAGACGATCGCCTCTTCAAGCGGCACATTTCCTTCCTCGAGCCGTTCGACGATTTCCTCAAGCTTTTTCATCGCTTCTTCAAACGTCAGCTCTTTTTCTTCGCTCATATTGTTTTCTCCTCCACTCCCGTCACTTGACAATCGACTTGTCCGTCTTGAATCCGGATGGACAGGCGCTCGCCGACCTGAAGCTGGCCGATTCGTTTGACAAGCTCGCGTCGCTCATTGTACACCAAACTGTAGCCGCGCTCCATGATGCGGAGCGGACTGAGCGCCTCAAGCCGCGCGACATGGGAACGAAAGCGGAGCGCATGGCGCTCTAAGGCGGTGCGCATCGCTTTTTCAAGCGCGCCGGCAGCCGCTTTTTGCCGCTCCTTCATCCGCTCAAGCTCGGCCGCCGGGTGATGGCGCCACAGCCGCAGGCGCAGCTCACGCCATTGTTGGCGCTTCTTGTCGAGCAACCGTTCGCGCTGGCGGGCGAGCCGGTCGAGCAACACGTCAAGCTGCTGCTCTTTTTGTTCGTACAGCCGCCTTGGATAGCGGAAAGCGTACGATGCTTGAAGCCGCCGCAACCGTTCCTGGCTGGCAGCGAGCTGTTCTTTCATGGCGCGGATCATCCGCCATTTCCGCTCGGCGAGCCGCTCAGTCAGCTCCCCGACGTGCGGCGCAGCCAGTTCTGCTGCCGCCGTCGGTGTCGGCGCCCGCAAATCGGCGACAAAATCGGCGATCGTAAAATCGGTCTCATGGCCGACGGCGGAAATGACCGGCACGCGCGAAGCAAAGATGGCGCGGGCGACGATTTCTTCGTTAAACGCCCACAATTCTTCAATCGAACCGCCGCCGCGGCCGACAATGAGCACGTCAACCCCGCCGAACTCATTTGCCCGCTCGATGGCGCGCACGATTGACAGCGCCGCCCCGTCGCCTTGGACGAGCGCCGGAAACAAAATGATTTTCGCAAGCGGATAGCGGCGGCGGATCGTCGTCATAATGTCGCGCACCGCCGCTCCGGTCGGCGATGTAACAACGCCGATGCAGCGCGGAAACGCCGGAAGCGGCTTTTTATGGACGGGAGAAAACAGCCCCTCCGCCTCGAGCCGTTGCTTCAGCTGCTCATACGCCAAATACAGGCGGCCGATGCCTTCCGGCTGCATTTCTTTTACATATAGCTGGTAGTTCCCATTCGGCTCATAGACGGAAATTTCCCCACGCACAAGCACGTTCATCCCATCTTCGGGACGGAACGGCAAATGTTGATTGTAGCCGGCAAACATAACCGCGGCAATGCGCGCCTGGCTGTCTTTTAAGGTAAAATACATATGGCCGCGCGAATGCTGCTTAAAGTTGGAAATTTCACCTTTCACCCATAAATCGCGCAAATGCGGGTCGACGTCAAATTTGCGCTTAATGTATTTCGTCAGCGCCCCGACGGTGACGTATTTCACTTCCATCGAAACCGCCTCACTTCACGGCGAGCTGCCGGGCCGCTTCGATCGTGTTGTGCAACAGCATCGTAATCGTCATCGGACCGACCCCTTTTGGCACCGGCGTGATATAGCCCGCCACTTCTTTGACGGCGTCAAAATCAACATCGCCGCACAGTTTGCCGCTCTCCAAACGGTTGACGCCGACATCAATGACGACAGCTCCCGGTTTGACGTGGTCCGGACCGATGAGACGCGCCTTGCCAACCGCGACGATCAAAATGTCAGCCTGCCGCGTGACGGCCGGCAAATCAGGCGTTTTCGAATGGGCGTAGGTGACGGTCGCATGCTCGCGCAAAAACAGCTGGCCGACCGGTTTGCCGACGATGTTGCTCCGGCCGACGACGACGACATGCTTCCCGGCAATGTCGATGCCGGCAGATTTGACCATCACAAGAACGCCATGCGGAGTGCACGGAAGAAACGCCGGCTGGCCGATCATCATTTTCCCGACGTTGATCGGGTGGAAGCCATCGACATCTTTTTCCGGGGCGATCGTTTCAATGACCGACCATTCGCGGATATGCTCCGGCAACGGCAGCTGCACTAAAATGCCGTGCACCGCCGGATCGCCGTTCAGTTCGCGGATTTTCGCCAACAGCTCCTCTTCGCTGATGGACGCCGGAAATGTGTAAAGAAATGAACGAATGCCCACTTCAGCGCACGCTTTTTGCTTCCCTTTCACATACGAATGCGACGCCGGATCGTCGCCGACAAGAATGACGGCCAGCCCCGGCTCAACGCCGCTTTCCTTCAACTTCGCTGTTTCTTCCGCCAACCCGGCGCGAATCGTTGCGGCCAGTTCTGCTCCGCTGATGATTTGTGCTGTCATCGTATCTCGTTCCCCTCTCCTTGTTCGTCCATCCATATCGGTTTGCCTGACTTGACGCCGAAAGCTTGCGCAGCCGGCGGCCTGTCCTATTTTTGCAGCGCCGCCTTCACTTTCGAAAGCACGCCGTTGACAAAACTCCCGGATTTCCAATCGCCGAATTTTTTCGCCAGCTCGACCGCTTCATCGAGGCTGACGCTCACCGGCACATCGTCGACATACTTCATCTCATACGTCGCCATGCGCAAGATGGCGCGGTCCACATTGGCCACCCGCTCAAGCGTCCACTTTTCCAAATTGGCACGCAACAGCTCGTCAATTTCCTCCTGGTGCTCGACGACGCCTAGTACAAGCTGGCGCAAAAATGGATCCGCTTCGCTGCTTCCTGCCACATTGGCCAGCGCCTCCTCCGGCGGAATGTGCCCGACGTCGATTTGAAACAGCGCCTGCAGCGCTTTTTCCCGCGCTTCATGCCGCTTCATTGCCTTCCCCCCTCTCTAAATACGAACATTTATATTAAAATCTTATCATATTTTTCGGAAAAAGCCAGCCCCTTCCCGTCGCCCGTCTTGCTGCCGATTTTACACCGCCGGCTCCGCTGATGGCCTCGTTCATTACAATAACAGACTTTGACGAAAAAAACAAAAGGCGGCTGCTCCGAAAGCAGCTGCCTTCTGTTTTTGTCACCGTTGTTCGACGGTGTCGTGCTCCTGTTTTCCGCTTTCAAACTGAATGCCGACGATGTGCACGTTTACTTCGCTCGTTTCCAAGCCGGTCATGTTCCAAAGCGCCTGGCGCACGTTTTCCTGCACCTTTTTCGCCACGTTCGGGATCGACGCGCCGAACTGGACGAAGCAATAAAGGTCAATGACAACCCCGTCATCGCGCAAATCGACTTTGACGCCTTTGCCGTGATGCTTTTTGCCGAACCGCTCGGCAACGCCAGCGGCGAAATTGCCGCGCATTTGCGCAACGCCATCGACTTCGCTGGCCGCGATGCCGGCGATCACCTCGATCACTTCCGGTGCAATTTCGACTTTGCCAAGCCCGGTGTACTCCTGTTCGGAGTTAAACATATGTTCAGACATGGGGCACCTCCTATTCCGCCTTCATAATATCATATAACTCCAAAAACTTCGTATTAAACTCGCCGCTTTGGAATTTCTCATGCTCCATTAATTTTATGTGAAACGGGATCGTCGTATGAATGCCTTCAATGACAAACTCCGAAAGAGCCCGTCTCATGCGGGCGATCGCCTCCTCACGCGTCGGCGCGTGAACGATTAGTTTGGCGATCATCGAATCGTAATACGGCGGAATCGTATAGCCCGGGTAGGCGGCGGAATCGACGCGCACGCCCGGACCACCCGGCGGCAAATACATGGCGATTTTCCCCGGCGACGGCATAAAGTTTTTCGCTGGGTTTTCCGCATTGATGCGGCATTCGATCGCCCAACCGTTAAAGGAGACGTCCTCTTGGGTGAGCGACAGCTTTTCACCGGCAGCGACGCGGATCTGTTCTTTTACTAAATCGACACCGGTAATGAGCTCGGTGACCGGGTGCTCCACCTGAATGCGCGTATTCATTTCCATGAAATAAAACTGTTTGTTCCGGTGGTCATAAATAAATTCGACCGTGCCGGCGCCCATGTAGTTGACCGCCTTGGCCGCCTTGACCGCCGCCTCGCCCATCCTCCGGCGCATGTCGTCGTCAAGGGCCGGCGACGGCGCTTCTTCGACAAGCTTTTGCAGCCGGCGCTGGATCGAGCAGTCGCGCTCTCCTAAATGAATGGTGTTGCCATATGAATCGGCGAGCACTTGAATTTCGACATGGCGGAAATCTTCGATATACTTTTCAATATAAACGCCAGGGTTGCCGAACGCCGTCGCCGCTTCTTGCTGGGTGATGTTGATGCCTTTGACGAGCTCTTCTTCGTTGCGAGCGACGCGAATTCCTTTCCCACCGCCGCCGGCCGTCGCTTTGATGATGACCGGGTAACCGATTTCAGCGGCGATCGCCCGCGCCTCCTCAAGACTTTCAATAACGCCGCGCGAGCCCGGCACAATCGGCACACCCGCTTCCCTCATCGTCTCGCGGGCGATGTCTTTAATCCCCATTTTGGCGATCGCTTCCGGGCTCGGGCCGATGAACGTGACATTGCATTCGCGGCACAGCTCGGCAAACGCCTCGTTCTCCGCCAAAAAGCCATAGCCCGGGTGAATGGCGTCACAGCCGGTCAACGTGGCAACGCTCATGATGTTGGTGAAATTCAAATAGCTGTCTTTCGAGGCGGTCGGCCCGATGCAGTACGCCTCATCCGCCAGCTGCACATGCAAGGCGTCGCGGTCAGCCTGCGAAAAGACGGCGACCGTCTCAATGCCGAGCTCCCGGCAGGCGCGAATAATGCGGACGGCGATTTCCCCGCGGTTCGCCACCAACACTTTTTTGATCATCGTCCGTTCTCTCCCTTATTCAGGCTTGACCAAAAACAACGGCTGACCGTATTCGACGAGCTGGCCGTTTTGCACGAGCACCTCGACAATTTCGCCATCGACTTCCGCTTCAATTTCATTAAACAGCTTCATCGCCTCGATGATGCAAACAACCGTATCTTTTTTCACTTTGTCGCCCGGCTTCACATACGGCGGCTTGTCCGGCGCCGGCGCTGCGTAGAACGTGCCGACCATCGGCGATGTAATTTGATGCAAGTTGCCTTCCACAGCCGGCTTTGCTTCTTTGGCCGCCGTCGGTTCCGTTTCCGGCGCCTGCTTCACTTCCGAAGCCGCCACTTGGACAGGCGCAAGCGCCGGGGCCGCCGTCGGTTCGACCGCTGCCACTGCCTGTGCGGGCGCCGCCGGTGCGGCTGCCGGTGCAACGGCGACAGCAACCGCTTTTTTCATATGTACTTTCGTTTCTCCTTGCTCATATACAAATTCATCGATTGAGGATTGATCGACCAACCGAATCAATTCGCGGATTTCTTGAATTTTCATCGTTCTCACACCTTTCTCCAAGTGTCAGCCCGTCTTTTGCAGGCGGTGATCAAACGTATTCATAACGATTATACACACAACTGCAGGGCAAACGAAAGGTTTTTATGCAAAAAAAACTGCTCTGGCAAAGAGCAGCGCGTTCATCCGGCCGGCTGGAACTCGACGGTGACATATTGGGCATCCGGAATTTCTTTTTTCACCATATGAATGACTTCATTCGCCGATTTAGATGAGCTTTGTTTCGCTTTGATCGTCACGCGCACTTGGTTGTCATCGGCGCGCACGAGCACGTCTTCATACCCGCCTTTCGATTTGATGAGCGTCTCCAACGTTGCTTCTTTTTCGGACAATGCTTGCAATTTTTCAATTTTGTCGAGCGCTTCACTTTTTTCTTCCTCCGTCGCGTTCGCTGAAGCGACAATGGCGTTCAGCTCATCGCGCAGCCGGCTCCGTTCATCCTCAATTTTCATGCGCAGCGCTGTAAACAAATCATCGCCTGCGGTTGACGGCTCCTCTTTCGTTCCAGTCTCTTCCACCGCTACGCTTGGTTGTTTGGCCGGCTTTTCTGTTTTCTCATTCGCGGTGAGCGCCGGGCTGTTGCCCATCTCTTTCGGCGCCGTGACATAATACACCGACAGTACGACTACTAAGCTTAGCATCGTCAACAGCCATACCGTTTGTTTTTTCAACATGGCGATCTCCTCTCCCCTTACTTGAGTCATTTTTTCGGCAAGACCGCGACGCGGTAGCTCGGAACGTTTAACACGCGCGTCACCGCCTCGACGATCCATTTTTTAATTTGCAAGTTGTCGGCCCCTTTGGCGACGACAAGCACACCGCGAATATCCGGCTTTTTCGTGGCGACAACAAGCGGCGTTTCCTCGTCGCCATTGCGGATGATGATCACTTCTTCGTTTGTCGACTGATTTTCAATCGTCCGTTTTCCGCCTTCCTTGTCGCTTTCTTCGGTCGTTTGCTGCTGGGTCGAGCGTTTTTTCTCAAACAGCTTCAGCTCGGTTGAGTCAAGGTTGACGACAACGGTGACATCCTCAACCCCTTCAATTGCTTCGAGGGCGGCTTTCAACTCCTTCTCGTACCGTTCCTCATAGGCGGCGATCACTTTATCCTTTGTCTCCTTGCTCGACAAAAACGCTGGCTCGGACGGGGATTCCGGCTGATTGGCGGAAGGCTTGGCTTCGGCATCGTCTGCGCTACCCGCAAAGTGACTCGCCGCCATGAGCGCCACACCGGCCAGCAGCAGGACAACGACATATGAGAACGGCATGTGTTTTCGCGCCCCTTCCCCGTTCCCGTCTTTGGGCGGGGAAGAAAGAAACCGTTTGAAAAACGAGAGCATCCCCCCTATTCCCTCCCTCTAAATTGCACGGCAATTTTATTTTCATCGACTTCCCATTTGCCGGCGAGAAAGGCGCGCACCTCTTCAGCCAGCGAGGCATCGCTCTCGGGCAAAGCCGGCGGCTTTATTGTATCGATGACAACCGGCTCCACCGCGCTGGAAGGGCGTTGTTTCAAAAGCGCCACTTCAATCGTCTTGATGTCCTCTGGCATTCGCCAATTTTCGTTGTGATCGGCGTAAACTTTGACATCAGCCTTCAATCCATACTTTTCCATCAACTCCCCGTTTACGTCGTTTTCGAGCTGGACAGCCATTTGTTCTAAAATATATGCGCGTTGTGAAGCTTGTATTTCTTTTTTCTGTTGTTCCATTTGATTTTTTATCTCCTCTTCCCCCTTGAAGCCGTCGGAAAAACGGGCAAGTGCTGAAGCGACAAGCTGATCCGGATCCGCCGAAGCCATCCGGAGCACCGGCGTCAACATAATTAGGAGAAGCAAAAGTCCGACGACCATTTTGACATATTTTTGCATCGTCCCGGACGGCAGCAAAAAATCGATGATGATGGCAAACAACAAAAACAAAATGATGTTCGTCACCCATTCAATCACAAGCTGCATAACGTTCCTCCTAGCGGACCATCATCGTAATATTCCCTGCCATAACCATGACGGTGAGGCTGAAGAAAAACATGAGCGAGACGATCAAAAGCGCCGCGAGCACATAGGCGATGCTTTTGCCGATAATGTTGAGGCAAGACAGCACCGGACTGCCGCCAAGCGGCTGCAACAGCGCGGCTGATAGTTTGTAGATGATGACGATGGCGAAAATTTTCACCGCCGGAAAGATGGCAATCATCAACAACACAGCCACCCCGACCAATCCGACCGCATTTTTGAGCAGCATCGAAGCGGCAACGACCGTATCGGCTGCATCAGTAAACAGCTTGCCGACGACCGGGATGAAGTTGCCGGTGACAAATTTCGCCGCCCGCAGCGCCACCCCGTCCGCCACCGCCGCTGTTGCCCCCCGCACCGACATAACGCCAAGGAAAACCGTCAAAATGAGGCCGAGCAAACCGAGGGCGGCCTTGTTCAACAAATCGGCAAGCTGGGTCGCCTTGTACCGGTCGCTGAGCGTGCTGACGACGCTTAAAAGCGCCGCTAGCAACAGAAGCGGGAGCGTGACATATTCCACGACAACGCCGGTTGTGTTCATCAAAAACAAAATGATCGGATGGAAAAACGCCGCCGATACGACGCCGCCGGAGGAGGCGAGCAAGGCGAGCAAAAGCGGAACGAGGGCGATGATA
Source organism: Geobacillus sp. Sah69 (assembly GCF_001414205.1). NCBI lineage: Bacteria > Bacillati > Bacillota > Bacilli > Caryophanales > Anoxybacillaceae > Geobacillus > Geobacillus sp. Sah69. The sequence goes on along the minus strand of NZ_LLKS01000019.1, from coordinate 184,029 downwards.
AAATGGCTCATCGTCCGCACCGCCTCGAGCGCATAGCCGGTTGCAAGGCGGAAGCTGTTTAAGGCGAGCAACAACAGCACCATGTAGACGACGGCATGGGCGATTTTGCTTACCTCCTGCTGGGCGAACGCGTTTTGCAGCGATTGCAGCACGGTGCTGAAGACAGCGAGCAAAATGAGCGTCCCAAGCAGCTTCCCGTTGACTTGCAGTTCATAAAATAAATAACGGGCGAGCGCTTTCAGCCACTCGACGGGCGACCATTGCCGGTCGCCGCTTAAAAAATCGGAGAGCGGCCCCTTTTCGCTTTCCGGCAAAAAGCCCCCATACTCATGGACGATCGTTTCCCAATAACGGCGGATGTCGCTGACATCCAAATGAGCGAGCTGCTCGCTGACGGACGGCCCATCGCTCGCAGCTTGTACGACGAACGGGCAAAAAAAGAGAGAGAGCAACCCCGCAATGAGGAACGCTGTCCGCTTCAATCCGTTCCCTCCTTATCGCGCCGCCGGAATGAGGCTGATGACCGCTTCAATGATGGCAGTCAAAATTGGGACGGCGAGCGCCAAAATGACGATTTTGCCGCCGAGCTCAATTTTGGCGGCGATCGCCCCTTGGCCGGCGTCTTTGGAAATTTGCGCGGCAAACTCGGCGATGTAGGCAATGCCGATAATTTTCAACATCGTTTCCAAGTACACCATTTGAATGTGGGCGCCTTCCGCCATCTCCCGCAGCGTCAGCAAAATATTGCTGATTTGGTCAACAAGCAGTAAAAAAATGGTGCAGCCGACAAAAACGGTCAATAAAAAGGAGAGGTTTGATTTTTGTTCTTGCAGCAGCACAACGAGGAATGTCGCCACCAACCCGAGGCCGACGATTTGCAAAATGTCCATGGCCTCTCCCCCTATCCGCGGAACAAAAAGACATCTTTAATTTTTTGAAACAAATCGCTTACAATCGAAGCGACCATAAACAAAATATAAATAAAGCCGAGCAGCGTCACCCACTGGGCGTATTCTTTCCTTCCCATCTGGTCGAGCACCGTATGCAAAAACGCGATGACGATGCCGACGCCGGCGATTTTTAAAATGATATCGACATCGATGCCCATTCGTCCTGCCTCCTGTCTACATGAGTAAAATGACGAGCAGCAGCCCGGCTAACACGCCTAAACTTTTCGCCATTTTGCCATAGCGCGCTTGATCGTCCAGCGCCTCCGCTTCCTCCCGCTCAAGATGGGCGAGCGCCAAGGCGATTTGCTGTTGCTGGGTGAGCCGGTCATACTGGCCGAGCGTGGCGCCAAACTGTTTCATCACTTCCCACTCTCCTTGTTTGAGCGCGGTCTTCCCCCATACAGCCCGCAAGCTTTTTTCCCATGCTTCGGCCACGCTCGTTTCACACGCATGCAACGCCGCCGCAAACTGGGCAAACAGCTCGCCAATCGGAGCGGCCGTCTGGCGGGCGATATGCTGAGATGCCTCGGCAAGCGGCGTATGTCCGTACATCACTTCCGCTTCGAACGCCCTGAGCGCCGCTTTCAGCTGGCGAAGCTGGCGCGGCCGTTCGTACAAGGCGCGGGCGGCTGCCATCCCCATCCAAGTGGAGGCGGCAAGAATCAACAAGGCGCCTAGCCACTTCATCGGCCCGCCACCGCCCGCTCGTACAGCACGGCGCCGTTGGCGTCAACAATGCGCCGGATGAAGCCGGGATGCGGGACGTTCGTCAACTCAATAAACCGTTCAAACACCCGTTGCTCCATGACCGGACGCAGCGTCGGCCGCTGCCAAACATCTCGAACGGTGCGCCCGTGCACGGTCGTCCATATCGAAACGCCTGCATTCGCCGCCTCCAGCACCGCTTCGCTGTCTTCCTCGCGCCCAATTTCATCCACAATCATGACATCCGGACTCATCGAGCGAATCATCATCATCATCCCTTCCGCTTTCGGACAAGCGTCCAACACATCAAGGCGTGGGCCGAACGAAAATTGCGGAATGCCTTTCACGCAGCCGGCGATTTCCGACCGCTCGTCAACGATCGCTACCTTTTGCGCCGGAATGCGCCCAGTTCCGCTGCTGATCAGGCGCGCCGCGTCGCGCAACAGCGTCGTTTTGCCGGTCTGCGGGGAACCGATGATCATCGTATGGCGCCAGCGCCCATCATACACATACGGAATCAGCGGATCGGCAATGCCGATTTGCTCTTTGGCAATGCGGATGTTAAAGGAGGCGACATCGCGGATGGCTTTCACCTTGCCCCCTTCTGTAACGACTTTGCCGGCGAGCCCGACGCGATGGCCGCCTTCAATCGTCATAAATCCACGCCTCAGCTCCTCTTCGACGGCATAAATCGAATAATGGCTCAACTTGTTGAGCAAGTACACGCCGTCCTCTTTCGTCACTTCATATGGCAGCAAGCGGGCCTTCCCATCGACGATCACTTCAAGCGGCCGGGAAATACGGATGCGGATTTCTTCGATGCTGCGCCCCCAGGAAGGCATCTGCTGCAGCACAGCGGCGATCGTTTTCGGCAAAATTCCCCATACCGCTTCCATGGCCCTCCCCCTTTTTGGTGGACTAGTCTATATGTATGGGCGGAAGATGCTGTTTATGCCTTACTTGTAAATGCCGAACAAAATGAGCGCCACCCCGAGCGCGATGAACGCGAGCCGAGAAAACGAAAGCTCATCCGCCAGCGAAAGCAGACCGATCGCCATCGTTACGATCAGCACAGTCGGGCCGACAGCAGCGAGCACGGCGTTAATGGCGAGCGCCTTTCTTACATCATTAAAGACCAACATCAGCAGCGCTGCACTCAGTTCAATAAGCGCCGACAACATTCGCATGCCCGCCATCGCCAAAACGGACGAATCGATCGATCGCAGCCAATGTTTCATGTGTCCCTCCTCAAATAGAGATGGATTAGTACAAACGTATGCGGGAACAAGCCGTTTCAGAAGAAGTTTTTGCCGGTGAAAACGGGGATGGACAACGAAGCAGGACGGGGCACCTTTGGCGCATAAAAACAGCACCGGCCCGGAACATTCCGGATCAGTGCTGCCCTTGTTCAGGTTCTTACGCCCGTGACACGTATGTGCCGTCAGCCGTATTGATGATGAGGGTGTCGCCTTCGTTGACGAAAAATGGCACTTGAACGACAAGGCCGGTTTCAAGCTTGGCCGGTTTCGAACCGCCGGAAGCGGTGTCGCCTTTAATGCCCGGCTCGGTTTCAACAACTTTCAGCTCAACGGTATTCGGCAGCTCGATGCCGATCGTTTCGCCCTGGTACATCATGATGAACACTTCCATATTTTCTTTCAAAAACTTGAGCTCATATTCGATTTGCTTTGCCGGCAGCTCAATTTGCTCATATGTTTCCATGTCCATAAAGACGTGTTGATCGCCGTTGGCGTACAAATATTGCATTTTGCGCGTGTCAATTTGCGCCCGGTTCACTTTTTCGCCGGCGCGGAACGTCCGCTCTTGAATGGCGCCGGTGCGCAAATTTCGCAGTTTCGAACGGACGAACGCCGCACCCTTGCCCGGCTTGACGTGCTGAAACTCAAGGACGCGCCAAATCTCGCCGTCGACCTCGATGGTAAGTCCTGTGCGAAAATCGTTGACTGAAATCATTGCCCGAAATCCTCCTCACGCTATCCGTTATAAAATGATCAGTTCTTTCGGCGAATGAGTGAGCGCTTCGTTCCCATCGGCGGTAATGACCGCATCATCCTCAATGCGCACCCCGCCGAGCCCCGGGATGTAAATGCCGGGCTCGACCGTCACAACCATGCCCGGCTCCAGCACCGCATCGGAGCGGGCCGAAAGCGTCGGCCCTTCGTGAATTTCAAGGCCGATGCCGTGGCCGGTTGAATGTCCGAAATAATCGCCATACCCTTGTTCGCGAATATAATCGCGCGTCAGTGCGTCAGCCTCTTTGCCGGTCATGCCCGCTTTGATCCCGCGCATGCCGCGCCGCTGCGCTTCAAGGACAATGCCATAAATCGTTTGCAGCTCAGCGCTGACTTGGCCGACGGCGACCGTCCTTGTCAGGTCGGAACAATATCCCTTGTAGTAAGCCCCGAAATCAAGCGTGACGAGTTCGCCGCGCTCGATCGTTTTTTCGGACGCCACCCCGTGCGGCAGCGCCGAACGGTAGCCAGAAGCGACGATCGTATCGAAGGAGGACGAAGACGCCCCTTGTTTGCGCATAAAAAATTCAAGCTCATTCGCCACTTCAATTTCTTTGACGCCCGGACGAATGAACGACAAAATATGAGCAAATGCAGCATCGGCAATTTCCGCTGCTTCCTTTAATATCTTAATCTCTGCTTCCGACTTAATCAAGCGCAACTTTTCCACGACATGGGATGTCGGCGCAAGCTCGGCATCAATCGCCTCTTCATACGCCTTGTACGCCGCATACGTCACATGCTCCTGCTCAAAGCCGAGCGTTTTGATCCCGAGCCGCTTCACTTGTTTCGCGATTTCATCGACGATCGGTCCGCTGTGCTGGACGATTTCAAATCCTTCAACTTGCTTGGCCGCCTGCTCGACATAGCGAAAATCCGTAATAAAGACCGCCCCTTGGCGGCTGACAAGCGCAACGCCGGCGGTGCCAGTGAATCCGGTAATGTAGCGGCGGTTGCAGCCGTTTGTCACCAACAGCCCGTCAAGATGCTGCTCTTCAAGCAACGCTCGAAGCCTTTCCAGCTTTTCCATGTTTCATTCTCCTCTGCCCATGAATATTGTAATACAAAGGCGATGTGATACGTTGGCGGTTGCCGATGCGCGAGATCGGCTGCGCCTAAAAAATATGGAAACCTTCTTTATTTTACCATGATCGCAGCAGTTTCCGCCATATGCGCCTGCTTTGGCCGACAGCTTAGCTTCCTTCCTTGGCCGCCTGCGGTTCAGCGCTTGGCGACGGCCGGTTCATTTCCTGCGCCTCGAAAGAAACCGAATACCCGACAAACACGCCGTACAAAATGTACAAGCAGAGCGTTGTAATGACCGTATTCGTCTCTAAATCCGCAACCGGCTTCACGTTCGGAAACAGCGGATTGAGCAAATAAAACACCACTACCCAAAGCGCAGCGCCATACAACATTCCCGCCCACATGCCGCGGATGTTCCTTAGCAGTGCATAGTAAAGAAGCGCCGCCGCAATGGAAATGATGCCGATCAACACAATAGCCGCATAATTGCCGGCTTTGCCGTATTTCCAATCGCCGGCGACCCACGGGATGAGAACCATGTTCGGACTGATTTCGCTGAAGTTGAAAAAGTAAGCCAAATAGCCCATCAAGCTCCAAAACACCCCGCCGACAAATCCGGTGATAATCGTTTTTTGCACGAGCGTCATCGGCCGTTCCGTTTTTTCTTGCTCCAGTTTTCCTTTCTGTTCCGCCATCATGCTACACCTCCTTGTCTGTTAGTATGACCTGCAATTTGCCGCCCCATGAATCAAGCAAAAAAATGACCGCCTCTGTGTAAATAATGGATTTTTTGGAAATCATAACAGTAACATCAACCTAGAGGGTTCCGGACGTTTCTTGTAGAATAAAATAATAAACATAAAAAAATAGGTTGGTGTTTGCCCGATGAAACAAGAGAAACCGTTATACGGCGGCCAGGCGGTTGTCGAAGGGGTCATGTTTGCCGGCAAAACGCATTCTGTCACCGCCATTCGCCGCACCGATGGAACGATCGAGTACTTTTCCGCACCGCGCCGCGCCAATCCGACGCTGGCCGCCTTCAAAAAAATCCCGTTTGTCCGCGGCATCGTCGCCATTATTGAAGCGAGCGCAACCGGGGCCAAACATTTGCAGTTTGCAAGCGAACGGTATGACGTCGCCCTAGGGGAAGAACAGACGGAGGCCGAAAGCAGTTCCAACCTGACGCTGATTCTCGGCGCCGCCGCGATCGGCGTGCTCTCGTTTTTGTTCGCCAAAACGGTGTTCACGCTCATCCCAGCGTTGCTCGCCGCCGCTTTCAAGCCGCTCATCCCGGGAAAAACGGGGCAAATTTTGCTTGAAGGGGCTTTTAAGCTCGCCTTATTGCTCGGCTACATTTACTTTATTTCCTTGACGCCGCTTGTAAAACGTGTCTTTCAATACCACGGGGCGGAACATAAAGTGATCAACGCCTATGAAGCAGGCTGGCCGCTCACTGTCGAACATGTCCAACGCGCCTCGCGCCTTCACTACCGGTGCGGTAGCAGCTTCATTTTATTTACCGTCATCGTCGGCTTGTTTCTGTATTTGTTCGTGCCGACCGATCCGCTTTGGCTGCGGATTGTGAACCGGCTCGCCTTAATTCCGGTCGTGCTCGGCGTTTCGTTTGAGGTGCTGCAGTTTACAAATAAATGGAGGGACATTCCGTTGCTGCGCTGGCTGGGCTATCCCGGTCTATGGCTGCAGCGGCTGACGACAAAAGAGCCGGACGACGACCAAGTGGAAGTGGCCATCGCTTCGTTCCAGCAGCTTCTTCGTTTAGAGGCGGAAGCGGAAGCGAAAAAAGCGGTGCAGTAATCGTAAAGGGGGTGGATTCATTGCGGCACAGGGCTGTTCACCCGCTCGCCGGACTTATGATTTTGCTTGGGACGCTTGGCATTGTGTATACCCTTTTTGCCCATCCGACGGTGCTGTTTCGCCAGCTGTTGTTTGTTGCGCTGTTTGCAGCCGCGATTTATCTCTTTTACCGTTTCGTCTACCAACGCCGCACTAGCAAAGAACGATTGTCGTATCTAAAAGCGGTGCGGCAGTCGAAAAAGCTTCATCCCCGCTCCGCGCACAAGCAACCGAAGCCGGCGAAACTAAAACGGCCGTTGAAAAAGCGAACGGCGACTCCGCATTTGACCGTCATCGAGGGCAAAAAAGGCAAAAAAAAGAATCGGGCTTCCTTTTAGCTTGATTCTTTTTTGTTTTGGGCGCTCAAAACGCCCACCGCTGCAAAAACTGCCGCGCCCGCTCGCGCCCATAGTCAATGAGACGCCGGCGCGCTTCCAGGTCGATGGAAAAATCGGTCGCAAGAACGTTTTCCACCGGCAAAAAGATGATGTTTTTTTCATGGCGGCGCGAAATATAGCGGGCGTCATGCGCCTCTTTCATCGCCTCAAACAACGCTTCGTACAAATCAAGCGCGTTGGCAATGCGCCGTTTCGGCCGCTGGCCGGGCTTGGCGCTCAATTGAACGCCGAGCACCGGCCGTTTTTTCGTTTCTTTTTCTTCATCAAAGAGAAACAGCGGAAAGTTGCTGAGCACCCCGCCGTCAACGATGAGGGAGGTACCGTCCCGTCCGTGAAGGCGGACCGGCTCGAAAAAGTACGGAATGCTCGTGCTCATCCGCACCGCCTTGGCGATCGAAAACGAGCCGGGGTCAATGCCGTATATCGCCAAATCATCCGGCAGCACGACGATGCGCCCGTTCGTCACATCGGAGGCAACGATATACAAACTGTCAGCTGGTACATCCCGAAACATACGCACTCCGCGGGCAGCGAGCGCCGATTCGATCCACTGTTCAAACACGTTTCCCTTATAAACTCCTAAACGCCAATATAGGCGCACCCACTTCCAAACAGAAAACGGAACCCACGACGCCCGTTCATCCAAAAACTGCTCCAGCCTAAGCTCCTCGAACAACTGCGTCATCTCACGGGCGGTGTATCCAGCCGCCAGTAGCGCAGCAAGCAGCGCCCCGGCGCTCGTCCCGGCAAGCCGCTTCCAGCGCAGCCCTTTTTCTTCAATGGCCTCATACGCCCCCAGCAACGCAAACCCTTTCACTCCGCCGCCGGAAAAGACGAGATCAATGTCCATCGCGCCTCCCCTTTCTCGCTGTTTATATATATATGTAAGAGAAAGAAAAGGCGTTTAGTACGAAAAACAAAAAAGAGCAAGCAGTCGCTTACTCCCCTTGCTCATTGCGCTTTTGCACGTCGCGCAGCGCCTCAAGACGGCGTTCGTCCTCTTGAAAATATTGCACCAAATCGCCAATCCGGTCGATGGCGTTCCAACTCAAATGGTGTTCAATCCCTTCCACATCGCGGTAAATGTTTTCTTCGTTGACGCCAATGAGGCGAAGAAACTGCTCAAGCAGCTCATGGCGGTACACAAGCCGTTGGCCGATTTTTTTTCCTTTCGGCGTCAAGACAAGGCCGCGGTACTTTTCATACACCAAATATTCATCTTTATCGAGCTTTTGCACCATTTTCGTCACTGAAGAAGGGTGAACGGACAACGCTTCCGCGATGTCCGAAACGCGGGCATAGCCTTTTTCTTCAATCAACAAGTAAATTTGTTCAATATAATCTTCCATGCTCGGTGTCGGCAACGTTTGTCCCCTCCTGCAACGTTTGCCTGCCGCCAGCAAATCCCCCGGCCTATACCGTCACTCCGATGCGTCGGCCCTTTTGGCAGACAAAAAGAGCAATCATTTCTATTGTACCATAAAAGGGGCATTACGTAAAATACTGCACCTCAGCCGCCGGGAAAAAGCGGGCAATGTACGAACGCATCGTTTCCTCCAGCTCCTGCGCCTCCTCGTCACGATACACGTATTTGCCGATGCCGTACCGCCCCCACTTATACTTGCGCTTCGATTCGTCCAAATCGAGCTTGGTTTTCGGGTAACGCTGCTCGATGACCCGCTTGGCCGGCTTGGTAAACCGATGCTGGATGAGCTCAAACGTCAAACTAGATAAATCCACTCCTTTCAAAACATTCGTACTCCTTTGCGATTTGCCATGACAGCTCATAAACGCAATGATACAATAAAACTAAGCTGAAAGGGGGGATGCAGAATGTCTCACGAGCTTGTCGAATTGCTTCGCTCAGTGCTGAAAGAGGAGTTGCAGCCGATTCATGAACGCCTCGACCGACTAGAAGCCGGACAACAGCGCCTCGAAGAACGGCAACAACGCCTCGAAGAACGACAACAGCGCCTCGAAGAACGACAACAGCGCCTCGAAGAACGACAACAGCGCCTCGAAGAACGACAACAGCGCCTCGAGGAAAAGTTGGACCATTTCATCATCGAAACGCGCAGCCATTTCAAAAAAATCGAGGACGAGCTGGCTGAGCATCGGCGTATGTTCGAGATACTGTCACATGATTGGCGTAACGCGAACATTGCGATTGAATATTTAAATCATAAGATCGGCCAGCACGATCTGGAAATGTATCAACTCAAAAAGCGGCTCGAACTCCAAGAAACAAAATAAAAGCGTATGCCCGATGACCGGCGCATACGCTCTAACTGCTTAGCTTACCCACGCTTGCGAATGCGGAAATTGTCTTCCAACAGCACCCAGTTTTCCGGATACGGATACCCGAGCACCCAGTAGCTGATTCCGCGCAATCCGTATTCTTTCACCAATTCAAATTTCGCCAACGCGCTGCGGGCGTCTTCAAACCATACTTCGTGCTGGCGGCCTTGCTCGTCCGTGTACCGGTAAAACGGCGAGGCGGCCGCCGCATCGTATTGGATGGACGCCCCGTAGCGAATGGGGCTAGCCGGTTCGGGTCGCTCAGTTCATTGGCAGCGACAATCCGCTCGAGTGGAACACCGTAACGCTGAGCCAACTGCCAAAGCGTCTCCCCGCGCTTTACGACATGAACAATCATGACGCTCCCCCTTTCGTTCCCTCCTTTTACCACTATATCTTGGCTTTTTCCTTTTATGTAAAAAAACGCCGGTTCCTCTACGGAAACCAGCGTTTCATCCATCCAAACCCATCCGTATCACCATTACAGGCCGCACTTCAGCTGGGCGCCGCAGTTCGTGCACGTGTTGCAGCCGCCGATCTCTTCGACCGTTCCTTCGCGGCAAATCGGGCAAATGTTGCCGATTTCGGAGCCGATCGTCACATCGGTGGCGCGCACATCTTGAATCGTATCGACAAGCACGACGGCGCGTTTCGTTTCTTTTTCCTCTTGTTCTTCTGGAAGCAGTTCTAGCTGTTCTTCGATCCGGTTTTCTTCCGCTTTCAACGTTAACACTTGCTCATCGCGGCTGCCGTCGACGTAGACGGTGCCGCCTTTCGCGCCGCCGCGCCATAAACGCTCGTACACTTTTTGCACTTGCTCGACGGTGTAGCCTCTCGGCGCGTTGACCGTTTTCGACAAGCTCGAGTCGACCCAGCGCTGAATGATGCATTGCACATCGGCGTGCGCTTCCGGCGGCAAGTCCATCGCCGTCACAAACCAAGGCGGCAAATGGTTCGGGTCGGCTTCCGGATGTTTGTCCAAATATTCTTGGACAATGTCCGCTTTCACTTCGATAAATTTGCCCAAGCGCCCGCTCCGGTAGTACGAGAACGAGAAGTACGGCTCCAGCCCGGTTGAGACGCCAACCATCGTTCCCGTCGATCCTGTCGGCGCCACCGTCAGCAAGTGTGAGTTGCGGATGCCGTATTTCAAAATATCTTGGCGAATGTCATCCGGCATCCGTTTCATGTAACCGGTGTTGATGAACGCTTCGCGTAGCTTTTGCGTTTCTTCTTCCGTTTCGCCGACCAAAAACGGGAAGCTGCCTTTTTCTTTCGCCAGCTCGATCGAGGCCCGGTAAGCGGTCGTGGCGATCGTGCGGAACAGTTCGTCCACAAGTTGATTTCCTTCCTCGGAGCCGTACGCTTTTTCGCAGTAAATGAGCAAGTCGGCAAGCCCCATGACGCCAAGGCCGATGCGGCGCTCGCCGAGCGCCTGTTTTTTGTTTTCCTCAAGGAAGTATGGCGTAGCATCAATGACGTTGTCTTGCATCCGCACCCCGATTTCAACCGTACGCTTCAGTTTTTCATAGTCCACGACTTTCCGCTCTTTGTCCACCATGTTCGCCAAGTTAATGGCGGCCAAGTTGCAGACCGAATATGGCGCAAGGGGCTGTTCCCCGCACGGATTGGTCGCCACGACTTTTTGTCCGTACGCGCGAGCGTTCGTCATTTCATTGGCATTGTCGATGAAGAAAATGCCCGGCTCGGCTGAATACGTCGCACAAATGTTGATCAACTTCCAAAGCTCGCGGGCGCGGATTTTCCGGTAGACGCGGACGCGGTAGCCCATTTGTTCCCATTCGCGCACATCGCCGACTTCATGCCATTTTTCATTGTAAATGCGCATTTCTTCTTCAGAATACGTTTCTACGTCCGGGAAGCGCAACGCGTATTCTTCGTCCTTTTCGACCGCTTCCATGAATTCTTTCGTCAAGCAGACGGAAATGTTCGCACCGGTCAAAAAGTCCGGGTTGTGCACCGTGTATGTACCGCCGGTGCGCAGTTTTTCTTCGGCATCTTTGATAATTTCCTCTGTGAAGCCGCCGTAGTCAGGCGCGTTTTTGTACCGGACGATCGCTTCGTACATCGTCCGCTCCCGCTCGGTGAGCGGCGTGAATTTCAGTTTGTCGCGCGCTGCTTTTTTGATGCCCTCGTCTTCCATATTTTCAAGCAGGTAGCGCAAAATGCGCGGGTTTTGCATTTTCGAGACGATGAATTCGATAATGTCCGGGTGCCAGTCGGCCAGCATAATCATTTGGGCGCCGCGGCGGGAGCCACCTTGCTCAACAAGGTGGGTCAGCTTCGCAATGTCGTCAAGCCATGAGACCGACCCGGACGATTTGCCGTTCACCCCGCGCGCAAGCGTATGGCGCGGCCGCAATGTCGAGCCGTTCGTCCCAACGCCGCCGCCGCGGCTCATAATTTCCATCACCTGCTTCCGATGTTCGGAAATGCCTTCGCGCGAATCTTTCACAAACGGCATCACATAGCAGTTGAAATACGTCACTTCCTTGCCTGAACCCGCCCCGTACAACACGCGGCCGGCCGGAACAAAATTCAAGCTGGCGAGCTCTTGATAAAACTTTTCGAACCACTCTTTCCGCTTTTCTTCGGTCTTTTCCACCGCCGCCAGCCCGGTCGCATTGCGCTTGGCGATTTGCTCATAGAAAATCTCGAGCGGCTTGTCGATAATGTCGAGCGATCGAAGGACAATGCCGGTTTCCGCCTCCTCGCCTTCGAGCACGTGCCGGTATTCGTCTTCAATCAACACGCGCGCTTTTTTCGCCTCCCAGTCAATATCGACGATAAAACCGAGACCGCGGGCTGGGAATTTCGGGTCCTCCTTGATCGTCAACACAACGAAATCGCCCGGTGTGAGCGTCAGCTTTTCCGTATCCTTAAACGAATAACGGTCCAACATGACCAAACGGGATACGCCTTTATGGGTGATGTGCATATCCGGCGTAATCGGATGCACTTGCGGAAATAGGCGGATATCCTCGTTCAGCTTGTCAATATTGATTTTCATTTTTTCGGACGACGCCACCGTCATTCTCCTATCTCTCCTCTTTTATATAATTATATAATCTCTCATGTTTTTGCCAATGTTGCCCTGTCTTCTCTACCTTACCATATCAAACAGAAAAAAACAATATATAGTATGATTTTTACGAAAATCATACTATATATTGTTATTTAGAACAAATCATTTCGTTTTTGTCAAGCAAAAAAAGACAAAAAACGGCGAAAAACGGACCAGCCATGCCGTTTTTGCCAAAACAGGAGCGATGTTCCATATTGCCGCCTAACGCTTAAAGTTCCATTCATCGCTTTCGTATTTCGTCCGCGCCAGCTCTTCAACGTACGCCAACTCTTCGGCGGTGAGCGTGTACGGTTCCAATACGATGTTCAATCCTTTTTTAAATCCTTTGTAAAACGCCTCTTTCGCTTCCTCGATCGTCACCGTGCGGCTCGTCAACTCATTGATCGCGACGGCTTTCTTTTTAAAATCGCGCTGCAGACGCTCTTTCACCCGCTCGTTTGGATATTTAAACAAGCTGAACAGCAAGTCTTCGTCCAAATCGAGCAAAATCGAACCATGCTGCAAAATGACGCCTTTTTGCCGCGTTTGCGCACTGCCGGCGATTTTCCGCCCCTCAACGACAAGTTCGTACCACGACGGTGCGTCAAAGCAAACAGCCGAGCGCGGGCTGCGCAAATCCGCTTTTTCTTCTTCTGTTTTCGGCACGGCGAAATACGCGTCAAGCCCAAGGAAGCGAAATCCTTCCAAAATGCCCTGGGAGATGACGCGGTATGCTTCTGTCACCGTCTTCGGCATCGCCGGGTGCGACTCGGAGACGATGACGCTGTATGTCAATTCTTTATCGTGCAGGACGCCGCGCCCGCCGGTCGGCCGACGGACAAAGCCGAGGCCGTGCCGTTTGACCGCGTCTAAATCAATTTCTTTCTCCACTTTTTGAAAATAGCCGATCGACAACGTCGGCGGATTCCAGCCGTAAAAGCGGATCGTCGGCGGAATTTTTCCTTCGCTGTGCCAATCGAGAAGCGCCTCATCGAGCGCCATATTGAACGCCGGCGGGCAATAGCCGGAATCGATAAAGCGCCATACTTCTTTTGCCATCGTTCCACCTTCTCTATTGTTCCATACTCTAAACGCTGCGGCGGCTTGTCCACCACCGCCAAGGGGCGGGACGCTTTTGGCCGCCTTTATTAGTTTAGCAAACAACGCCGGTGAAGGAAAGAAAAATGGCATTGCGAAAACCTCTTTGCTTCCCGGCGGCGACTTTATATAATAGGAAATAGCAGACGAAGCGAAAGGAGGCATGACGGGTGGAAGCATTGCTCATTATTCTCGGCGCAATCATCGTGTATTCCGTCATTACGTACTTCTGGCAGAAGAGAATTGTCAAAGCATTGACAGAGGAAGAGTTCCGCGCCGGTTATCGAAAAGCGCAACTCGTCGACGTCCGCGAACCGGACGAGTTTGCGGCTGGACATATTTTAGGGGCGCGCAACATCCCGCTGACCCAACTGCGCATGCGCATGAAAGAATTGCGCAAAGACCAGCCGATTTATTTATATTGCCAAAACGGACTGCGCAGCGGGCGAGCCGCGCAAATGCTTTACCGGAAAGGGTATCGCGATTTGTACCATTTAAAAGGCGGATTTAAAACGTGGACCGGGAAAGTGAAGAAAAAAGCGTAGCCCGTTAACCAAAAAGGCGCTCTGCCCAAACAGGCAGGCGCCTCTTTTCGCATGCGCTAGACCGCCGCAAATTCCGGCGGCAGGACGACCGCCTCAAGCACCGAAGCAGCCGCGCCGATGGCGCAGCTTTTCTCTTTCAGCTTGGAGGAGATGATGGACGGCTCGCTTTCTTTTTTGACGAGAATTCGCTTTCTCACTTCTTGGCGCGCCGGACCGATCACATACTCGCCCGCTTGGGCCAGCGGGCCGCCGATAATGATCGCCTCCGGATTGTACGCGTAGATCACCTGCAACAGTCCGATGCCGAGATAACGCCCCGTTTCCGCCAAAATGCGCGCCAGCTGTTCATCGCTTTCTGCTGCCAACGCCATCGCAGCGATGGAAAAGCGTTCATCGAGCCATTCGGAACGCCCTTCTTCAGCCAAACGGCGCTCAATGTATTTTTCCGACGCATACATTTCCCAGCAGCCGATGTTGCCGCAGCTGCAGCGAATGCCGTTGACATCGATCGTATGATGACCGATTTCACCAGCTAGGCCGCTGACACCCCGATAGAGCTGATGGTGAAGAACGACGCCGGCGCCAATGCCGATTCCGGCGCTGATGTAAACAAAGTGGGCGAACTCGTTGCCGGCGCCGAACCATTTTTCGCCAAGCGCCGCCAGTTTCGCCTCGTTTTCCACAATAACCGGATATTGCGGCCATCGCTTTTGCAAGGCCGATGCCAACGCCACATCGCCCAAACGCAAGTTCGGCGCAAAAATCACCGTCCCGCTTTCCGTATGGACAACGCCCGGCACCCCGATGCCGATTCCCATCACACCGTACGGCGTCGCCGGCGCCCGGCGGATGGCCGCCTCGATGAGCTCCATCATTTCGCCGATGATCGCCTCCTGCCCTTCAGACGGGCGGAACGAACGCCGTTGCTCCCAAAGAATGTCCGCGTTTAAATTGGTCAACACGGCATACAAATAGTTCACCCCCAGCTCAACGCCGATAAGCGAGCCGGCGTCGGCGTTGAAGCGAAGCATGAGCGGCCGGCGCCCGCCGGTTGACTCGCCGATTCCGCTTTCATGGACGAAATGCTCGGCGATCAGCTCATCGACGAGCGCTGAAACCGTCGCTTTATTCAGTCCGGTCGTTTTCGCAATATCGGCGCGTGAAATCGGGTGTTGGTCGCGGATCAATTTCAGGACGAGCTGTTTATTCATTTTTTTGACAAGAGTGATGTTCCCTGTCCTCATGTTTTCGGTCATCCTTTTCGTCATGACTTTTAGTATGCACCGCGAATGATGGATCAGCCATTGTTATTAGTTTATATAATAAACTAACTAGACTTTTCTGTCAATGCCGCCATAACAATGCAGCTGTCCCCAAACGAAACGGCCCGCCCACTGTCGGGCGAGCCGTTTGTCGGTATCACGGATCAGTTTGTCGGCTTTTGATAGCGCAAAATCGGCTTGCGCGCTGCGGTCGTTTCATCAAGCCGCTTGACGACCGTCGTATGCGGCGCTTCTTGAACGATTTCCGGAGTTTCTTCCGCTTCCTTGGCAATTTGAATCATCGCATCGATGAACGCATCAAGCGTTTCTTTTGACTCCGTCTCGGTCGGCTCAATCATCATGCACTCTTCGACGATGAGCGGGAAGTAAATGGTCGGCGGATGGAAGCCGAAATCAAGCAGCCGTTTCGCAATGTCAAGCGTTCTGACGCCAAGTTTCTTTTGCCGCTTGCCGGATAAGACAAACTCATGCTTGCAATGGCGGTCATACGGCAAATCGTAATACTCGGCAAGACGGCGCATCATATAGTTGGCGTTTAAAACGGCGTATTCGCTCACCGCTTTCAAACCGTCCGACCCCATCGAGCGGATGTACGTGTACGCCCGGACGTTGATGCCGAAATTGCCGTAAAACGGCTTGACGCGGCCGATTGACTGTGGACGGTCGTAGTCAAGGTAGCAACGGCCGTTTTCCCCTTTGGCGATGACCGGTTTCGGCAAAAACGGCACAAGGTCAGCTTTCACCCCGACCGGGCCCGATCCTGGCCCTCCGCCGCCGTGCGGGCCGGTGAACGTTTTATGCAAGTTCAAATGGACGACGTCAAAGCCCATATCGCCGGGGCGCGCCTTGCCGAGGATGGCGTTTAAGTTCGCGCCGTCATAGTACAGCTTGCCGCCCGCTGCATGGACGATTTCCGCCATTTCGACGATTTGCTCTTCAAACAGCCCGAGCGTGTTCGGGTTCGTGAGCATGAGCGCCGCTGTGTCAGGGCCGACGACGCGCCGCAAATCCTCCAAATCAACAAGGCCGGCGGCAGTCGATTTGACCGTCACTGTCTCAAACCCCGCAACGGTTGCCGACGCCGGATTCGTACCGTGCGCCGAATCCGGGACGATTACCTTCGTCCGGTTGAAATCGCCGTTGGCCTCATGGTAAGCGCGGATCATCATGAGCCCGGTCCACTCGCCATGGGCGCCGGCGGCCGGCTGCAAGGTGACCGCATCCATGCCCGTGATTTCTTTTAAATGCTCCTGCAAGTCGTACATCAACTCAAGCGCCCCTTGCACCGTTTCTTCCGGCTGCAGCGGGTGGATGTGGGCAAACCCGGCGAGACGGGCGACGTTTTCATTGATTTTCGGATTGTATTTCATCGTGCACGATCCAAGCGGGTAAAACCCGGAATCAACGCCGTGGTTTCGCTTGGAAAGCGCCGTGTAATGGCGCATCAAATCGAGCTCCGATACTTCCGGCAGCTCCGGTTCTTCAGAACGCAAATAATCGGGCGGCACAAGCTCGCTGACATCGACAGCCGGAACATCGAGCGCCGGCAGGCTGTAGGCGATCCGTCCCGGCTTGCTTCGTTCGAAAATAAGCGGTTGATCGTTATGCATGGCAATCCCCCAATTCATTGACGAACCGATCGATTTCTTCTTTCGTGCGCAGTTCGGTGACAGCAACAAGCATATGATTGGAAAGTTCCGGATAATCACCGCCAAGGTCGTAGCCGCCGATGATCCCCTTTTCGAGCAGGCGGGCGTTCACCTCAGAAACCGGACGGTTGAGCCGGATGACGAATTCATTGAAAAATGGACCGGCAAACGGCGACACAACCCCGTGCTGTTCGAATGCCTGTTTCGCATAATGCGCCTTTTGCATGTTCATCGTCGCCATCTCTTTTACGCCCCGTTTTCCGAGCGCCGAGAGCGCCACCGAGGCGGCGAGGGCATTCAGCGCCTGGTTCGAGCAAATATTGGATGTCGCTTTATCGCGGCGGATATGCTGCTCGCGCGCCTGCAGCGTCAACACAAACCCGCGGCGCCCGTCTTCATCTTTCGTTTGCCCGACGAGCCGGCCTGGAATTTTCCGCATCAGCGGCGCTTTGACAGCGAAATACCCGCAATGTGGGCCGCCGAACTGCATCGGGATGCCAAACGGCTGCATATCGCCGACGACGATGTCCGCCCCCAATGCGCCGGGCGGGGTCAAAATGCCAAGGGCAAGCGGATTGCTCGCGACAATGAACAGGCTTTTCTTTTCATGGACGAGCGGCTCCATCGCCTTGAGCGGCTCGATTTGCCCGAAGAAGTTCGGGTATTGGACGACCACACACGCCACGTCATCCCCCATTTCCGCTTCAAGCGCTTGAAGATCGGTAACACCGCCGTCGTACGCAATTTCTTTTACCTCTAATCTCTGCCCTTTCGCATACGTGCGCACGACATCGCGGTATTGCGGGTGAACGGCCGCGGAAATAAGCACTTTCGTCCGCTTCGTATGAGCGGCAGCAAGCAGCACCGCTTCCGCGAGCGCCGTGCCGCCGTCGTACATCGACGAATTGGCGACATCCATGCCTGTCAGCTCGCATACCATCGTTTGGAACTCAAAAATGGCTTGCAGTTCGCCTTGGGAAATCTCCGGCTGGTACGGCGTATACGCCGTATAAAATTCGGAGCGCGACAGGACGTGGTCGACCACGGCCGGAATATAGTGGTCATACACGCCCGCTCCTAAAAAGGAAACATATTGCTTGGCGTTGGCGTTTTTGTCCGCTAACGCGCTTAACTCTTTCCATAGCTCCGGCTCCGACTTCGCCGGTTTCACGTTCAACTCGCCGCGAAAACGCACTTGTTCTGGAATGTCGGCGAACAGCTCATCAATGGATGCAACGCCGATCGTTCGCAACATTTCCTGCTTGTCTTCTTCCGTCATCGGCAAATAACGATGGAGCACCGTATTTTCCTCCTTGCTTATGACTTCTTGCTTATGACTTCGTCCGCTTGTAAAAAGGGATCGGTACAATCTTCGCCTTCAAGCGCTTGCCGCGAATGTCCACCTCCACGACCTGACCGGCTGCGGCAACATCCGCTGTCACGAGCGCCAACCCGATGTTTTTCTTCAGCGTCGGCGACTGCGTGCCGGTCGTAATGAATCCGACTTCAGCGCTCCCGGCAAATACCCGGTAGCCATGGCGCGGAATGCCGCGGTCCATCATCTCGATGCCGACAAGCTGCCGCGGCGGTCCGGCTTCTTTTTGCCGCTTTAACGCGGCCTGGCCGATAAACGGCGATTCTTTTTCCGTTTTGACGGCAAACCCGAGCCCGGCTTCAAGCGGGGAGATCGTTTCGGACAATTCTTGGCCGTAAAGCGGCAGACACGCCTCAAACCGGAGCGTATCGCGCGCTCCCAGTCCGCATGGGAGGACGCCGTCTTCGGCCCCGGCTGTTAAAATGGCCTCCCATAACGTGATGGCATCCTCTGCCTGGCAATAGATCTCGAACCCGTCTTCGCCCGTATAGCCGGTGCGCGAGACGAGCGCCTTTACGCCGGCCACTTCCACATTGTCTTGGAACGAAAACGGACGCATCGCCGGCAAATCCAGATTGGTTAATTTTTGCAGCACGCGTTCGGCCGCTGGTCCTTGCAGAGCAAGCTGCGCCGTTTGCGCTGAAACGTTGTCAAGCTCGACATCCGCATCGATGTGCTCATTCAGCCAGGCAAAATCTTTTTCCGTATTGGCGGCGTTGACGACAAGCAAATAGTCGCTCTCTCCTTTTTGATAAATAAGCAAATCATCGACCGTGCCGCCATCTTCGTTGCACATGAGCGTGTATTGCGCCCGCCCTGGACGAAGCTTGGCGACATCGTTCGTCATCAGTTTTTGCAAAAAGGCAAGGCTTCCGCGGCCGCGGACCGCAATTTCCCCCATGTGGGAGACGTCAAACAGTCCGGCGCGCGTCCTTACCGCTTCATGCTCTTCCTTGATGCTTGAAAACTGCACCGGCATTTCCCAGCCGCCAAATTCGACTGTTTTGGCGTTGTAACGGGCGTATACCGGAAATAGCGGCGTGCGCTTTAACAAGGCGATTCCCTCCCTCATCGAAATGCATAACGCAAAAAAGGACAGACTCCCCCCTTTGCGAAAAAGAGAGGCTCTGTCCTGGCACCTGAAAGTTTCCCGTCAGCCGCTTGCCTGCGCCTTGGCGGCAGCGAGGTTCCGACGGTTTCCCCTTGGGTGGCCCGCCGATAGGCAGGCGCTCTCCAGAGCTGCGTCAAGCAAGAGTCTTTTTGCCTGAGAGATTCGCGTTTCCGCTTGCTCCTTCGGCGCTACATTCCGTAGTCTCTCCCCTTGCCGTCATCCGCCGATCAATAAAATTTTCCAAAGCGGGCATACTAAGAAACGCCCTTGACCGCTATTCATGCGAATGTTCTAAATTTATACTACCATTAACCACTCAAAAAGGGCAATAGGAAATGATCGAACTTTTATAGAAATTAGCCATCAAAATGTTCTTGTTTTGTCTAACAAAGAGGATTTTTACGGAATAAACATTCGTCAAAAGGGAAGGGGATGGACATGAACATTGCGATCGAAATGGACGAGACGTGGAAAAAGGAATTTCTTGAGCGCATTGAAAAAGACGGGCCGTGGGCAAGCTGGGAAATGTATGAGCTGGCGTTAGAGGCGGCCCATCATTTAAGCGTGCCGGAATTTGACGGCCTGCAGGCGCCTAAGCACTTGCCGCATTTGACGATCCTCCCGCACCAGCTCGAAGTGGCGCGCCGCGTCGTTGAAGAGATGAACGGCAAAGCGATTTTGGCCGATGAAGTCGGACTTGGCAAAACGATTGAAGCCGGGCTCGTCCTAAAAGAGTATATGATTCGCGGCCTTGTGAAAAAAGCGCTCATTCTCGTTCCCGCCTCCCTTGTTTCACAATGGGTGAAAGAATTGAACGAAAAGTTTTTCATCCCGGCCGTCCAGCAAAAAAAGAGCTACGTCTGGGAACAGTGCGACATTGTGGTTTCTTCGATCGATACAGCGAAAAAGGAGCCGCACCGCTCCATCATTTACGAACAGCCATACGATATGATCATCATCGACGAGGCGCACAAACTGAAAAACAACAAAACGAAAAACTACGAGTTTGTGCAAAATTTAAAAAAGAAGTTTTGTTTGTTGCTGACGGCGACGCCGATTCAAAACCGGATTGAGGAAATCTTCAACCTCGTCTCACTTTTGAAGCCCGGCCATTTAGGCAACGCCGAGCAGTTTGCCAAAACATACGGCAAAACAAGGGCGGTGCAGGTGAACGAGCATTTAAAAGCGCTCGTCAACAAAGTAATGATCCGCAACCGCCGCGCCGATACACCGATCGAATGGTCGAAGCGCCATGTCGAGCCGGTGTTGATCGAGTTTACGGATGAAGAGCGCGAACTGTACGAAGCAGTGAGGGCACTCCGCCATGAGCCGTTCGCCGGTTCGTTTTCGCTCATTACGCTGCTTCGCGAGGCGTGCAGCAGCCGTGAAGCGCTGTTTTTAACCATAAAAAATATGATGGAGAAATGCGAAGGAGCCATTCCTGAAGCGCTTGAGCAGGTGCTGGAAAAAATCAACGCCGTCACGACGAATTCAAAGGCGGAAAAAGCGCTTGAACTGATCCGCTCCATTAACGATAAGGTGATTATTTTTACGGAATACCGGGCGACACAGCTGTATTTGCAATGGTTTTTAAAACAGCACGGCATTTCATCCGTCCCGTTTCGCGGCGGCTTCCGGCGCGGCAAAAAAGACTGGATGCAGGAACTGTTTAAACACCACGCCCAAGTGTTCATCGCCACCGAAGCGGGCGGCGAGGGCATCAACTTGCAATTTTGCCGCTATGTCATCAACTACGACTTGCCGTGGAACCCGATGCGCCTTGAGCAGCGGATCGGCCGCGTCCATCGCCTCGGGCAGACAGATGACGTTTACATTTACAACTTCGCCGTCAAACAGACGGTCGAAGAGCATATTTTAACGCTTCTCTATGAGAAAATCCGCTTGTTCGAGCGGGTAGTCGGCGAGCTGGACGACATTTTGGCGAAAATGAACCTCGCCAACTTGGAACGCTACTTCGAAGACGCCTTCGTTCATTCACGGAGCGAAGGGGAGATGAAAATCAAAATGGAAAACATCATCGCGATGATCGAGCTGGCGGAGCAGCTCGGAAAGGAAGGAGGCAAACGGCATGCAGCAACATGAAATCCGTCGTTTTGTGGAGCGTTATTTTGCCGCCAACGGGTGCACGTTGTTGGAAGCGAATGACGACTATATGACGGTCCAGCTGACGCCAGAAATGGATAAAGAGCTGATGAACCGGCCGTTTTACTGGCATTACATCGAACGGACGGGCGGCGTCCCGCAGCCGATGCAGCTCACACTGATTACCCGCCCAAGCGAACGGACGGAAAAGCTGAAAGGCGACCGGCTTCATTTCGGGGCGCCGCGGCTACACCAGCTGTTCCGCTCGGCGCAAAAACGCGGCAGCTTCATTCGTTTGTACGAAGAGCCGGACGCCCCGCTCGCCGGCCATGCCGCCCTTCATCCATGGCTTGGGATGAACGTTGTCATTTCCTACGAATGCGACCGAAAAAAAGACGCCGTCGTCTCTCTCGGCCTTCATCTCATCAGCGGCACGATCATCGAATCGTTCCACGAGCGGCTCCGCGCGCGCCGGCTGACGCCGAAAATCCCGGACTATTGTTTTACAATTTCGCCGCTCATTAAGCCGCCAAGTGGCATCGCCCGCCTCGAGCAATATATCCGCGGCCGCATTGCCGCCGACGATCATGCATGGGCCGAGGAAGCGCGCCGGCGCTGGGCCGACGATTTAGCTTTGCTTGATGAGTTTTACAAAGAGGCGGAAGAAAAGCCGGAGTGTTATTATATCGAGAAAGAAGCGCTTGAAAAACAGTACAAGCCGCGCATCACCGTTTCCGTCATTAACGGCGGGCTGTTTTACTTGCTGCCTCGCACATCGTGAGCTGCCGTGCGGAAAGCCTGCAGCCTGAGCCCGGCGCGGATTCCGCCATCCCTCTCCATCAAAAACGCCCGCCGGCTGCAAGCCAGCGGGCGCCCATTACGGGCGGCGCCGAAACAACAAACGGAGTGAAAGCGGCACGATGCCGAACAAGCGGTAAGAGAGCGGCGGCCGCTCTTGTTTGCGCGCGCTCCGCCGCCGCGCCCGCTCCTCTTTTGGCATATCCATATACGTGACGAACCGCTGGGTGACAAATTTGACATAGTCGTTGACTGCCATCGAAGCCCCCCCTTTTTTCTTTTAGTTTTTCCTCATCTTTCCTTTTTTAACCGTTTTCCGAAAGAAGTCCCCTCCTCAAGAAACGTAAATGGCACAGCCCGATGAGTAGGCGGGAGATGAATTTCGGCCGGCGGAGCAGTTCACCCGTTTTGCTCCGTCCATTCCGTAATATCGAGCGATGGAAGGGCAACGGTGAAGGCGACCGTCCGCTGCAGTCCGGCCGCCGAGCGAACCGTCAAGAAAACCCGGACGCTCGCCTCCGTTTCCTTTTGCCACCGGCAGACCGCCTCCCCGCGCGGATACGTCCACTTTCCTTCCTGTTTCGTTGTCACAGCAGCCGTTGCTGCAATTTGTTCCTTTACATCAAACACCGCCATTTGCACGAGCTCGTCCGCCTCAGCCGCCTGCCGGACGGCGTGCGCCGCCTGCTGCTCCGCCTCGTATAAAAGTGCGGCATTCGTCATAAAAAACGCTAGCAGCAACGCGACAACCGCGACAAGCGGGAAAATCACCCCATCTTGGCGGCCCATTTGTCCTCCCCCCTTGCGTCTTTTCCTCCTTGCCGACACCGCGCAAAGCATGAGGCCATAAAGCCTCAATGATGCGCTCGCCTCGTTCCAGGCTTAGCGCCGCCTTGCCTAAAACATCCGCGCCACAAACGCGTCGCACACCTTGCCGTCATCGGCTGTCACTTGCAAAAACAAGCCATGGGCGCCGATGCGATAGGACACCGCCCGCACATGGCGGAGCGCCGTCTCGTAGCCTGCTCCGTTCACTTGACGAATCAGTTCCGCTTTTGGTGCAACCAACGAGAAACTGACCGTCTCGCCATTCCATTTGTGTAAGTACAGCACACGGCCATCCGTCGACCATTTTTTCGCTTCATTCAACTCGATTTGCAGCTGCTGCAAAAACAGCCTCCATTCCAAACGCGCAAACCCGTCGCTCGGCTCTGCGGCGAGCGGGCGGACAGCAAGCAGCGCCGGGATGACCGCGGCCACCGCTAAAGCAACAGCCAAGGCCATCAATGCCTCAAGCAATGCAAACCCGCCTTCCTTACTTCCTATCGCTTGCTGTACCCGCACTGCTCCTTTTCGCGGCCGGCATAATCGTTCCAACGCACACATACTTTCCACATCCGCCCTCCTTCCTCATACGCCCGAAGCCGAAACACCGTCCGCCCAATCGATGCCTTCGTTTCACCAACAAGCGGCTCCTCATACAGCGCAATGGCCAGCAGCCGCTGCGCTTGTTCTTCAAGAGCGAGGTTGTTCCGTTCAAGCTCCATTTGCATCAACATAGGCAGAAAAACGGCGGCCGCCGTCCATAACAGCGCCAACGCGAACAACGCTTCCATGAGCAAAAATCCGCGGCTACATTTTTTGCACATAAAACCGCCCCTTCCCGAGCAAAAACGTCACCTTGTAGCTGCCCCGGCCGCTTTTCACCCAAACAGTTCCCGCTTGCTCGATATTGCCATTATCGGTAAAGATGAGCGGATTACGGAGCGTGCCGAGCTGAAACCGCCAAGGCGCAGGAAGCGAGCGGACGACGACCGTCCGGCCGCTTCCTCCTTCGACCGCCCTATACTCACCGCGTCCATTGCTGAAAAAGACGGACACCTTCCTCCGATGGGCGATGGCGTGCTGCTGCGCGCTGTACAAGTCGGCGCGCAGCACGGCCAGCATATGCGCTTCCTCCTGCTGGCGCACCGCCCCGCCGAACGCCGGAACAGCCAACACCGACAGCAAAAGGACGACCGATAAAACGACCAGCATTTCAAGCAGCGTAAATCCGCCGTTACGAGCCACTTTCGCTCACATCGCCGCTCTCGCTAATTTGAATCGCGTGGCCGTTCGGGCACTTGCCCGATTTAATGTAGCGGCCAGCAAGCAGCTCCTGAACGGTCGGAATTTTGTTATGTTCCATCTCGTATGCCTTCACTTGCGCCTGCACGGTGTTCAGAAACGCTTCGCACCCTTTTTCGTTAATCATGCTGTTATGTTTCGCAATGTTCGGAATCGCAATGAGCAGCAGCACGGAAATGACCATCAGGACGATCAACATTTCAATGAGCGTAAACCCTTTTTGGTTCACAACTATTCCTCCTCGCTCGACAAATGTAGTTATCGCTTGTTTTACAAGCTGTTCAACATCGAAAACATTGGCAGCAAAATGGCCAAATACATGCCGACAATCAGCGCCCCGACAACCGACAGCAAAAGCGGCTGCACGAGCTTCAGCGCAGCCTCGGCCCGTTTTTCGATCATCTGCAGCAAAAACTCGCCGTAATGTTCAAGCTCCTTGCCAAGTTCGCCGTTCGACTGGCCGTGGCGGATGACAAGCGCCAGCTCCGGCTCATAATAGCGGGCGGCGCCGACAAGGACATCGAGCGCCATGCCGCCTACGAGCCCATCGCGGATACGCCGGCCTTCCACTTGCAGAAACGGCCCAGAGGCAGGCTCGCTAAACACTTCGAGCGCCTCATAAACCGACAAACCCGCTTGCAGCAGGCAACCGAGTTGGCGAGCCATGACACATGTGGCAAACATCCTTACAAATGAAGCGCACCACGGGATGTACAAGGCGAAGTGAAGCTGGCGGGCGACCGGCCAGCGGCGGAAACAACCGAAGTAAAACAAGGCGGAGAAGGCGGCGAGAAGAGCGATCACGCCCAACGCCATGGGGACATGGGCAATGAGAGACATAAGCAAAGAGACGGACTGATTTCCAGAAGATAACGTTGCCGCCGCCCGCTCGAATTGCGGAAGCAGCCACCGCTCCATGCCAACAAGCATAACGGCGAGCAAAATGAGGAGAAAAAGCGGGTAGCGGCCCAACCGGCGCAGCTGTTCGCCAAAACGCGCTTTTTGTGCAAGCGCCGCGCCGGCTTCCGCCATGCCGCGCGGCAAGTCGCCATGCCGTTCGGCAAAAAAGAGCAAACTGACAGCCGAACGGTCAACAGACAGCGCTTCGACCGCCGCAGACACCGGCAGGCCGGCCCGCAGCTGCTGCAAGCAGCGCTCAAACTCCGGACGGCGCTTTGCCGGCGCCTGAATGGCCAAAAATTCAAGCGCTTGCCCGAGCGGGTAGCCGCGCTCGAGCAGCCGGCCGAGCCGTACAAAAAACAGCGACTGTTCAGCGAGCGGCCATCGTTTCCTCTTCATCCTCATCCCCCTCCGGCCAGCTCAAGCGCCCGTGCCGGCAAATAGCCGAGGGCGATTCCTTTGCGGATCAAGCGCGCCAATGTTACGTGGCGCCGCCGCTGTCCGCCCGCCGGCGAATGGATGGTGTCAAGAAGCGCCGGCCCATACAACAGTTCGTGAACGGCGGCGCGTCGGCTGCGCCCAAGGCGGCGGCATGACGGATGGCAGTCGTCGCCGCACAGCGGGCAGCACAGCTCGACGAGCCGCTGGGCCGAAACGGCTAGCAGCGTTTCAGCCAGGTCGCCTGGCGGTATGCCGAATTCACGGAGCCGGTGCACCGCGCCGACGGCGTCAGCGGCATGCATCGTTGAGACGACCAAATGCCCCGTCAACGACGATTGGACCGCAATCGCCGCCGTATCATGGTCGCGGATCTCGCCGACCATCAAGACATCCGGATCATGACGGAGCGCGGCTTTTAAGCTGGCGGCATAAGTAACGCCCGCTTTTTCATTGATTTGCACTTGCAAAAACCGATCGTTCCGTTTTTCAACCGGGTCTTCGAGCGTAATGATGTTGCGCTGCCTTTCCGCTTGGCATACGTCAAGAAGCGTGTACAACGTCGTCGTCTTTCCCGATCCGGTTGGACCGGTCAGCAGGACGAGCCCTTGCGGCTGTTGTATAAAGGAAAACAGAAGCACGGTGGAGCGGGAAAATAAGGATAATTTACGAAGCGGCAGCGAAAAAGACTGTGGCAAGAGGCGGATGACGAGGCTTTCATCATACAGCGTCGGCAATGTTGACAAGCGCAAATGCACCGTCTCGCCGGACTCATTCACTTCCATCGCGCCGCTTTGCGGACGGCGGCGTTCTCCAATATCCATTCCCGCCAAAAACTTGAAGTGGACAATGACGCGTTCAGCGGTTTCTTTTGGGAGCGTGCCGGCATCGACGAGCATGCCGTCAAGGCGGAGGCGGACAACCGCATCATGGCGGCGCGGGATGAGGTGAAGGTCGGAAGCGCGGCGTTGCACCGCTTCGGCGAGGAGACGGTCCGCTACTTGTTCAATCCCATTCAGCGCACATTCCCTCCTTTCGACAAGCTGCTTTTTATTTCGACAGGTATGGAGCGTTTTCCTGCTGCTGTCGAAAAAAATGTTCCGTGAACATTTTTTGAATTTTCCTTCAGCCGCTGCCAATAGTGACAAAAATCATTCCTTGCCTTGGCCAATTTCCTTATAATGACTATATCAATGATTGATTTAGGAGGGAACCGTCATGGAACAAACGTTAAAAATTACAAATGTGCTATCCGACCGGACAAGATTCCATATTTACGAATACATGGCCAAAGTTCATCGCGAAGTTTCGGTGCAGGAAATCGCGGAAAAGTTTCATATTCATCCGAACGTCGCCCGCCTCCATTTAACGAAGCTCGAAGATATCCGCATGGTCGTATCGGATACACAAAAGACAGGAAAAGGCGGACGGCCGAGCCGGCTGTACCGGCTGTCTGACGAAGTCGTCGGTTTGTATTTTCCGTTCCGTGACTACCAGCTTCTCGCCCGCATCGCCATTCAGACGATGGCTCAACTCGGCGCGGTCGGGCAGGAAGCGCTTCGCGAAACAGGAAAACAGTTTGGCTATGAACTCGTCGCCAAACGCCTGCCGCATAACGGTTCAACGGGCGCGCTTGCCCTCGAGGAAAAGATCCGCATCATGGAAGAAGCAGCGGAAGCGGCCGGATTTCTGCCGCAATTTCGCTATGAGGAAGACAAAGGCGTGCTTTGCCTCGACATTTTCAACTGCCCGTTCAAAGAAATCGCCGCACAGCAGCCTGATGTCGTTTGCAACCTGCATCATGCCTTTTTAGAAGGAATGGTGGAAGCGTTGTTTGCCGATGCGAAAGTAGCGGAAACAGAAAATATGATGAACGGCAGCCGCCGCTGCGCTTACCGCATCGCCATTCGCCCGTGACGGCGGCCCCTTTTCGTTTTACACGGGCGGTGCGATCCGCCCGCTTTTTTTCTTTCACCTTGTCCGAAAGCGTTATTTACATTCACAATCATTGTACATTATAATAAGTAAAGACCAATGGATTGCTCAAAAAGGAGGGATACATAATGGACCGCATGTTCCGCGTCTTGGCTTTTTGGACTGGCATTTTTGCCGTCATGTTTTATCTTGGCCATATGCATACGACATCGCTCATCTTCTTTGGCCAAACCGTGTTTTTCCTTTTCGTCGGCTTTTTGAAACTGACCGAGCGAATGTACATTTACATTTTCGGGGCGTATTTGACGATTTTCTTTGCCGCTTTTACATACTGGACGACGTTCATGATGGTGCCCGGCATGGGCGAATGAAAACAGGCAGAGCCCGTTCTCTGCCTGTTTGTCTTTATGGCAAAAATTCCGGCGCCGCCCAAATGTCCGGGATGGGAAGCTTCACGCCTTTTTGTCCGATGAGCACATCGAAAAAACGGCTGATGCCGTCATCGGCGACCAACGCGCGAAGCATCCGGTCTCCCCGGCTCGGCGGGGCAAACAACTCCGCGCTTTTGGAAACTGCCCATTCGTCCAAGAGACCGGCAGCAAGCAAAAACCGATCTTGGCGGAGAAACGCCACCTCCTCCCACCCGGTCTGCCGGGCGTACAAGCGGATGGCATCCCACTGTACATGGGCCGTCAAATCCATCTCCCCAGGACGGTGAAGCGGGTCGGGGACGAGCCGATGGCGGAAATAACCCCGCAAGCTGCCGTGCCGCCGCGCCGGCGCCCGCAGCTGTTCGTCCGTATAACCATAATCAATCGTCACCATCACCGCCTGGCGAAACTGCGGCCCGATGTCAAGCCAAAATGATCTTGCCGCGAGCGGCACTTCCAAGCGCTGCTCTTCGGCAAGCGAGAGGCCGCGCTCAGCCAAGTAGCGAGCAATATCCAAGTTGCAAAGCGGCTCCTTTTCCTCGACGAGCCGACCGTCACGGGCGGCGACGAAACATTCATAAAGAATCCCTTGTTCCTTTGCAATCACATGAACCGGGAGTGCGTCAAAAAATTCATTGCTGAATACGATCCCAGAAAACGGCCCACGCTCGGCGAGCCAGCGGGAGACGTTGTCATATTGCTCCACTTTATCGGCAGCCGCGCGAAGCGTTTCCCGCTGCCTTTGACGGTGGAACAGGCTTTGATCGATGATCGTATACGACAGCTCACGGTATGTATCAGGGCTTTTTTTCTCCCATTCTTCCAATATCGCCAGCGCCAAACGTCCATCCCCGCCCCCCCACTCGCAAATCGCCGGCGGCAGGCCGCCCCGCTCGACAATCCGAATGAAAAACGAAGCAAGCGCTTTTCCGAATACGGCAGCGAACGAGCTGTTCGTAATGAAATCTCCCTTCCTGCCGATTTTCGTCCGCTCGCGCATATAATAGCCCGCCTGTGCGTCATAAAGCGCCATGTTCATATAATCGGCGTATGACACCCGCCCTCCCGACGCCGCGGCAATTTGTTCGTACAGTTGTCCCATGATGGTTTCCTTCCTTAAATTTTTTATTTTTACTATTGACATAGTGAGAACAATGGTATATGATTACAGTAGTAGCTTAACTATATCCCCTCCCATTATTATGGATAGAACATCCCCCAAAAACCCTTCTTGGCGCGGCTGAGAGGGGTTTTTTATTTTGCAGGCTTCACAGGCAGACGCCTGTCTGCCTGTTTCCATGTCCTCTCCGGAAGCCCTGCCGTGCGGCGGCTGCCGGGAAATCAAGAAAACCCGTGCAAAAATGGATTGGTGTCCATTTCCATGCCGATCGTCGTCTCCGGTCCATGCCCGGACAAAACCAACGTCTCTTCAGGCAGCGTCAACAGCTTGCGGTGAATGCTTGCCAACAGCTGCTGGTGGTTGCCGCCCGGCAAATCGGTGCGCCCGATGCTGCCGGCAAACAGCGCATCGCCTGAAAATACGAGCTGCGCGGCTTCACAGTAATACGAGACGCTGCCCGGCGAATGGCCAGGCGTTTCCCGCACGTCAAACACAAACGGACCGATCGTCAACGTCGTCCGCCCTGTAAGGCATGTCGGCTCGCAACGGACAACGACCGGACCGCCGAAATAAAGTGAACCGTTGAGCGCCGGATCTTGCAGCCATGATTTTTCGTTTTCATGCACATACACGGGAATATCCCAGCGGGCGAGCACATCAGAAATGCCGCCGATATGGTCAAAATGGGCATGCGTCAGCAAAATCGCCAGCGGGGTCAATTTCTTTTCTTCAATTCGGCGCACGATCGTTGCTCCTTCCGCTCCAGGGTCAATGATGACACATGCACCGTCCGCGGCCGACAACAAGTAGGCGTTCGCCTGAATCGGGCCGACAGGAATGCGCGTCCATTCCATCACCGTCTCCTCCTTATCGTTAGCATGGTCAGCATTATCCTTATTTTACCGTTTTTCTCCCGCCGATGAAAGAGAAACATGCAAATGCGGAACAGACCTCGACAAAAGAAAAAAAAAAGATTACAATGAAAAAGAATGAGCTCGCTTGTACATACTGTTTCACAAGGGGGTAAAACGGATGGGTACAGTCATTATTTTTGCGCTCGTGACGTTGCTCGCCCTTTACGGCATGCTCCGCACGCTGCGCGAGAAAAATGTGCTCGGATTTTTATTTGGGCTTGGCACAGCGGCGGTTTTCGGCTGGTTTACAGTGATGACGATTTTGCACCACGGCATTCCGACAGGCACACACTGAAAACGCAAGAGGCGGACGGAGCCTCTTGCGTTTTTTCACACCTTTCAGAGCATTGCGATGCAATTGGCAACCCATGCGGCATTTCTCCGCAAACGCCGCCTTCAAGCCATTTCGAGCGCAGCCAAAAACAAACCGAGGCTGTCGCGGTATATTTGCGCAAATTGCGAGAGCGGCAGCGGGTTGACCCCTTCTCCGAGTTCGACCGTATAGCCTCTGCGCCGCCATGTCTGAATGAACCAGTCGCGGTAGCCGGCGTGGCTGTCAATATAGCGAATCGCTTGGTATCCGCTCGCTTCGGCCATCGCCTTGACGGCCGCCTCCGCTTCTGGCGGCTCCAATCCTTCGTACCCCCAATAAATCTCCTTTCCTTGTGTATGAAACGCAACAACCATTGCAAAATCCCCTTCTTCAGCCAGCGCTGCCATCGCTTTCGCCTCCGGCTCGGTGAGCGGGGCGAAGCCGGGAAAATCACGCGGCGCCGGTCCCTTTGGCGGTTTGCGCGCCTGTTCAATTTCCCAGCGGGCCGGAAACTGGTTGTTTAAGTCGATGCCACGAATGTTCGCTTTCCACTGGGAAAAATCAGCGGCCCCACCGTTAATGCGGATGGCTTCACTCCGGTGCGGCTCCTTCTCGGGAGGACCGTTCAACACAAGATTGACGCCATCGGGATTGACCATCGGCACGACGGAAAGAGTCGTTTTATGGTAATACTCGAGAACCCGGCGGCCGGCCAACATGTCGTCATTGACAAGCGCCCGCACATAGTCGTCGATGAGCGCCATTAATACTGCCGTTGTAATCCATTCGTTGGCATGGAACGATCCGTTCATATGGACGCGCACCGGGCCGCGGCCGATTTGCAGCTCAACAAGCGGCAAACCGAGCACGCTGTATCCGATCGTCCGCTGGCGCACAAACGGGTAATGGCGGACGATCGCGTCAATATCCTCCGTCAAAGCGGCAAAATCGTACGGCCGGACGCTGCGAACGACAGGAGCGGCGATCCGCATAGGCAGCGGCGCTGTTCCGTCAATGACCGCCATCGCCCCCGGCATCCGCCGCAACGCCTCGATCGGCAGCGATAGACTGCGGGAGAGTGTTTCCCATGACTCGATGACGCCATATCCCGGAATAGCGACTGTCTGTCCGGGACGCAGCCTTCCTTTGTCGACATGTGGATTGGCGTCTACAATCAACTCCGTCGGCACTGAAAACCATTGCCCGTATTTTTCAAGCGTATCGCCAGGCCATGCTTGGACGCGCATGCGCCATCTCCCCTTCCCTTTCTTCTACCTTCAACATATGCGGCAGGCGCCAAAAAATGAAAACAACGGCTTGCTCCCTTGCTGGAGCAAGCCGTTGCGGTTTAGGCGCCGATGAGCGATTTCGCCAACCAGGCGCCGCCGATGACTCCGGCGTCATTGCCGAGCGTTGCCAGCACGATCTCCGCTCCGGCGGCGACACGCGGAAAAGCATAGCGGCGGAAATGGGCGGCGACATGCTCAACGAGCAGTGCCCCCGCCTTCGAGACACCGCCGCCGATCACAATTTTCTCCGGATTGGTCACATTAGCCGCATTCGCCAACGCCAAACCGAGATAGCGCGTCACCTCCTCAACAACCTCAAGCGCGAGCGCATCCCCCGTTTTGGCGGCGTCAAACACAGCTTTGGCGGTGACATCGCCGCCGCGGAGCGCGCTCGGACGCTCGCTGGCAGCCAGCTTTTCGCCGGCAATCCGCACAATGCCGGTCGCCGACGCAATCGTTTCCAAACAGCCCGTTTTGCCGCAGTTGCACGGCGCACCGCCGTCTGCAACCATCGTCATATGGCCGATTTCTCCACCGGCGCCGTTCGTCCCGCGCACGATGGCCCCGTTGGCGATTACGCCGCCGCCAACGCCGGTGCCGAGCGTCACAAACAGCAAATGGCGCGCCCCTCCCCCGGCTCCTTTCCACATTTCGCCGAGGGCGGCGATATTCGCGTCATTGTCGACGGCCACCGGCAGCCCTGTCTCTTCTTCGAGCTGTCGTTTTAAGGGGTAGTGTTGCCATCCTAGATTGACCGCTTCATACAGCATTCCTGTTTCTTCCTGAACCGGCCCGGGGGCGCCGATTCCGATGGCGAGCAGCTGTTCTTTCGTTCCGCCAAGCCGGGCGAGCGTTTCATCCAACGACCGGGCGATATGGGCGACGATCCGTTCGCCGCGGTTGGACGTGTCTGTTGGAATTTCCCATTTGTGTACAATAATTCCGTCTTCTGTAATAAACGCCATCTTCGTCGTCGTGCCGCCAAGATCGATGCCTGCCAACCATTTTTCCATCGCCATTCCCTCATCCTTTTCTCATTCGTTTTTCCCGCTCGATTTGCGCTTCCTGCCGCAAAACAAATAACGCAGCCTGCAATTGTTTGACATCGATGAGCTGAGACTCGTACAGCTCTTTCACTTCCTCCTCCATCAGCTCCAAATCGGCGATCCGGTCGCCGACATAAATGATCGTGCCAAACTGTTTGAGCAGCTGTTGCACATCGTATACTGTCTTCATCGTCATCGATTCTCCTTTTCTCCCTTTTTAGTGTATCGGCAAATATCCGCAGCCGTCAAGACAAAAAACGCAGGCGCTAAAAATCAGCACCTGCGTCAGCGGTCAGGATCGCGCGGGTGAAGAATCGCCGGTCGCCGGTTTTTCAGCGGCATCGGCGAGCGGATGAGCACATCGCGCATCGCCCGATAAGAAAACGGAATAAACGGCCATAAATACGGGATGCCAAACGACGACATTCGGGCCAAGGAGATGATCCAAACGGTAAGGCCGAGCACATAGCCGTACAGGCCGAACAGGCCCGACAAAATGAGCAAAGCAATGCGGACGAGACGGTTCGCCAAGCTCATCTCATAGCTTGGCGTCGCAAACGTGCCGATGGCGGCAACCGAGAAATATAAAATCACTTCGTTGGAAAAGAGGCCGACCTCCACGGCAATGCCGCCGATCATAAGCGCCGCCACCAAACCGAGCGCTGTCGCCAGCGAGGACGGCGTATGAATGGCGGCCATTCGCAGCATATCCATGCCGATTTCGATCATCAAAATTTGAGCAAAAAGCGGAATATCGCCTAATTTCGCCTTTCCTAAAAACTGCAGCGGCCCCGGCAGCAGTTCCGGCTCCGTCATCAATAAATACCAAAGCGGCAACAAAAACACCGACGCCCAGACAGCCAAAAAGCGAACGAGCCGCAAATACGCCCCGACGATCGGCTTGTTCCGGTATTCTTCGGCATGCTGCAAATGATGCCAAAACGTTGCCGGGGTGATAATGACGCTTGGCGACCCGTCAACGATGACGAGCACATGCCCTTCGTACAAATGGGCGGCCGCCGTATCAGGACGCTCCGTATAACGAATGACCGGGTACGGGTTCCAATGCCGCCCGGAAATAAACTCTTCAACCGTCTTTTCCGCCATCACGAGCCCGTCCGTATCGATGGCGGAAATCGACTGCCGGACGCGGCGGACAAGTTCCGGGTTGGCAATTTCTTCAATATAGCAAATGCAAATGTCCGTTTTCGAGCGGCGCGCCACCTGTACATACTCCATCCGCAGCGACGGGTCGCGGACGCGGCGGCGAATGAGAGCCGTATTAAAGATGATCGTTTCCACAAACCCGTCGCGCGCCCCGCGCACTACCCGCTCAGTGTCCGGCTCCTGCGGGCCGCGCACTGGATAGGTGCGGGCGTCAATTAAAAGGATGCGATCCACGCCATCAACGACGAGTGCCGTCGGTCCGGAAAGCACGGCGGCGACCGCCTCCTCGAGATCGTTCGTTTGCCCGATTTCTACATAAGGAAGATGCCTTTTTAACAGTTTTTCGAGCGGATCAGCGTCCAGTTCGCCCTCGTCTAGATGGGACAAATTTCTCATTAAATAATGCAAAATATCGTCTTTCACAAACCCGTCAATCATAAACAATGCCATCGCCCGGCCGCCATACTCGACGTCGAGGCGGATGACATCAAAGCTTTTGCCGACCCCAAGCCGCTCGGCTAAGTAAGCCGCATTGTCTTGGAGACGGCATGAAGCTGGCCGTTTCGGCACACGTTTGTCCATCGCCATCCCCCTGCATCTCGTGTTACTGTATACTCCCCATCATAGACAACCAGCAGGAAATTCATACATAAATGTCCCTTTCTATGCATATATTGGTAGAAACTTGTCCGCTCAGGGAGGATGCCATGAGACGATGGTTGTTGGCCGCCGTAGGAGCAGCGTTTTTTCTCGCCGCTATAGCTGCGCTGTTTTCGTGGTGGGAGCGTCAGCGCACCGAGGAAACGATTAAATTTTTCCCGCTTGACCGCGAGACGGTGTTTACCGAAGCGAAAACCACTCTTGCGATTGCAACAAACAAAGAGCGCGGGCGCTATTCGCTGCGTTGGTCCACTGTCTCCACGCTGAACCGCCGCGCCTATTTGCGGCAAGACGTTTCATTGCTGTTTGCTGACGGCCGATTGGTTGATGTATTGTCCCGATGGGAGACGAACACCGGAACGATCGCCATGGAAAAAACAGCAATTATGCATGACAGCCGTTTTTTCCAAGCCATTTCGTTCCATCATGGTGAACTGCACAAGGGCGAAACGATCACAAGCAGCCAAACGATGTCAAGCGCGTATTTGTATGTCATCGACTCGCCATACCATCCGCTCGCATCATTCCGCCGGCCGAAAACGGACGCCGAGCGCGAATGGCAGCGCGTCTTGAACAAGGCAACGAACGAATTTCTCCGCCATAAGGCGGACGAGCTGCTTTCCCATTTTTCGCTATCGAAAGAAGACTACTACGCCCTTTATTTGCCGGAGCTTGTCGCTTATACGGAACAACCGCTGCCCGGCTTGTCGATGACAAAAACACAGACGATCATCGGCCGCCTATGGGAGGGGATCTATAAGTCGTACGTTCTCGGCATAAAAAAAGAGGATGGCTCCATCCTCTCGCCGATCGGCAGCACGGTGCCGCTTATTTTGATCCGGAAAGATTACGGTCAAATCCTTGTTTTGCTTGAAGCGAAAAATGGAGACAAAGTCATGCTCATCCAAGTTCCTTAGCGGAAACCAAGCCATAAGCCGGACGCTGCCAATAACAACGCGGCGGCCAATGCGCCGGCCTGCCGTCCCGAAGCGGTCTGCTTCGGCAAATGGACAGCACCCGCTGCCAGAAAGCCGCCGACAAGCCCGCCGATATGGCCGGCGTTGTCAATGCCGGGAACAAGCAGGCCAAACAGCAGGTTGACGACGATTAAGCTGATTACGTTCATGCCCATCGTCCGAAAAAATAGATGCCGGTAAACCGTCCCAAAATAAAGAAGTGCCCCAAACAATCCGAAAATGGCGCCGGACGCCCCGGCCGAAATCGATGGAGTGAACAAAAAGCTCGACAGCGTTCCGAAAAAACCAGCCGTTGCATAAATGATCAAAAAGCGAAGCGAACCGTACAACCGCTCTGTCGTCGTCCCTAAATAATACAGCGCAAACGTGTTCGTCAACAAATGCAAAAACCCGATATGCAAAAACATCGGCGTCAAAAATCGCCACCATTCCCCCGCCTCAATGAGCGGATTGAATTTGGCGCCATACCGGATCAAGACGTTGGGGTCCGTGCTGCCGCCGCTCCACTCGAGAACAAAAAACATAGCGACTTGCACGATCATCAGCAGCCAAGTGAACACCGGCCTGCCGTATTCAAAAATGCGCCGCTCTTCCTCCCGTTGGCGGCGCCATTCCGTCAGCACTTGATGTTTGAAACGCTCGGCGGCGGCGAACGGGTCTTCCTCTTCCGCAGATGGAGCCGGGCGGAGCGTCGCCCCGGTCATCTCCTCGAGCCGCGGCAGCATGTCATTGATGTTGCCGCTATGAATGAGAAGCGTATGAAACGCGCCATCGCCCGTCCCTAAAAGCGGCAGCGGTTCGTCAATGAGAAACTCCCAGTCATCAACCGGCGGATACGCCATGATGTATACGTTGACAACCCGGCCTCCTCTGCCGATTGCCCGTCCGTCCATCCGCCGAATGAATTGCCACGTATATTCCATATCAAGACGCAGCGACCGACTCCAGTCGAAATCGGCGCGGACGAGGCGGATGAGTGTCGGCCGCCGCCAGCGGGCCGATTCGAGCCATACTTCATCCTCGCGTTCGGCCATCCGCGCGATGCGGTAACCGCCGCGAAGCAAAAGATGAACAAGCTGCCAAAACAATACATCCATCGTTCCAACCATGTTCTCCTCTCCCTTTCTCCAGCAGGCCGAACCCGGCGGACAGCAAAGCTCCGGCTGTCTGGATGATCCAGCGCAAGCCAGAGGGAGGCTGTGCCGTTCCCGCCCCAGGCGCGCTTTTTCCACCCGCCCGCTTTGAAATCGACGATAAGGGTGGCCAGCTTCCCGTTCGCGGCATCATAAAACGGCCAGCCGGCCACCGCCTCTCTAGCGCAACATTTGCGACACAACCGCGTTGCGCACCGCCGGAATGTTGAGCGCAAAGCGAACAAGCTGCTTTCGCAACGGCGGAATGCGCAACGCCCAGTCAGCCATTCGGTAACGATAACGATAGGTGAGCCATCCGGCTGCGACCGCCAACAGCGAGTACGACCATTTGTTCATTGGTGTTCCCCCTTCATCAATATGACATGCTCGTTATTCTTTTTCCCTTTTTCCCCTTAATTATGAAGCAGACGGCCTAACGCCCCAGCACAAGGGCGGCGGCAAGCACCGCACCGGCAGCCGACAAGACGTTGACGGCATCGTTGTCAAGCCAGCGCCATCCTTTCACCTGAACGGTCATCCGACCGCAATGCTGTTTTCGCTCGGTGGCGATCCCGCATACCGGACAGCGGTAAACGGTCTGCCAGGCGGCGCCAAGCCATGTATCCAGCCAGCTGCCAAACCAGCCGAACAGTGCAAGGGGGAGCCACGGTGCAGCGGGAAGGAGCAACGCGCCGCTGGCGGCGATGAACAGCGCCCCAGCAAGGGAAGCGGCCGTGCCAAGGAGCGTCACCGCTCCGGAAGTGCCGGCCTCGACCGGCTGAAAACTCGGCCATGTCCGCGGCGGACGCCGGCTCAAGGCACCGATTTCCGACGCCCATGTATCGGCGTTCGCCGCCGCGACCGCGACGACGAACAGCTCGTTCCAAACCGGGTCAGGGAGCAGCGCCGCCAGCAGTCCGAGCGCAGCCGGCACTCCACCGTTGGCCAGCACTTGGACCGCATCACGCCGCCCCCCTTTTGCCACCTTTTCGGCGAGTTTCTCCTTTTTCCGCCTTCCGATATGGCTGAAAAAGCTGGAGCTGGCAAAAAATAATCCCAGCAACCATAGCCCGCTCCATGAAAAACCATACCCAACCAAGGCGCCGACAACAACGGTCGCCGCCGCTCCCGAGACGGACAGCAAGCGCAGTAGCCACCCGCCGCCGGCTGCGATGGCGGATGCAGCAATATACGCCCATTCACCGCTCACAGCGAATGACCCCTTTATCGGTAATAATGAACTCTACCGGCACGTCATGTTCTTCTGCTGGGATGTCGTCCACCACTTGAAACGAATAGGCAAGCGCCGCCGTCACTGCCGCCGCCCCCGGCAAGTACCGGTCATAATACCCGCCGCCGTAGCCGATCCGAAAGCCATTTTTGGCAAAACACACTCCTGGAACAATAATGAGATCAAACTCCTCGCGATCCATCGCCGTCGTTTGTTCCTCGATCGGCTCAAGCAGCCCGGCATACGCCTCTTCAAGCTGGGCAAACGACACGATCCGCCGAAACGTCATCGTTTTCGCCGCTGGGTCGCATTTTGGCACGCCGACTTTTTTTCCTTCCCTCCAAGCTTGTTCAATGATCGGCGCCGTATCCACTTCCGTCTCCCGCGCCACCGTGATGGCGATCGCCCGGGTTTGTTTCCACGGCGTCCATTGATATAAATAACCGGCAATTTGCCGGTCGCAAACTCGTTTTTCAGGCGCCGGAAGCTGCCGAAGCCGGCTGAGCATATGACGGCGCAGTTCCCGTTTGCGGTCCATCGTCGCTCCCCTTTCTGCCCGAAAGATAAAAAAGCAGCAGGAATGGCGTTCCTACTGCTTACTTCGTTTCGCGGTGCAACGTAACTTTGCGGTCCCGCGGGCAATATTTTTTCAGTTCAAGACGTTCCGGGTTGTTGCGTTTATTTTTGGACGTAATATAGTTGCGTTCGCCGCATTCTGTGCATGCCAGTGTAATGTTCACACGCATCCTTTTTCCCTCCAAACGTGCTTTATATAATCAGACCTTTCTATGATAGCATTTTTCTGCGACGATTTCCACCTCTAAATTTTATTTCCCTCCATTTTATCTTTTTCCACAAGACCGGCCACAAATAGAATGCGATATGATATAGTGAAAAGAGGAGGGATTCATGATGGTAGAATACACGATCATCGCCTTGGCGGCCTTATCGATTCTTTTGCTTGTCCTTTCCTTTTTCGCCAAAGACGAATGGAAGCCGCTTGAAGAACAAATTGACCAGCTGGCTGTCTCGTTGGCGCAAGAAACGTATCAAATGAAAAAACGGCTGCAAGTCATCGAGGAGGAACTGCTCATCCCTGAGCGCCGGCGCCCGCCCCGCCGCGGTCCTTTTTCCGACACCGAGCGGCGCATCTTCTTTTTGCATAAACAAGGATTTCCGCTCGAAGAGATTGCGCAAGAGACCGGTTTGACGGTTGCCGAGGTCGAGCGGATCGTGAGGAGATTGCTGCGATGAAGAAACGGACGATGCGCGCCTTTGCTCTCGGCCTGCTTGTTGCCACATCATTCATCGGCGTCTCGTATTATCATTCCGCCCCCGATGCGCCGACGGAAGCGGAAGTGCAAGCGTTTCTCGAACAACGCGGGCTTGTTGCCATTGCGAAAAGCGAATACGATCAACTTCGCCGCGGCCGGCAAACGTCGGCTGAACAGCCGGCTGCGCAACCGGCGAAAACAGTATACATATACCGCCTTGTCATCCAAAAAGGCGACACTCCTGAAACGTTCGCCAAAGAGCTTGAGGCTGCCGGCATTATTCAAAGCGCTCGCACGTTTCGCGAGTATTTGCAACAGCACGGGCTGACGCGCTCGATCCGACCCGGCGCCTATAACGTGCGAAGCGATATGGATTATGCGGCGATCAGCCGCTTGATTGCTAAACCATAACGGAAAGAAGGAGGCAAATGATGAAAAGACTGCCTCCTTCTTTGTATTTGCATCAATCATTCAAATCATAATGCTTCCCTTTGACGAGATAAAGGAGATGCTCGGCGATGTTGGTCGCATGATCCGCCGTCCGTTCAATATACCGGGCGACGAGAGCCAGCACGTTCATTTGCGCCAGCGCCTCTTTATCTGTTTTCTCCATCTCAAGCAGCGCTCTCATCATCTCCCCGTACCGCTCGTCAACCTGACGATCCATATCGGCAATTTGTGCAGCCAGCGATGCATCTTCCCGATCGTACGCCGTCATAGCCGCCGATACCATGTCTGCCGCCAATTGGTGCATCGACACTAGCGAGCGGATGTCGATGACGAACGGCTCGCCGCCGATGCGGATGCACGCCTTGGCGACATTAACGGCCAAATCGGCGATCCGCTCGATATCGCCCGCGATTTTGATCGCGGCGATGATGCGGCGCAAGTCGGTCGCGACCGGCTGCTGTTTCGCAATGAGCCACAACGCAAAGTCGTTCACTTCTTCTTCGAGCTTGTCAATCGAGCCGTCTCCGTCAATGACGGCCATCGCCAAATGTTTGTTTTGTGTTTGAAACGCGTCAATCGCCTGTTGCAATGCCACTTCTGTTAACCGCCCCATCTCAACCAGCTTGTTGTGCAGCGCTCGCAAGTCATCAGCAAACGTTTCACGCATTTCAGGCTTTCCTCCCTTGTTTTTTATCCGAAACGACCGGTAATGTAGTCTTCTGTACGCTGGTCGGCCGGATTGGAAAACAGCTTGTTCGTCTCTGCGTATTCAATCACTTCTCCGTTCAAGAA
Source organism: Geobacillus sp. Sah69 (assembly GCF_001414205.1). Lineage (NCBI taxonomy): Bacteria > Bacillati > Bacillota > Bacilli > Caryophanales > Anoxybacillaceae > Geobacillus > Geobacillus sp. Sah69. The sequence continues at coordinate 143,521 of NZ_LLKS01000019.1, read as the reverse complement.
AAACGCTGTTTTGTCCGAAATGCGGGCCGCTTGCTGCATGTTATGGGTCACAATAATGATGCTGTATTGTTTTTTCAATTCTTGAATAAGTTCCTCGATTTTCAACGTGGAAATCGGATCGAGCGCAGACGTCGGTTCATCCATTAAAATAACGTCCGGCTCAATCGCCAAACAGCGGGCGATGCACAATCGCTGCTGCTGTCCGCCTGATAACCCGTAGGCATGATCGTGCAGCCGATCTTTTACCTCATCCCAAAGCGCCGCCCCTCGCAAACTTTTTTCGACAATTTCGTCGAGCACTTTTTTATTGCGGATGCCATGAATGCGAGGACCGTACGCAATATTGTCGTAAATCGATTTCGGGAACGGGTTCGGCTTTTGAAACACCATGCCGACTTGTGTCCGCAATTGTTCAACCGGATAGGAAGGGTCAAAAATGTTGCGCCCGCGGTAGACGAGCTGGCCGGCAATGCGGACGTTCGGCACGAGCTCGACCATTCGGTTCAACGTTTTAATATAGGTCGATTTTCCACATCCTGACGGCCCGATAATTGCCGTCACCTCATTTTCATAAATTGTTAAATGAATGTGCTTCAGCGCATGATGTTCACCATACCATAAGTTTAAATCTGTTGTCTCGTACACAACGCCTTTTGTTGCAACATCTTCGACCGCCGGCGTTGCCGCAGACGGTTCGACCAACGGTGAGAGTTTTGTTTTCTTTGTTTTTGTTGCCATCATCTGATTGGTCTCCTTTCGCTCTTCCCCGAAATTTTTGCGTTAAAACCGCTTTTGAAACTTGTTGCGAATCAATACCGCGACCGAATTCATCAAAATTAAAAAGACGAGCAGGACGACAATCCCGGCAGCCGCTACATGCTGAAACTCCTCTTGCGGCCGCCCTGTCCAGTTGTAAATTTGCAACGGCATAGCGGTAAACGTATCAAGTACGCTGCCCGGCAGGTAGGCGATAAACGTCGGGATGCCGAGCACCACAAGCGGAGCTGTCTCCCCAATAGCGCGGGAAAATGCCAAAATGGCCCCCGTCAGCATTCCCGGCAGCGCCGCCGGCAACACCACCCGACAAATCGTTTGCCATTTCGTCGCCCCCATGGCATACGACGCTTCCCGCAGCTGCTGAGGAACCGCACGAATCGCTTCTTGGGCCGCGACGACGATCACTGGAAGAATGAGCAAGCTCATCGTCAACCCGGCCGCCAAGACACTGCGCCCAAGCCCAAGCTCACGGACAAAAACCGTAAGCCCCAGCAGGCCAAACACGATCGACGGCACGCCGGCCAGATTGGAAATATTCGTTTGAATCAACGCGGTGAAACGGTTTTTGCGCGCGTATTCTTCCAAATAAATGGCCGTCCCAACCCCCAAAATAAACGAAACCGGTGCGACAATCATCATCAGCCAAAGGGAGCCAACCAGTCCGGATTTAATCCCAGCTTCCTCCGGACGGCGCGAAGGAAAGCTGTTTAAGAAATCACCATCGAGCCAGCCGATCGCCTGCATGATGACACGGGATAATAATAATGCGAGAACAATGAGTCCAAAAATCGTAGCAGCAAAAAAAATGGCTTGCAAGACGGCGTTTTGCACCAGCCTTCCTTTCATTCGTCTCCAAACGAGCGGTTTGTCCAATTTGTTTTCCATGTGTTCAATACTCCTCCCTCAATCGGCGGGAAATGTATTGCGCCAATATATTCATCAGCAGCGTGAAAATAAAGAGCGTCATCCCGACAGCGTAAATGCTGTAATAAATCGTCGTCCCATAGCCGGCGTCGCCGGTTGTCACCTGGACGATGTAAGCGGTCAATGTTTGAATCGATTTCGTAACATCAAACGTAAACTCCGGCGATGATCCGCCAGCCACCGCGACGATCATCGTTTCACCGACCGCCCGGGAAATGCCTAAAATAAATGAGGCAATCACTCCGGAAGCGGCGGCAGGAAGCACGACCTTAAGCGCTACTTCAAACTTTGTCGCGCCAAGGGCCAAGGCGCCTTCGCGAATGGAGTTTGGCACTGCGCTCATCGCGTCTTCTGACAGCGAGGCGATCATCGGAATGATCATAATCCCCATGACGAGCCCCGGGCTGAGCGCATTAAAAATCTCTAGATCCGGGATGACCTTTTGCAATAACGGCGTCACGATCGTCAACGCAAAAAACCCGTACACGATCGTCGGAATGCCGGCAAGCACTTCGAGCGCCGGCTTGATGATTCGGCGCGTCCGCTCCGACGCATACTCGCTCAAGTAAATGGCCGAAGCGAGCCCAATCGGAACAGCCAAAAGCATAGCGATACCGGTCGTCAGCAGCGTGCCGGTCACAAGCGGAGCGACTCCGAACGATCCGTGTTCCTCATTCCACGGAAGCCACTCTTTGCTTGTGACAAACTCAACAATCGATACACGGCGGAAAAATTCGATCGTCTCAAAAAGAAGGGTAAACAAAATGCCGAGCATTACGAGCACGGAGAGTGCCGCCAATGTAAAAAGGAACTTCGGCGCGAGCTTTTCCATCCTTTTCGTCCAATGTTGCCGCGCTTGGTTTTCAACGATCATCTCCCGAACCGAGAACTGCTGTTCTTTCTTCGTTGGAACCCCCATAAAACGAAAACTCCTTTCCGACTTATTCCAACCGCAGTCACAAGTCTAGGCCGACAGACACCCCTTGTCGCCTGCCTAACGAAACCTATTTCAATCCTTCCAATGTTTCAAGCTGTTCTTTATACTTTTCCTCCGGCAGGCGGACGTAACCGACCTCTTCCGCCAAGTCCCCGGCTGTTTCCAGCAAAAATTCCATATAGTCATACACTTGCGGCTTTTCTTTCAACGATTTGACGTTCACATACGTAAACAGCGGCCGCGAAAGCGGGGTGTATTTCCCGGTTTCAATCGTCTCGTTTGTCGGCTCGACTGGCCCGTTGCCGCCATCGATCGGAACCACTTTCAGCTTATCTTTATTTTCCAAGTAATACGCATAACCGAAGTAGCCGATCGCATATTGATCCCCTTCAACCCCACGAACGAGGATATTGTCGTCTTCCGAAAGTTGAGCCGTTTTGACCAGTTCTTTTCCTTCCAGAATCACTTCATCAAAGTAGTCATATGTCCCAGAATCATGACCAGGCGAGAAAAACTTGATTTCCTCATCCGGCCAGCCCGGACGGATATCCGACCATTTTTTCACCGTGCCGTCTTCCGTCCACATTTTTTTCAACTCATCCACCGTCAAGTAATCAACCCAATCGTTTTCTTTATTGACCACAACAGAAAGACCGTCATAGGCAAGCTGAAACTCTTGGAACTCGATGCCGTTGTCGGCAGCTGCCTGTTTTTCTTCCTCTTTGATTGGACGAGAGGCGTTCGAAAAATCGGTTTCCCCTTTCGTGAACTTCTCAAATCCCCCTCCCGTTCCAGAAGCACCGACGGAAACTTTGACGTTTGGCTGTTCCATCATATATTCTTCAGCAGCTGCTTCCGCAATTGGATATACCGTCGAGGAACCGTCCATGATCACTTCACCGGACAGCTCTTTCGTTGCGGATCCACTGTCCGCCTCGTTTTCCTGCGCTCCATTTCCTCCTCCACAGGCGGCAGCAATCATCATTGTTCCGCCAAGCAAACTCGACAACATCAGCCGTTTCCATTTGCTCATCGCTTTTCCCCCTGACTGTTTTCTTTTACATGTCCTAGTTTTTCCTTACATGCCCTATCATAAATGGACGCTGTTAATAAGGTTTAAACAGAATGTTAAGATTGTGTAAACTCCAGATATCCAATATCCATTATTTTTCATCAATAGCTTCTCTTTCCGCTAAAAAATAAAAAGAGCTGATCCGACAAAAGGAGCTCTCCCTATCGAATCAGCTTCAGCATCAAGATTGTTCTGTTGTTTCGGTGCCGTCGGCTGGCGGTTGAACAGGCTCTCCAGCCATTCGTTTCGCCTTCAATTCAAAATAGGCGTCCAAAATGCGGCGGCCGATCCGGTCATTAATCCCGTCGCTCTCCCCTTGCGTCGCCCACGGGACGACAACGGCGAACGACACTTCTGGATCGTTGTACGGCGCATAGCCAACAAGCGTCAAGTTGTACGTTGGATCATTCCGTCGGCTTTGGATCGGTCCATCGTAAAACGCCTCTGCCGTCCCCGTTTTGCCGGCCGGCTTGTACGAAGCACTCGCAAAGTACGAATACGCCGTTCCGCCCGGCTCTTGCATCACACGGCGGAATCCTTCTTGCACCCGTTCAATGTACTCGGTTTTCATATCGACGCGGTTTAAGACAACCGGTTCAAACCGTTTGATGACGCGGCTAGGTTCTTTTCCAATGGACGGCTCACGAATTTCTTTGACAAGCTGTGGCTTCATCCGATAGCCGCCGTTGGCGATCGTCGAGACGTATTGCGCCAGCTGCATCGGCGTATACATATCGTACTGGCCGATGGCTAAGTCGAGCAAAAATCCGCCGCGCGTGCTTTGTCCTTGGAAGCCGCTAAGTTCGTTCGGCAAATCGATGCCCGTTTTCACGCCAAGGCCAAATTGGCTGAAATAGTGGCGAATCGTCGCAAATGCCTCTGGATTGATGCGAAGCGGCGCATGCGGACGGTACACACCGCCCCCGATGGCGATCGCTGTTTTAAACATGTAAACGTTCGATGACTGCTTGAGCGCTGTCAGTTCGTTGATCGTCCCCATCGTCTTCCATGATTTTTTCACCGGGGTTCCTTTAATATACAGCGGCTCATCCTTGATATACGTATTCGGATGAAGCACCCCGGTTTGAAAGCCGGTGAGAACGGTCGCCCCTTTCACCGCCGATCCCATCGCATAGGCGGACGTGATGTTGCCGATGGCAAAGTCGACAAATTTGCCGTCTTGAAGAAGCTTGCCGGCCATCGCCAACACTTCGCCCGTCTTCGGGTTCATCATGACGACAAACGCCCGGTCCAAGAGCGGCGATCGGCCTTTGCGCTTCGTCGCCAGAATCTCTTGTTGAATGATTTGCTCAACCTTTTGCTGGAGCTCGGCATCAATGGTTAACACGAGGTCTTTGCCGCGCTCGCCTGGATACACTTGCTCAACCGAGATGACATTGCCCGATTTGTCAACAACGTTTTTCACTTTTGCCTTTTTGCCGTGCAGCACTTCTTCATACTGCATCTCCAAATAGCTTTTGCCGACGCGGTCATTGCGGCTGTAGTCGCGGGCTAAAAAGTAATCGAGCCGTTCGCGCGGGACGCCTTCGTCTTCTTCCGTCACACTGCCGAGCACAGAGCGGAATGTATTGTCATACACGTATTTCCGGTCCCAGTCAACGGTCGTATTGACGCCAGGCAGCTCGCTTAAGTGTTCGCTGACGACCGCATATTCGCGGTCGGTCACCCCTTTGCTTTTGACCGTCTGCGGCGTCAAGGCGTAGCCGCTCTCCATCTCATGTTTAATGGCGATCACTTCAAGCTCCGACTTCGAAATTTGCGCCAAATCTTGCTTGGTGATGCGGTCAAGCGTCCATTCATACACCTTTTTGTCGATCTCTTTTTGTGTCAGCCCTTGGTCAGCGAGCTTTTTCCGTTCTTGTTCGCTCACTTTCTTTTTGGCTTCTTCCGGATGGGTCAAAATCCAATAATCTTTCATGTCTCGCTCCGTCACTTTTTCCTCTGCATCCGGAATGTCGATGTATTGGGCGAGTTTCCTTGCTACGTCCAATATTTCTTCCGGCTGAGTCGTTTTGGAGCGCGTGTACGTAATCGCCTTTTGCGGCGTGTTGTCGACGATCACTTGGCCGAACCGATCGTAAATTTTGCCGCGCGGCACCGGCGTGCTGACGATTTCATCCTGCGTCCGCTCGACTTCGCGCCGGTAGTCCTCCCCATACACGATTTGCACGACCCCAAGGCGCAAAATCAGCGCCGAAAACAACAAGAAGACAAAGAAAAACAAAATGTTCAACCGAATCGGCACTTGTGCCCGTTTCTTCCGTTTCATCCCCCGGCCCTCCTTTCCCCCCTATTGTAAAAGAAAAAGAAGGGGTTGGCTAGGGAAAAACATGGGCGACTTTTATGCTGTCGGGCCGCCCCGTTCATTGGCCAGCTTCGGCCGAAGCAAAAGCCGCCCTTGCCGCTCCCGCTCCGGATGGCCATCAGTCAAGCGGATGCGGCGGACGAACCAATAAATGATCAAATGCCCGGCGCCGCACACAAACATCAGCACACGAATGCCCGTCTGCTCGTTAAAGAGCTCCACCGCCGCCAAAAAGGCAAGAATCGACGCCACCCGTCCGGCGTTTAAAAACAGCTCGCGGACGACGATATATTCGACGCGCGCTTCCGCTGATTTCCAGCTTTTCCCGATCACGTCAAACGTCAACGATGAGTACGGAACAAGCAAAATCGGATAAGCGATGGCAATCGTGACGGCATAAAGAAGAAGGCGCGGGTACGAAGGATGAAAGACGATGAGAAAAATGGCTGCATACAGCAAAAGACCGCCCAACAAAATGGCTTTCATCCGGTATTCCCGCTTCATCAACCGGGAGACGACGTAATAAGCGATAAACGATGTGAAGGAATTGACCAATCCGTACTTGCCAAGCGCCCATTCGCTATGGGAGCTGACGTAGACAAGCACGGAAATGACAAAAACGAACGAGCCTTCACGCAGTCCTTGAAAAAAATGGGCGTTCGTAATGAGCCGCCAGTTCCGGTTTTCATTCCGTTCCTTTAAAATGCGGAAAAATAAATATTTCCCCGCGGCCGCGCGGCGCTTCAAGAAAAAGCTGAGCAGCACCGCAACAATAAACAAACCGAGCGACAACGAAAACGTCACCGTGTACCCCTTTGCCCCGGCCAGCGACGAAATGATGTAGCCGGCGGCAATCGGCCCGATCATGCCGGCTGATGAGGTCAACACCCCGAAAAAACCGTTAAAAAAGTCGCGCGTCTCCGGTTCGGTAATTTCAAATGTCAGCACGTTAAAAGCGAGCCAGTAAAAACCGTAGCCGACGCCGAGCAGCGCGCCGAGAACGAGCAAATATTGATGGGCGCGGGAGCCGACCAGCAAAACCGTGACAAAAAAAACGGCTAAACATGACACGCCAAACCGCAAAACGAGAATGCGGTCGATCTGTTTCGCCAGACGGCCGGCAACGATAAACGTCAGCGGCTGCATCGTGACGACCGCCAAGTTGTACAATGCCAAATCGCGAAAATCGCCGGTCTGTTTCCACAAATAAATGTTGACAAACGTGTTCGACAGGGAAATACCGAGCGCATAAACCCCTCCGATGCAAAGCAAAAGCAACAGGTCGCGGTTCACTTGTTCTTGGCCGGTCAATTTTTCGAAAAATGCCATTGCAAACTCCCCTTTTCATCTATCCGGTAGTGTGGCCATTTCCGCTGCCTCTATGCACCCGGCGCAACGAAAACCGCTCCCTTTGCCTGCCCCCTTCGTCGAAAAAAAAAGGCGGAGCGTTTTGTTTCGCCCCGCTTTGTTCATTATTTTGCTTTCGCTTCGCTGTACCGTTTCGCCACTTCGTCCCAGTTGACGACGTTCCAGAAGGCGGCAATGTATTCCGGACGGCGGTTTTGGTATTTCAAGTAGTACGCATGCTCCCAAACGTCCAAGCCGAGAATCGGCGTTTTGCCTTCCATAATCGGTGAATCTTGGTTCGGCGTGCTTGTGATTTCCAGCTCGCCGTTGTTCACGACAAGCCATGCCCAACCGGAACCGAAACGGCCGGCCGCTGCTTTCGAAAACTCGTCTTTGAACGCGGTGAAGCTGCCGAATTTTTTGTTGATGGCGTCAGCCAGCTCACCCGTCGGCTCGCCGCCGCCATTTGGCGACAAAATCGTCCAGAAAAGCGAGTGGTTCGCATGGCCGCCGCCGTTGTTGCGCACCGCCGTACGGATGCTTTCCGGAAGGGCTTCCAAATTGCTGAGCAGTTCTTCGAGCGATTTGTTTTGCAAATCCGGATGTCCTTCAAGCGCCGCATTCAAATTTGTAACGTATGTGTTATGGTGCTTCGTGTGGTGAATGTTCATCGTTTCTTTGTCGATGTGCGGCTCCAGAGCATCATACGGATACGGCAATGCTGGCAATTCAAATGGCATACCGATCTCCTCCTTTTTGATTTATGTACACGAACGCCAAAGCGTTCGCTTGAGATTAGCTTACCAAAGTTGGAACAATGTTTCAATCGATTTGCTTGTCCTTGCTTTTTGTTTACATATTTTCAACACACCGTTGACCGTTTCTTCATAATGACAAGCTACAGTATATGGCTGCCATTCGTTCCGAAGCCGATGCACTAAATGAACGGGTGTTGCAATGGCGCGCCTTGCTTGAAACCTTTCATTTGCCTTCTGACTAAAGCGGGAAGATGCCCGCTTTTTCTTTGTCTCAAGTTGAATTCTTCCTCTTTCCCGGCTACAATGGAAAAGGAGATAAAGAAAGGTGTGTCTGCGATGAACGTATTCGTCCAGCTGTGGAAAAGCTTATATTCTCCGAAAGACATCGCCCGCTTTCGATTTCAGGGAATTGGGAAAACGATCGGTTATTTGTTTTTGCTGACTTTGCTGTCCACTCTTCCGACGTTTTACTATGTCTCCTCGTCGCTCACTGAAGGCATCCGCACAACGAGCGCCTTATTGAATAACGAGTTGCCGTCGTTTTCGATTGAAAACGGCGAACTTCACTCGGAGGCGGCCACGCCGATTCATATTGATCAAGGCGGATTTACGATCATTTTTGACAGCACCGGCAAAGTGACGAGTGAGAACGTCGAGCAGTTTCCGAACGCCATCGCGCTCTTGAAGCATGAAGCCGTGCTCGTCGCCGGCCATCAGGCGCAGCATTACAGCTATGCCACGTTTCCGGATGTGACTATTACCGACGAAGACGTTCGCGCGTTCATCGCCAGTCTTCAGTCGCTTCTCCCTGTCCTCATCCCGCTTTTTGGGTTCGTTTTATACGTGCTCGCTTGCGCCGGAAAATTCCTCAGCGTATGCGTGCTCGCCTTTTTCGGTCTTGTTTTTGCCGGCGTGCTGGACAAAAAGCTTCGCTACCGCCATACATGGGTGATGTCGGCGTATGCCATTACGTTGTCCACCGTTTTCTTTACTTTAATGGAATCCATGCAAACGGTCGTGCCATACGGCGTGTTGATTCATTGGTTCGTTTCGCTCGCCGTTCTCTTTTTGGCAGTCAAGGAAGTGCCATCAGCCAAACGGGAAATATAAAAAAGCTGCCTGTCGATGCAGGACAGCTTTTTTTGTGCTTACGCTGCTTTGCTTCTTTCTCCTCGTCCTCGACGCGCGCGCCGCCCCCCCGGAGTCTGCCAGCGGCTGAAGCGCTGTAGATCCCACTAGTGCAATGGTGCCGGAGTAGGTTTCTTCTTTCTTTGCCGCTCCTTCATTGCCGCCCGCGTTGTTCTTTTCAGTCTGCCCGCAGCCGGCCAAAACGCCGGTCATCAACAAGGCGGCCAATCCCAATTTGACTCGTTTGCTCCACATTCAGAAATCCTCCCGTTTTGTTTTCGTACTTTCAACGTACAAGACCATTGTAGCGAGACATCGTTAGGCCCTTATAAAGCAGTTGTTGAGTTTCTGTAAAGACAAAAAACAGGAATATTTTCAAAAAGCCGTCAAGCGAGCCTTGAAGGCAAAGAAGAACGGTGATGCTGTTTTTCAAATTGGAGACATTCTTTTGTTGAAGTGTTTTCCTCATGAACTCAACGACCTTGCTAAGGAAGACATATTTTCGCTGGACAAGCATACATATGAAATAGATATACGCATGCGGAGGAAGCGTCATGAAAAAATTCATTTTTCTCCTGCTTCTCTTTCTTTCCAGTTATATCGTTTACCGCGACCTTGTCATCGGAACGCTTCACCCTTCATCTGAAACAGCGGCAGCCGTTGTCCAGTCGAAACAGGCGGCCATCCCGTACCGGACGGTGACCATTCGCCCTGGCGATACGTTGTTGTCCATCATCGAGAAAGAACTCAACGGTCCATTGCCCGTTCCGCTCGAGCAGCTGATCCGTGATTTTGAACGGTTAAATCCAGGCGAACATGCGCAAACATTAAAAATCGGGAAAACTTATAAAGTGCCGATCTATCGCTAACCGGCGAATCGCTTGTCAAACGGCGGATGGCACTGTTACAATAATGCAGAAAGCGACTTGAATGTTAAAGGAGCGAATTCCCGTGGGTGAAATCATCCATCGTTCAAAGACTCGGCCGGTCCGCGTCGGTCCGCTGACGATCGGTGGCAGCAACGAAGTCATCATTCAAAGCATGACGACGACGAAAACGCACGATGTCGAGGCGACGGTGGCGCAAATCCGCCGGCTTGAGGAGGCGGGCTGTCAAGTCGTCCGCGTCGCCTGCCCGGACGAACGGGCCGCCGCGGCGATACCGGAAATTAAAAAGCGAATCAACATCCCGCTTGTCGCCGACATCCACTTTGACTACAAACTGGCGTTGAAAGCGATCGAAGGCGGCGTTGATAAAATCCGCATCAATCCAGGCAACATCGGGCGCCGCGAAAAAGTCGAAGCGGTCGTGAAAGCGGCGAAAGAGCGCGGCGTGCCGATCCGCATCGGCGTCAACGCCGGATCGCTGGAAAAACGCATTTTAGAAAAATACGGATATCCAACAGCCGACGGCATGGTCGAGAGCGCCTTATACCATATCCGCATCTTGGAAGAACTCGATTTTCACGACATTATCGTTTCGTTGAAAGCGTCCGATGTGCGCCTCGCCATTGAAGCGTACGAAAAAGCGGCGCGCACGTTCGACTATCCGCTCCATGTTGGCATCACCGAGGCGGGAACGCTTTTTTCCGGCACGATCAAAAGCGCGGTTGGACTCGGCGCCATTTTAAGCAAAGGCATCGGCAATACGATCCGCGTTTCGTTAAGCGCCGACCCGGTTGAAGAAGTAAAAGTGGCGCGCGAAATTTTAAAAACGTTCGGGCTCGCCTCCAATGCGGCGACGCTCATTTCCTGCCCGACGTGCGGGCGGATTGAGATCGATTTGATCAGCATCGCCAATGAAATCGAGGACTATATCGCCAAAATTAAGGCGCCGATCAAAGTCGCCGTGCTCGGTTGCGCGGTCAACGGCCCGGGCGAAGCGCGCGAGGCGGATATCGGCATCGCCGGCGCCCGCGGCGAAGGCTTGTTGTTCCGCCACGGCAAAATTGTCCGCAAAGTACCGGAAGAACAAATGGTGGAAGAACTGAAAAAAGAAATCGACAAGCTGGCGGAAGAATATTTTGCAAAGCAAAAGGAAAACAAAGCCGCTCTGAAAGGTAGCGCCGCCCAATGAGCGGAATGTTCCTGCATAACGAGAAAGGGCGTCCCCGCCTTGGGGACACCCTCGCTTTTTTTACGTATAAAACGGCATAATAAACAGGCGGACGAGAATGGCGATGACGCCAATCCCGATGGCCCAAGCCCCAAGCGTTTCCGCGCCGCGCCGGCGCGCGATAAACCCGACAATAATGCCGGTCGCCCCTAACAAAATCGGCCAAATAAACAAGGCGATGATGGACAGGGCCAAAGCGAGCCAGCCGAGCCCGGCGCCGTCCGCGCGTTCTTCATCCCGCTCGTCGCGGCGGCGAATCGGTTCAGCGACTTCCGCCGCTGTTTCTTCCATGAAAGTGCGTTCTGGTTCCTCTTTTTCGATCGATTGCACGTAACTTCCATTATACGTGCGCTCGCGGTCGTCTGCCATATGCTTCCCTCGCTTTCCTAAAGTAAGGAGCATTCTTAGTATGAGAAACCGGTGCCATTTTATCAGTGTGAATATTTTCTAAAAGGGGGATGCGACGATGAAACACCGGCTCGGGATCGACATTGACGGCACGGTTACGTGTCCGAGCACATTTATTCCGTATTTAAACGAAGCATTCGGCAAAGAGCTCGCATTACACGACATTACACAATACAATTTGGCGCCGTTATACGGCGTGGCGGAGGAAGAAATGGACCGGTGGCTTGCGGAAAATGAGGCGGGCATTTACGAACGTGCGCCGCTGGCTCGCTACGCGCTTGAGGTGATTGACAGCTGGAAAGACAAATACGAGCTGTATTACATCAGCGCCCGCGGCCGCCATTTGTACGAGCTCACCGAACGCTGGTTTCAACGGCACGGCATCCATTACCACCATATTGAGCTGATCGGATCCCACGATAAAATCGCCGCCGTCCGCCAATACAGGCTGGCCGCCTTTTTTGAAGATAAATACGATAACGCTTGTGAGATCGCAGAAGCATGCGGCATCCCGGTCATTTTGTTTGACACGCCATACAACCAAGGTCCGCTTCCTGACAATGTCATCCGCGTCCGGCATTGGCTCGAGGCCAAGCGTGAAGTCGAGCTGCGCTTGGCGCCATAAGAAAAACATCTCCCGTCTTATATCGGGAGATGTTTTTGGCATTGCGGACATGTTCCGTAAATTTCAAATTTATGGTCGGCGATTTCGTAGCCGTCGAGCTGCGTGGCCAGCCTTTCCATTGGACATATATCGATTTCTTTTGTTTTCCCGCACTCGGTGCAAATGAAATGATGGTGATGGCGGCGGGCGTCGCAGGCGAACCGAAACCGTTTCTCTCCTGACAACTCGGTCATCTCCAAAATGCCGAGCGCAGCAAAGAGCGACAAATTGCGGTACACCGTGTCAACGCTTAAGCCCGGATAAGCGGGACGAAGCGCCTCAAGCACTTCTTTTGCCGTCAAATATTTGTCGCGGCCGGCAAACAGCTCGAGCATTTGTTTCCGTTTTTCCGTATATTTAAACCCTTTTTCCTTCATTAACCGCAACGCTTCGCCAACGTTCATCGCGACCGCCCCCTTCTCCATTTTTTCCATCCTAATACGAGAAGCAAAATGGCCACGGCCATCATGACAATCGTTCCGCCCGGCGCCCAATCGAGTTCGTATGCCGCCAGCAAGCCGACGATGACGGAAAGCTCCCCGAAGAAAACGGAATATGCGATGGCTTGTTTAAAGCTTTTGGCGATGCGGATGCTCGCGGCCACCGGCAGCGTCATGAGCGAAGAAACGAGCAGCACGCCAACGATGCGCATCGACGCCGCGATGACGAGAGCGACAAGCACGATAAACAAAAAATGAATGAGCTTGGCGCGGACGCCGGAAACGCGGGCATATTCCTCATCAAACGAGAGAAGAAACAATTCCTTGTAAAAAGCGAAAATGACGGCGACAGCAACAATCGTGACGCCGAGCGCCGTTCCGACATCAGAGCGGCTGACAGCGCTCACGCTGCCGAACAAGTACGAAAACAAATCAGTTGTAAATCCGTTGGCCGCTGAAATCAAAATCACACTTAAGCCGATGCCGGCCGATAAAATGATCGGAATGGCAAGCTCCTCATAATGCCGGTACACAGCACGCAGCTTTTCGATAAACAGCGAGCCGATGACGGAAAAGCCCATGCCGATGTACAGCGGGTTCCATCCGGCTGCCGCCGGCACGGACTTCCCGAGCAGCAGCCCGGCGGCAATGCCGGCAAGCGTGACATGGCTCAACGCATCCGCGATGAGCGAGAGCCGCCGAACAACGATAAACACGCCAAGCAGCGGCGCGGCAAATCCGGTCAATACCCCGGCCCAGAAGGCGTTGCGCAAAAACTCGTACTGCCATAAGGCTTCCCACACGTGTCATTCCTCCAACGTCAATCGTTTATATGGCCCCTCTAGTGCTCGTGGGAGAGAACGTGAAGCGGATGCCCGTAAAACTGCGAAATGGCTTCGTCGCCAAGCTGTTCAAACTCCTCCGCTTTTCCATGGAAATAGAGGCGTCTGTTCAAACAGGCGATATGGGTGACCCGCTCCGTCATCGTCCCGATGTCGTGCGTCACTAAGATAAGCGTCAAACCGCGGCGGTTCAAATCGCCAAGCAGCTCATAAAACTCGTGCACATGGCGGGCATCCACGCCGACCGTCGGCTCGTCTAAAATGAGCAAATCCGGTTGGCTCGCCAACGCCCGGGCGATAAACACCCGCTGCTGCTGGCCGCCGGACAGCTCGCCGATATTGCGCTTCGCCAACTCGCTCAGCCCAACAGCCTCAAGCGCCGCCGTGACCGCCCGCCGGTCTTCTTTCGTCAACAGGCGGAACAAGCCGCGTTTCGCCGTCAATCCGCTCGCCGCCACTTCCTCAACCGTCGCCGGGAAACCGCGGTTAAAACTGTTGGCTTTTTGCGATACAAAGCCGATTCGATGCCATGCCCGGAACGATTCAACCGGTTCACCGAACAACAAAATGCGGCCATGCGACGGCTTGAGCAAACCGAGCACGCATTTCAGCAGCGTCGATTTTCCCGAGCCGTTCGGGCCGACCAATCCTAAAAATGCTCCTTTCGGCACCGTTAAACTAACATGCTCAAGCACGTTCTCGTTTTCATAACGGAACGACACATCCTCAATTTGCAAAACAAGCCCACTCTCCATGGCGGTTCTCCCTTGCTAATTCAGAATCATTCTGATTTGCTTCACTATGCAAGTATACCCCGCCATCCGCGTTTTGTAAACCTCAATGAATCGCTGATTTAAAGCGGGCGCCGCGCACTTCATGCGTCGGCATAATGGTGATGAACGCATCCGGGTCGATTTCATTGACGATCGATTTTAGTTTTGTCACTTCCAAGCGCGTGACGACCGCATAAATAATTTCTTTTTCTTCATCGGTGTAGCCGCCTTTGCCGATCAATTTCGTCGTTCCGCGGCCGAGGCGGTGCAAAATGGCATCCGAAATCTCCGCATAATAATCAGTGACAATAAAAGCGGCCCGCGTCTCATCAAGTCCTTCGATGACTGCGTCGATCGTCTTGGAAGCAATATAGTACGTCATGACCGAATACATCGCCGCCTCGACCCCGAGCACAAACGCCGCCCAGCCGAAAATAAAGACGTTGACAAACATGACGAACTCCCCGACGGAAAACGGGATTTTTTTCGTCAACAAAATTCCTAAAATTTCCGTCCCATCGAGCGACCCACCATGGCGAATGACCAACCCGACGCCAAGCCCAAGCGCCAAACCGCCAAACACCGTTGCCAAAATGGGCTCGGCCGTCAGCGGGGAAAAATGATGAAATGCCCGTTCAGCGGCTCCGAGAATGACAACGCCTAAAATCGTCGACAACATAAACGTTTTGCCGATGTGCTTGTAGCCGAAATACATAAACGGGGCGTTTAAGAGGATGACAAGCGTGGCAAAATTGAGCAGCCGCCATTCATCTGGGATCAAGTAATCGAGGATGAGCGAAACACCGATAATGCCGCCATCGATCATTTTATTCGGAACAAGCAGCCGCTCGATCGCGAAGGCAGCCAATGCCGCGCCGATGGCGATCATGACCGCCCGGTACAACACATGGTTCAACGGTTCCTTTTTATGCTGTTTTGCCGCCAAATTACCACCCTTTCTCCCTTTGCTTTCATTTCCATTATATCATACACCCCTTTTCTGTTCACGCCATATGATGGAAAAGAACGAAGGAGGCGGTGGCAATGAATTTTTATCAACAGCTTGTCAAGCAAAAGTTGAAAACGATCACCCCGGAGGAATTGGCGGCCTACAGCCGGGACTACGGCCTGCCGATTACCGTCAGCCAGGCGAAAAAAATTCTCCATCTGGCCCGGACGAATGATCTCAACGTTTTCGATCCGCAAGAACGGAAAAAATGGGTGCGCGAGCTGGCGAAAATCACCTCGCCGGAGATCGCCAAAAAAGCGAACGAACTGTTTTTGCAATTTGTGCAAAAAAAGTAAAAAAGGGCGGAACGCCCTTTTTTATTGCTCGTCAGCTGCAATTTTCTCAAGCAATCGATCATCAAAGGTCTTTGCCCGCAGCATCGCAATTTCATGCTTGTACGGTGGTTTTTTGTTGTTTTTCTCCTCACCGACATACGGCGTTTCTAAAATTTTTGGAATATCCTCCAGTTGTGGATGATGGACGATATAATTGAGCGCAGCAAATCCGATATGGCCGAACCCGATGTTTTCATGGCGGTCTTTTCGGCTGCCGCGCGGGTTTTTGCTGTCGTTAATGTGCAGTACTTTCAACCGCTCAAGACCGATGATGCGGTCAAATTCATCAAGCACGCCGTCAAAATCATTGACAATGTCATAGCCGGCGTCATGCGTATGGCACGTGTCAAAACAGACGGACAACTTGTCGTTATAGGCGACGCCATCAATGATGTACGCCAGCTCTTCGAACGTGCGCCCGCATTCCGATCCTTTGCCGGCCATCGTCTCAAGCGCGATTTGCACGGTCTGCTCGCGCGTCAACACTTCATTCAGCCCGCGGATGATTTGCCGGAGCCCCGCCTCCGCCCCGGCGCCGACATGAGCACCCGGGTGCAGCACAAGCTGGCTCGCCCCTATCGCTTCTGTCCGCTCGATTTCAGCGCGCAAAAAATCAACGCCAAGCGCAAACGTATCAAGGTTGACCGTGTTCCCGATGTTGATGATGTACGGGGCGTGAACGACGATCTCCTCAATGCCGTGCGCCGCCATATGTTTTCGCCCGGCTTCGATATTGAGTTCCTCGATCGCCTTGCGCCTTGTGTTTTGCGGCGCCCCCGTGTAAATCATAAACGTATTCGCGCCGTAGGAAACGGCTTCCTCACTGGCGGCGAGCAGCATGTTTTTGCCGCTCATCGACACGTGTGAACCGATTTTTAGCATCCTCTTCTCTCCCTTTTCGTTTCATTCCGGGCCAAGACTACAATTATTTGAAACGGCCAAGCCGCTTTTTCTTCTTTTCGAGCTCGGCGCGCAGCTTTTTCTTATAGCCCGGCTTCACTTTCTTCGCCTTTTTCAGCTTGGCGATCACCGGCGCGAGTTCGTCTTTCTTTTCGCCGGCCCGCTTGCTCCGCCGGTTCCATGGCGGGAGCTCTTTCCATTCGCCGCGCACAAGATCGCGGTGGACGAACGAAATGCCCATTTTCTCCAAGCGGGCGATCGCATCCTGGTCGGACGGCTCGTAAATCGTCGCCGCAATGCCGTTGTAGCCGGCGCGCGCCGTCCTTCCAGCGCGGTGGATGTAAAACTGCAAATCATCCGGCAGTTCGTAGTTGACAACATGGCTGACTCCTTCGATGTCGATGCCGCGCGCCGCCAAATCGGTGGCGACCACGTATTGAAACTCGAGATCGCGGATTTGGTTCATCACTTTTTTTCGTTCGCGCGGCGTCAAATCGCCGTGCAGCACACCGACTTTCAGCCCTTGTTCCGCAAGAAGGTCGGCGACTTCATCCGCCATCTTTCTCGTGTTGACGAACACGATGGCCAAATACGGGTTGTAGCTGACAAGCACATCATGAAGCAGCCTAGCCTTCTCGCGCCCACGCAGCGGAATGAGCACATGCTCGATGTTTTCGTTTGCCGCCTGTCTCGGCTTGACCTGGACGAATGTTGGATTTTCCATATATTTTTTCAAAAACGGCTTCAGTTTTTCCGGAATGGTCGCCGAAAACACAAGCATTTGCAACTCTTTCGGCATGCGGGCGGCGATTTGGTCCACATCGACGAGAAAGCCCATATCCAGCATCAAATCGGCCTCATCAACAACAAGAGTGCGCGCCGTATGCACATCAAGCGCCTGCTCGCGGATGAAATCGTTGATGCGCCCTGGCGTGCCGATGACAATGTGCGGCTGCACCGTCAATTTTTCGAGCGCTTTTTGCTTATCCGTCCCGCCGATGAAACAGCGGGCGATGATCATGCGGTCTTTCGGGCAAAATTTTGTAATCTTCAATGTCTCATGATAAATTTGCGTCGCCAGCTCGCGCGTCGGCGCCGTGATGACAGCCTGCACTTCCGCACGCTCCGGATCGATCTTTTCGATGATCGGCAACAAATAGGCATGCGTTTTCCCTGTCCCGGTTTGCGACTGGCCGACCATGCTTTCGCCGCGCAACGCCCCCGGAATGATGCGTTCTTGAATTTCCGTCGGTTTATAAAAACGAAGCGCCTTAATGGCTTCGATGACAAACGGTTGAAACGAAAAACGGGTAAACTGCGTCTCCGTCATTCCACCACAACTCCCTTCTGCCTGAGCCGCTTCATTTGCTTCACCATTATAGCGAATGTCGGAGGTCGGCCGCAACTAAAGACCACGGCAGCGGGAAAAACCTTTCCCGCCCCGCCCGCATATTGTATGAACGAGGACGATTGTTCATCCGCACAGTGGAAAGGAGGCAACTGTCATGAGTGCCATGAGATACAGCCGGCCCCCGATGATGCCTTCTCCATTCATCGGTGCCCCGCCCGCCCCGTTCGCCCGCATGCCGGCCCCGTTCCCTCGCCCCGGCGGCGCAGGCGGCCTGCTAGCCCGTTTATTTTCCCGCGGGCAGCCGCCAACGGTGGTCCCATCTCCATCGGGGATGCCGCTATTGCAAAACACAGCCGCCAACGCCGCCACAACAGCCAACACAGGCAGCGGGTTTATCGGCATGTTAAACAACGTGCAAAAAATGCTCGGCATCGCACAAAACGTTGTGCCAATGGTGCAGCAGTACGGGCCGCTCGTCCGCAATCTTCCGGGGATGATCCGCATTTTTCGTGAGCTGAAACCAGCTGATAAAAAAGAGGAGAACCCCACCCAACCGGAGCGCGCACCGGCTGAAGAGGAGAAACGAAAATCAGGAGGGCAGGCGGCCAAGAAACGCCCCGTTCCGCGGCCAAAGCGCGAAGAGCTAGCAGAAAAGCGCACGCCAGCCGCATCCAAACCATCAACCCCCAAGCTGTATATATAGCCATTTTCCGCCCCAGCGCTGCTTGTTGCCGTTTGGGGCGATTATTCTTTGTCTTCCCTTCCGCTCTCCGATATAATGAAAGGTGAACAACCGCCGCACGGTCGGCGGCAGGGAGGGAAAACGATGGAAGTCATTAAAATCACCCCGCGCGGATATTGCTACGGGGTTGTCGATGCGATGGTGATCGCCCGCAATGCGGCTTTGGATCCGTCATTGCCACGGCCCATTTATATTCTTGGAATGATCGTCCATAACAAACACGTCACCGATGCGTTTGCCGAAGAAGGCATTATTACACTCGATGGAGAAAACCGGCTTGAGATTTTGGAAAAAATCGACCGCGGCACGGTCATTTTCACCGCCCACGGCGTATCGCCGGAAGTGAAAAAGCGGGCGCTCGAAAAAGGGCTGGTCACGATCGATGCAACGTGCCCGGATGTGACGAAAACACACCGCTTGATCGAACAAAAGCTCGCGGATGGCTATGACATCATTTACATCGGCAAAAAAGGGCACCCGGAGCCGGAAGGAGCGGTCGGCATCAATCCGGAGCGCATTCACCTTGTGGAAACGGTCGACGATGTCGAACGGCTCGCGTTGGAAAACAAGCGCCTTATGGTGACGAACCAAACGACAATGAGCCAGTGGGACGTCGCCGATATTATGGCGAAAGTGAAGGAAAAGTACCCGCACGTGGAAATGCATAAAGAAATTTGCCTCGCGACCCAGCTCCGGCAAGAAGCGGTCGCCGAACAGGCAAAGGACGCCGACGTGACGATCGTTGTCGGCGACCCGCGCAGCAACAACTCCAATCGCCTCGCCCAAGTGTCGGAAGAAATTGCCGGCACGAAAGCGTACCGCGTCGCGGATGTCACGGAAATCGACATCAATTGGATAAAAAATGCCAAAAAAGTCGCCGTCACCGCCGGCGCTTCGACCCCAACGCCGATCACCAAGGAAGTGATCGACTTCCTCGAGCAATTTGACCCGAACGACCCGGCGACATGGCAGCGGGAGCGGAAAGTGCCGCTGCACAAAATTTTGCCAAAAGTAAAAGTAAAGAAAGACGAGTAACAGCTCGCCCCGTTTATAAACAAAGGCTGTCCCGCAGTCGGCAAAACCGCCTGGTGGAACAGCCTTTTTCGCTTGCCGCTTAGATGAACTGAAACGGATCCGTATGAACGCTGGAGGCGATCACGTCCGTTTCCCACTGCCGCTTCCGGAGCTCTGCCATTAAATAGCGGGCTAATCCTTGCTTCATCACTTTTTCAACATTATGGCCCGGGTCGACAAGGCGCAAGCCGAGCGCCTGGGCGTCATGGGCCGTATGGTAGTACACATCGCCGGTCACGTACACGTCCGCTCCAGCCGAGGCGGCAGCAGCGACAAACTTGTTTCCGTCCCCGCCCAGTACGGCGACGGTTTGCACAAGGTCATCGAGCCGGCCGACGACGCGCACGGCCGGGACGGAAAATGCGGTTTTCACTTGTTCGGCGAAGGCGCGCAGCGTCACCGGCTGCGGCAGCCTCCCGATACGGCCAAGCCCAAAGCGGCGCCCCTCGTTGTCAAGCGGATAAAGATCATAGGCCACTTCTTCATACGGATGGGCAGCCAGCATCGCTTGAACGACATTCCGTTCCAAGGAAGCAGGAACGATCGTCTCAATGCGCACTTCCTCCACTTCTTCGAGCTTCCCTTGTTCCCCGATAAACGGCTGTGCTCCTTCTTCCGGCAAAAACGTTCCGATGCCGTGGCTGTTGAACGTGCAATGGCTGTAGCGTCCGATATGGCCGGCGCCGGCATCGCCTAACGCCGCCCGCACCGCCTCGGCATGACTCGCCGGCACGTAGACAACGAGCTTTTTCAACGGTTCTGTATATGTTGGCACGAGCACCGCCGTCTCGCTTAAACCAAGCGCCTCGGCGAGCCAATCATTGACCCCGCCAAATGCGACGTCTAAATTCGTGTGGGCGGCATACACAGCGATGTCGTGCTTGATGCACGCCGCGATCGTCCGCCCGTGCCCGTCGTCCGTCAACAGCTGCTTAAGCGGGCGGTAGAGCGGCGGATGATGGGCGATAATCAAATCGACTCGTTGATTGATGGCTTCGGCGACGACATCTTCCAGCACGTCGAGGGCGATCATCACTTTCCGGACCGGCTTGTTCAACGTCCCGATTTGCAGGCCGATCCGGTCCCCTTCCATGGCGAGCTGTTTCGGGGCAAGCCGTTCCACAAGCTGAATAACTTCATGACCGTACGGAACCCGGCTCATCGCAACGCCTCCTCTACCAATTGGACTTTTTTCTCCAGTTCGCGCATTTTCACCCTAGCCGCCTCGCTTTCCCCTTTCTCCGCCAAATCGGCGATAATCCGTTTCCAATGCAGAAGCTCGCGCTGCCATTTTTCGCGGAACACCTCGCTGTTTTCCCGGCGCAAAAACGGCCCAAGGAGCAATTCCGCCTCCAGATGGCGGTACGGCCGCCGGGCGTCGCCGCGCTCGGCGACAAGCACTTCGTAAATTTGCCCATCTTCCTTCAGTATGCGTTCGGCAATCAACTCCCACCCATGATCGAAGAGCCAGCGGCGGATCAGTTCAGCGCCAATGTTCGGCTGCAAAATGAGCCGTTGGACACCGACGAGCTTTTCTTTCCCCTCATCCAAAATGCGGGTGATAAGGGAGCCGCCCATGCCGGCGATCGTGATGCAATCCACTTCCCCCGGAGTGATGACAGCCAATCCGTCTCCTTTGCGCACCGAAATGCGGTCGGAAAGCCCCGTCTTTTCCACTTGTTGCTGCGCGGAGCGAAGCGGGCCGTCAGCGACCTCGCCGGCAATGGCTTTTGACACATACCCGTGCAGGCAGGCATAGCAAGGCAAATACGCATGATCCGACCCAATGTCAGCGAGCACGGCTCCTTTCGGAATGAAGGAAGCGACCGTTGCCAACCGCTTTGATAGTCGAAACTCGTTCATGGCTCCTTTGGTGCAGCCCGCCTTCCTTCCACCGCTGGGCGAAGGCGGCCGCTCCTTCCTCCTTTCCTGTTCTCAAGGTCGCGCGCCTCTATTGTACTAAACAAAACATCCCTCTGCCAAAAGCAAAGGGATGTTCACCATCCATTATTTTAAACCGGCGAGCCATTTCGCCATGGCATCGGCTTTATCCGCCGGCACAAGCCCTGGCGGCATGCTGCCGCGCCCGTGTTGGATGACGTCTTTAATTTGATCCATCGACAGCCGTTGTCCGATCCCTTTCAACGATGGACCGACGCCGCCTTCATAGTTTTGGCCGTGACAGCCAGAACACGTTTGTTGGTAAAACTGTTCCGGATTGAATTCGGCCGTTTGTTCCGTTTTTTCGCCGCCTTTTTTCTCTTTGGCCATTTCCTTCGCATCGCCTAGCCCTTTAAACGACAAGACGAACGTCAGCACAATCCCGAATGCCATGATGATGAAAAACGGGATGAGCGGATTGCGGTTCATCTCTTTTACCTCCCTTATGTATAATGAAGAACGTTGCAAACAATTTTATTTTACTGTAAATAATGGACAAGGAAAAGCCCTAAGTTGCCGAAAAGGCAACAACACACCTCAACGCCACCAGATGGCGGCGGCTACAAGCAGCGGTCCGCTGACAGCGGCGAGCGAAAAGTAGCGAAGGCGAAGCAGACGGCCGACTACAAACCAGAGAACACAGTTTCCGATCACGGCAGCGGCTAGCGCACCCGCTTGCCCCTGGAAAAATCGGTCAACCTCCAACATGGATGCCACGAGCAAAATCCAAGCGCTTCCGATGAGCGGAAAGTGAAGAAGTTCTCGTTCGTTCCGCCACCGCCAGCAAAAAAACAGGCAAACAGCGAAAAAAAGGGCACAAAGGAGTGTTTGCAAAACAAATGACAATTCAGTAAAATAAATGGCAAGGGCGGCAGCTGGAAACAATAAACAAAGGCTGGCCTCCAGCCGGCTGCGCAACGGGCGGCGCGGGCTCAGGGAAGCATCGCCCTCGGTATAAAGCGCGAGCAAATAATTGCAATAATGCTCTGGCAGGAGGCGCGAACGTTTCCAATACTCGATTTCTCGGATAATCGTTTCCCGCCGTCTCCGGTTCATTTGCATTCCACCTTTCGCCAAAAGAAGAAGAAAAAAAATAGTTTACTTCCGAAGAAGTAAACTATGGAACGAACGGTCATTCCAAAAAGTCTTTCAGCCGTTTGCTGCGGCTCGGGTGGCGTAGCTTGCGCAACGCTTTGGCTTCGATTTGGCGAATGCGTTCGCGCGTCACACCAAACACCTTGCCTACTTCTTCCAGCGTCCGCGTCCGGCCGTCGTCAAGCCCGAAACGGAGGCGGAGCACGTTCTCTTCGCGGTCGGTCAGCGTATCAAGCACATCTTCAAGCTGCTCTTTCAACAGCTCATAAGCGGCGTGTTCCGATGGCGACGTCGCATCTTGGTCTTCGATGAAGTCGCCAAGATGCGAGTCGTCTTCTTCGCCGATCGGCGTCTCGAGCGACACCGGCTCTTGGGCGATCTTCAAAATTTCCCGCACTTTTTCCGGCGTCAAATCCATTTCCTCGGCGATTTCTTCCGGCGTTGGTTCGCGCCCGAGGTCTTGGAGCAACTGCCGTTGGACGCGGATCAGCTTGTTGATCGTCTCGACCATATGCACCGGGATGCGGATCGTCCGCGCTTGATCGGCGATCGCCCTCGTAATGGCTTGTCGGATCCACCACGTCGCGTACGTGCTGAACTTGTAGCCCTTGCGGTAATCAAACTTTTCAACCGCCTTGATCAGCCCCATGTTCCCTTCCTGGATCAAATCGAGGAAAAGCATGCCGCGGCCGACATACCGTTTGGCAATGCTGACGACGAGGCGGAGGTTGGCTTCCGTCAGCCGGCGCTTCGCCTCTTCATCGCCTTGTTCGATCCGCTTCGCCAGCTCAATTTCTTCTTCCGCTGATAAAAGGGGGACACGGCCGATTTCTTTTAAGTACATGCGCACCGGGTCATTGATTTTCACGCCGGGAGGAACGGATAAGTCATTTAAGTCGAATTCCGCCTCCTTGGCCAGCTCATCGATGTCCGGATCGGCTTCCAAATCGGATTCGCTGATGACTTCAATGCCTTGGTCAGCCAAGTATTCATAATATTCGTCCATTTGGTCGGAGTCCAAATCAAAGCCGGAAAGCCGCTCGGCAATTTCTTCGTATGTGAGGATGCCGCGCTTCTTGCCGAGCTCAGCGAGCTGCTCTTTCACCTGCTCCAGCGTTTCGCCGGCAGCCGCCTCGGCCTGCTTTGATTGGGCTGGTTTTTCGGCCATTTCATTACCTCCTTTAAAAACTCATACCACCATATTATGAGGAAGATAACATTTTTTTCATTTCAATCATTTCTTTGGCGATGCGGGCGGCTGTCAAAAAGTCCTTTCTTCGCTCCGCTTCCGTTTTTTCTTGTTCTTTTACCTTTAGCATTAACCATTTTGGGCGATTCAACACATGCCTGATATAATCCTCGAGCTCCTGTTCGGAAACGTCATCTGCGATCAATAAAAGCGACAGCTCGCTCGCGAGCGGCTGCAACTCGCCGGGGATTCTTGAGATGAGCGCACCCGGGTCGGCTTCATGCCCTTCTTCGTAAAAGGCGTAAATATAAGCGGCTAACGCCCGATGCTCCTCGATGTTAAACCGGCCGCCAATCCGCTCTTGAACGACCAGCGCCACATCGCGGCTTCTCATCATATGAGCAAGCAGCAACCGTTCCGCATTTTGAAAAGCCGGCAGCAACTTTTTCGCCAGCATCGGCCGCGCCGTTTCCCCATCGGGCGCCTCCCGCGGCTTTGTCCTCTCGCGCTGGCTGCGGGACAGCTGCTCATGAAGAGCGGAAAGCGACAACGAAAACTCTTCGGCGAGCTGGCGCAAATAATAATCTTGTTCCACCGGGCTCGACAGCTTGCCGATCTCCCGGAGCGCTTCATCAATATAGCGGAGCCGCTCCCCTTCGTGCTGCAAATTTTTTCCGCGCCGCAAATACGCCATTTTAAACGCCACGAGCGGTCGGGCGGCAGCCACTTCTCCGGCAAACCGTTCACCGCCATAAACACGTATATATTCATCCGGGTCAAGACCGTTCGGAAGGGATGCCACCTTGACGCGGCATCCCAATGCGCTCAGCTGCTCAGCAGCGCGCCAAGCGGCTTCGATCCCGGCGCTGTCGCCGTCATAACAAATCGTTATAGTGTCCGCATGGCGGCGCAAAATGCGCGCCTGCTCCTCGGTCAGCGACGTCCCCATCGTCGCAATGGCATAATCGATGCCGGCCTGCGCTGCGGAAATGACATCGGCAAACCCTTCGACAAGCAGCGCCTCCTGCCGTTTGCGGATCGGCACCCGCGCCGCATGAAAGTGGTATAGAATCGCCCCTTTGCGGAAAACGAGCGTTTCTGGGCTGTTGACATATTTCGGATGCCCTTCGCCGAGCAGGCGGCCGGAAAACCCCACCGTTTCGCCGCGGTGGTCGTGGATCGGAAACATAATGCGGTTCCGGAACCGGTCGACGTATCGCCCGTCCTCTTTTTTCATCAACAACCCCGCCTTTTCCATCACCGGAAGAGAAAAGGAATGGCTCTCCAGCAACTTGGCCGCCGCATCGGGTGCATCCGGGGCATAGCCGATTTCAAACCGGTCGATCGTTTCTTTTGTCCATCCGCGCGCCTGCAAGTAATCAAGCGCGGCTTGTCCTTCTTTTGTATGAACAAGCAAATGATGGTAAAATCGTTTCAGCAAGGCATGCGCTTCCGTCATCGCCTTCGCCTCGTCCGTCTGACCATCATCGCGCCCGCGAACATCCAGCTCATAGACGGACAAATCGACGCCTGCCTTGGCTGCAAGCCGTTTGGCCGCTTCC
The DNA here is from genome assembly GCF_001414205.1 of Geobacillus sp. Sah69. Classification (NCBI taxonomy): domain Bacteria; kingdom Bacillati; phylum Bacillota; class Bacilli; order Caryophanales; family Anoxybacillaceae; genus Geobacillus; species Geobacillus sp. Sah69. The sequence goes on along the minus strand of NZ_LLKS01000019.1, from coordinate 117,812 downwards.
ACAAACGGAATGCCCTCGATGTCCATTAAAAACGTGAAGGCATTCCCTCCTGCTCCGCAACCGAAGCAGTGGAAAATTTGCTTTTCCGGAGAAACGGAAAACGACGGCGTCTTTTCCCCATGAAAGGGGCATAAGCCAAAATAGTTGCGGCCCTGCCGTTTCAGCTGGACGTATTCGCCGATGACATCCACAATATCGACGCCGCGGCGAATGGCTTCAATCGTTTCTTCGGGAATGCGATGTCCCATACGAACAACCCCGTATCATAATTTAATTTATTCTCGGCTGTCAGCCGATTTCCCTTTTACTTTCGACAAATTTTTTCAATTCCTCCGTTTTGCCTTCCCCCTTGCCCGCAACAGCCGGCCCTCCCAATCCGCCCGCCGCCTCCGTAAAGCAAACGGCGTCAAGCTGGCGAAAGGGCGCTTCGATATATTATATTTCAAGGCCAAAGGGAACATTTCATTTTTTTGACTTTGTTGCAGCGGACAACCTGGCCCCTAAAGCAAGGGAAGGCTTCACACCCCCTATTATTCTACATCATCCCCAAAAATCCTTCTTTTTTTTCGGGCGCCCGGCGGTTTTTGTCGAAAACTTTTCCCTTGTTTTCCTTGACAAACAGCTATAAATAGTTTACTCGACTTATGCCCACTCTAAACCTATGCAGGGTCATTTTTCCCGCAATTTTTTATTATAATATAACTCAGGGACGTATGCCATAAAAAAGCGCACGATTACCGGCAGGAAATCGTGCGGACAAAACAGGCGGATCCAACGTTCTTAACACTTCAACTTTTTCATAATGATGCTTGCCGTTTCTTCCACAGCTTTGTTCGTTACATCGATGACATCGCAACCGATTTTTTTTACGACTTCGTCAAAATAAGCCAGCTCTTCTTTAATGCGATCCATGTTCGCATAGATGGCTTGGTCGTTCAAGCCGAGCGATTTCAAACGCTCGCGGCGGATCGACAGCAGCTTGTCCGGGCTGATTTTCAAACCGAAGCATTTGCCTGGCCCGACTTGAAACAGCTGCTCGGGCGGCTCGACTTCCGGAACGATCGGTACGTTTGCCACCTTCAGCCGCTTATGCGCCAAGTATTGCGACAGCGGCGTTTTCGATGTGCGCGATACGCCGATCAACACAATATCAGCGCGCAAAATGCCGCGTGGGTCGCGGCCGTCGTCGTATTTGACGGCGAATTCGATCGCTTCGATTTTTTTGAAGTAATCTTCGTCGAGCACGCGCACCTGGCCCGGCTCATACCTTGGCGTCAGCTGGAACAAGCCGCTCATTTTTTCGATGAGCGGGCCGATGATATCGTAAGCGACCACCCCTTCGCGCGCCGCCTCGGCAAGCAAAAATTCGCGCATTTCCGGAACAACGAGCGTAAAGGCAATAATGGCTTGGTTCATTTTGGCCAACGCGACCACTTCGGCTAACGTCGTTTTATCCTCTACGTATGGAACACGCTTGATTTGAACCGGCGAGGCGTAAAACTGGCTGGCCGCCGCCTTGACGACAAGCTCAGCCGTCTCCCCGCCCGAGTCGGATACGACATAAACGAGGCGTTGATTCATTTTGTTCCTCCATTTCGCTCACACATCGTCTTTGGCTAATGAGACGAACGCTTTCGTCATATTCGTTTTCGTAATGCGGCCGATCACTTCATACCCCTTCTCCGTTTTGCGCACGACCGGCATAGCGTCGATTTGCTTCTCGATCAGCCGTTCGGCCACCTCAATCAGCGGATCATCTTTATAACAAACAGCGATGTTCGGCATCCTTGTCATGATAATATTAACGGGAATCGCTGTCAGTTCCTGTTTGCCGATGCTCGCGCGCAGCAAGTCTTTGCGCGACAAAACGCCCGCAAGAAGCGACTCCTCATCGACGACAAACAGCGTGCCGACGTCTTCCAAAAACATCGTGACAATCGCATCATAGACGCTCACGTTTTCGTTGACGACGACCGGGATGGACTGGTAGTCTTCAACTTTTAATTTTTTAATCTTATCGGCGAACAGCTGCGTGCCCGTTTTTCCGGTATAAAAATAACCGACGCGCGGCCGCGCTTCCAAATAGCCGGCCATCGTCAAAATCGCGAGATCGGGCCGCAGCGTCGCCCGCGTCAAGTTCAGCTTTTCGGCGATGCTCTCGCCGGTGATCGGCCCGTAGTCTTTGACAATTTGCAAAATTTGTTCCTGGCGTTTATTCAGTTCGATCGTCGCTCACCACCTTGCCAAAAGGTCCCACACGCTATCATCCTTGTTTATATTATACTACATCACGCGTTTACAAGGAAAATTAAGCATCCTGGCCGCTATCGGGGGCGAGTGTGTCTTTGAGCACGCTCATTTGCTGCAAAAAGCGTTTCGCCCTCAGCGACAGGCCGGCATATTCATCGTAGTACGCCGACAGCACCGCCTTCAATTCCGCCTTTGTCGTTTCTTTGACCGAAATCGCGCCCAGCCGGGCAAGATCAATATGGAAAAACAGGCGCAACAGCCGGGCCGACGCCGGCGACAACGGCATCCGGTGCGGGTCGGCCTCCTCGCAGCGATGACAAAGGAAGCCCGCCTCCTTGACCGAAAACGAGACGCTCCCTTCTGTCGCCCCGCAACGCGCGCAACGGTCAAGCACCGGCGGAATGCCGAGCACTGGGAGCATTTTCATCTCATAAATCAACGCCATGATCTCTAAATCGCGCCCTTCGCTCATATACTGTAACGTCTGCCGCAACAGCTCAAACAAGTACGGATTGCACTTTTGCTCTTCTGTGCTTTTGTCGGTGAGCTCCACAATATACGCGGCATAGGCAGCGGCAAACAAATCTTCACGCAGCGCCCGCATCGAATCAATGAGCTCCCCTTGATGGAGAACGCCGACGCCGCGGCTGCGGCGGATCAAATAATGGCCATAGGCGAGCGGCTGCGTAACAGCAGAAAGGCGGCTGCTTGGCTTTTTCGCACCTCGCGCCATCACAGCCACCTTTCCCCATTCCCTTGTAAACAATGTGACAATTTTATTCGTCTCGCCATAATCGATGGTCCGCATCACGATCGCTTCACACTTTTCAAACATTGAACCACCACCAATTGGGCCAGTGACGATGCTAAGAGATCGGCTGGTCGATTTCTTTCTGGTCGGTGTTCTGCTCCTCACCGCCGAGCCGCTGCTCCCGTTCCAACTCTTTAAACAACAAGTACGTATCGATATTGCCTGTTTGGCTAAACAACTTCCACGTAAACTCAAGCATGGAATGACACCTCTTTCCGCCTGCAGGCATTGCATATTGGTGGTTTTACCTATAGGTTGGCTCGGGCAAAACCCGTTTATGTCGCGTAAAATTTTCTAGCCGTCAATACTCGTCCTCGCGAAACCCGAAGTCGCGCAACTGCGAAAGGCGGTTGCGCCAGTCCTTTTGCACCTTCACCCACAGCTCCAAAAACACTTTGGATCCAAGCAGCGCCTCAATGTCAGCGCGCGCCCGCTGTCCGATTTCCTTTAACATCCGGCCTTGCTTGCCGATGATGATTCCTTTTTGCGAATCGCGCTCAACAACGATGACAGCCCCGACGTAAACCGTGCCCGTCTCTTCGCGCCGCTCAATGCGTTCGACGACGACGGCGATCGAATGTGGAACTTCCTCACGCGTCAAGTGAAGCGCTTTCTCGCGAATGAGCTCGGCGATGATAAACTGCTCCGGATGGTCGGTGACTTGATCCGGTGGATAATATTGCGGTCCTTCCGGCAACCGCTCTTTAATTTGCTCCAGCAGACGCTCGACATTGTTTCCTTCAAGCGCTGAAATCGGCACAATTTCCGCAAAAGGGTGCAAATCCTTGTACTGGTCAATGAGCGGCAGCAGCTCATCCGGGTGAACGCGGTCGATTTTGTTGATCACCAAAAACACCGGCGTATCGACTTCTTTCAAGCGCTCCATAATGAACGCCTCGCCGCGCCCAAACCCTTCCTCGGCATTGACCATAAACAAAATCAAATCGACTTCGCGCAGCGCATTGAGCGCCACTTTCATCATAAAATCGCCGAGTTTATGCTTCGGTTTATGCACCCCGGGAGTGTCGATAAAAATGATTTGCGCGTCCTCATCCGTGTACACGCCTTGGATTTTATTGCGCGTCGTCTGCGGTTTGTCGCTCATAATGGCGATTTTTTGCCCGACGACACGGTTTAAAAACGTTGATTTTCCTACGTTCGGTCTTCCGATAATGGCAACAAACCCTGATTTGTATCCTTCCTTATTCATACATATCCTCCGCTGAAAAAGCATCTGGCAGCAGTTCTTGAACGGTGACGATTTTGACATCGCCGTTGATATTGGCCAAAATGACTTTCATATCGCTAGGGCAAAGCTCAGCGATCACTTGACGGCATGCGCCGCACGGCGGAACCGGGCGGGGAGTGTCGGCAATGACCGCGAGGGCGGCAAACTCCGTTTCCCCTTCGGAATACGCCTTAAACAGCGCGATCCGCTCCGCGCAATTGCACACGCTGTAAGCGGCGTTTTCAATGTTGCAGCCGCGGTACACACTGCCGTCTTTCGTCAGCAACGCGGCGCCGACTTTGAATTTCGAATAAGGCACGTATGCGAATTCGCGCGCTTTTTTCGCTTCGGCAATGAGCTGTTCGATCTCCATGAATGGCTCTTCCTTTCCTGAAAGCAAACGCTGCTTTCTTTTATTTTACAAAAAATCGCCGCCAATTTCATCATTTGAAACAAAAATGTAACAGAAAAATTAGAATTTTATCTCTCGTTCGTTCAGCGAAGATGCGGCCAAAACAGCAGCGCCCCGATGATGACAGCAACCCCGGCAGCCACGAGCACAGCCGCAGCAGCGATATCTTTCGCCGCTTTCGCCAGCGGGTGAAACTCTCCTGTCACCAAGTCGACCGTGCGCTCGATGGCTGTATTCACCAGCTCGAGTGTAACGACCGCACCAACTGTCAGCACTAACACAATCCACTCCCAGCGCGACAGCCCGACAGCGAAACCGAGCGCAAAGGCAACAACGGCGGCCGCCAAGTGAAAACGCAAATGCGCCTCCTCCTTCACCGCCGCCTTCATTCCCGCCCAAGCCCAGGCGAAACGATCCCGTTCCCTCGCACCTCGCATGGCTATCGCGTCAATCCGAATCGCGTCAATATTTCCTCTTGCTTGGCAAACATGACGCGCTCTTCCTCTTCCGTTTCGTGGTCATAGCCAAGCAAATGCAAAAAACCGTGCACGGCCAAAAACCCGAGCTCGCGCATGAACGAATGCCCGTATTCCGCCGCTTGCTCTTTCGCCTTCGGAATGGAGATGACGATGTCGCCAAGCACCAGCGGCATATCGGCGCCGATGATGTCGACTTCGCCCTCTCCTTCCTCTTCCAACGCGAACGAAAGCACATCAGTCGGAGCGTCTTTGCCGCGATAGTCGCGGTTCATCAGGCGAATGCGCTCGTTGTCCACGAATGAGACGCCCACTTCCGTCCCGTCCGGCACGTTCTCGCTCGCTGCCGCTTCGCGAAGGAGTTGCTCGAGCATCTCAAGCTGCTCTGCGGTCACTTCGCCCGTTTCGTCGATAAAGTCGATGTGAATGGTCATGCATGCTTCACCTTTTCCTTTCGTACTTCCGGGTATTCAATGCGCGAATGGAAGACGCCGTTGAGCGTCTCACAAAGCGAACGGGCGACGATCTCCAACTCTTTCATCGTGATGTCGCACTCGTTCAACTGGTTGTCCTGCAGGCGGTCGGCGATGATCCCCCGGACGATCTTTTCGATTTTTTCCTGCGAGGGGTTGGCCAACGAACGGACAGCCGCCTCGACGCTGTCGGCAATGTTGATGACCGCCGCCTCTTTCGTCTGCGGCTTCGGCCCGGGATAGCGGAACTCGGCTTCGGAGACCACTCCCGTTTGCTCGAGCGCTTTATGATAAAAATACTTGAGCAGCGTCGTGCCATGATGCTGTTCGGCGATGTCGACAATCTCCTTTGGCAGCCGGTGCTTGCGAAGCAAGGCGACGCCGTCGGTGACATGGGCGATAATAATATTTTTGCTCAATTGCGGCGACAAATGATCGTGCGGATTGCCGCCCATTTGGTTTTCAATGAAATAGCGGGGCCGCTTTGTCTTGCCGATGTCGTGGTAATAGCAGGCGACGCGCGCTAGCAAGCCGTCGGCGCCGATCGCCTCGCACGCCGCTTCCGCCAAATTGGCGACCATGATGCTGTGATGATACGTCCCCGGCGCCTCCGTCAACAATTTGCGCAACAGCGGGTGATTTGGATTCGACAGCTCAATGAGGCGAAGCGGCGACAAAATGCCGAATGCCGTCTCAAACACCGGCAGCAGCCCGATCGTCAAAATGGCGGAGAAAATGCCGGAGGCCGCCGCCATGAGAAGAAAAAGGCCGATCTCAGCCAGCGAGTAGCGGCCATTTTTCATTAGCAACAACGATAGGAGCAAACCCGTATTGACGACGGCAACAAGCACACCGGCCCGCCAAATTTTCGCCTTCGCCAGCTCCTTCGGCAGGCAAAACGTCCCAGCCAGGCCGCCAGCGAGCAAATAAACAGCCAAGGACACCGATACGGCGCCAGTCGCCCCGATTTCTTCATTAAACAAGATGCTGCCGCACACCGCCCCAATGATGGCGGTCATCACCGCCAGCCGCTCGCCAAGCAGCACGCGGACAAGCATCGGACCGAACGCTGCCGGAACGAGATAGCCGGCCGAAACGGCCCCGCCGGACGGCAGCAGGCGAATGAGCACCATCACCGCCATCATCAACGTGAACACCGCTCCATAAAGCAGCAAGTTTTCATTCGTCTTCTCGGCGCGGAAATAGTAAGCGAGCGGCGCAAGCAAGAGCAGCACGAACAAACAAAGCCCCGCGGCCGGCCAATGCGGGCGTCCGCCGCCAAGCAGGCCGACGAGCTCAAGCCGGTGGTAAATGTCACTCGTAATAAATTGCCCTTCCTCCACGATCACTTGCCCTTGCAAAATTTTCACTGGCTTCACTTCATCCATCGCCTGCCGCCGCTTTTCTTCCGTCGCCGTCCGGTCGTAGACGACGTTCGGAATGACAGCCTGCCGGCACAACTTGGCGACGGTTTCGCGCAACGCCGGCGACAGCGCCGCATACTTGAGCTCTGTCGCTGCTTTCGCGCGCGCCTCGTCAAGCTCCGCCTGGGAAATGCGCTCGCTCATGGCCGCATGCACGGCCGTCAACGCTGCTTCTTTGGCTGTCTCGAGTTCACCGGGAGAAGCGCTGAGCAGCCGCCGCCATTCTTCAGAGGACAGGTAGGCAAACCACTCCGGCGGCAGCCGTTCCTCGAGCTTCGCTGTCAAATCACCGGGCGAACGGCCCGAACCCGCCTCGTTTTGCACGCTCTCAATGGCGGCAAACAGCGAGGAAAGAAGATCGACACGGTTTTCGGCATATTCTTTTTTCAACGTATAAACGTCTGCCACTTTGGCGGCTGCTTCTTCTTTCAGCCTGGCTGTCGCTTCTTTGTCCTCAACCGTCACCGGCGAGCGGATCGTTTCTTTAGCGACGTCAAACAGGCGCAGCTCATATTGGCGCGGTTTCACTTGCCAGTACAACACAGCAAACAACAGCGCAGCCAAAAACAAAAACAGCCAAAAGCGGACGAAGCGGACGTCTTTTGTCCGCTCGAGAAAAAAACGAAGCCTTCCCACCGGTTTTCCCCTCGCTTTGTAAGAAAAGCTGTGCCATCCATCCCGGTCTGTGCTCTATAAGCCGGCCTCATCGTAGGCATTAATAATTTTCGCCACAAGCGGATGGCGAACAACATCAGACTGCTCCAAAAACACAAAAGCAATGCCGCTGATGGAAGCCAAAATGCGCTTCGCGACCGACAGCCCCGACTCGACTCCTTTTGGCAGGTCGACTTGGGAAATATCGCCGGTGATCACCATTTTTGACCCAAAACCAAGCCGGGTTAAAAACATTTTCATTTGCGCCGGCGTCGTATTTTGCGCTTCGTCCAGAATGACGAACGCATCCTCAAGCGTCCGGCCACGCATATAGGCGAGCGGAGCGATCTCAATCGTGCCGCGTTCAATGAGGCGCTGCACATACTCCGCTCCGAGCACGTCGTTTAGCGCATCGTACAGTGGGCGCAAATACGGGTCGACTTTCTCCTTCAAGTCGCCGGGCAAAAAGCCGAGGCTTTCCCCCGCCTCGACAGCCGGTCGGGTCAAAATGATGCGTTTGACGCTGCCGTTTTTCAGCGCCTTCACCGCCATGACAACCGCCAAGTACGTTTTCCCGGTTCCGGCCGGCCCGATGCCAAACGTCAAGTCGTGTTGTTCAATCGCCGCCACGTAATAACGCTGGCCGAGCGTTTTGACGCGGATCGACTTCCCTTTGGCATTTTTCGTAATCTCTTCTTCGTACAGCTGGATGAGGCCGTCAAGCGCCCCTTTTTTCGCCAGCTGGACGGCATAGATGATGTCGCGCTCGCTGACGGCCACCCCTTTGCGGATGACAATCAATAAATGGCGAAGCAGCTCATCGACGAGCTGGACTTGCTGCGGCGTTCCGGAGACGTTGACCGTCTCCCCGCGCGTCACAATCGACACGCCAAGCTCTTTCTCAATCCGCTTTAAATGGGCGTCATGAACGCCAAAGAGCGCCGCCGCTTCCTGTTGATTGCGTACGTGTTGGCTGATCGTGACAAACTGCTCTGACATTCTCAATCTCCTTGAACGATGGGTTGTGGTACAGCAATATTTTCGATGACTTCGTAATGCAATTCTACCCTTACTTTACCATTCTCTTTCGTCTGATGCAAAACTTTTTCGCCGCGAATGACCGCCTCTTCCGGTAGCTTGGCCCGCAGCTCGCGGCGGGCGATCTTTTTCGCTTCTGCAAACGCCTCTTCCCACGTATAGCTCCGTTTCACTTCCTCGGCTTCACGAATCGTAACACGCTTGTAATACACCGGCAAGTCCCATTTCCAAAACCGAAACGGCCGCTTTTTCGTTTCGATGACCGTATGGGCGAACGCCGGCTTCTCCCACCCCCAGATTGGAAGGGAAAAGCGGCCCATTGCGATATAATGCCGTTCGGCGAACGCGCCGGTCAACACATGAAACGTCGTCTCAAGCGGCAGGACAACGGTGGACTTGTACCATGTCTCGCCAAGCACCTTTCCGGTCGCCGGTACAAATTTCGTTCTCCCCTCGGCGCCGATCACGCCGGAAACGAGAAGCTGACCTTTTTGTACATAATCATTGACGGAAACGAGCGGTTGTCCTTCTTCAACGAACAAATCGGCGATCACCGCCTCTTTTTTGGCGACTAAATGGCGCGGGGGGATCGGTTCTTTCGGTTCCGGAATTTCTTTTTCCACGACGCGGAAATGCAGCAACGTCCCTTCCCACTCGACGCCGACCCATGTAATGTCATGGATGCGTTCGGTCAGTTTCCTTTGCAACGTTTCCGGGTCATCGAGCAGAAATTGAAACACGCCGCGCTCGACGCCCATCCGTTTTAGTTCGCGGACGATTTGATGTTCTGTCTCGGGGGAGGCGCCTTCAATGTCAATGCTCCACACAACGTTGGACAGCAGAAATACAATGGCCGCAAAAAGGAGCAGCCCGAGCCCAAACCCGCTGTTTCGCCGCGCCCGTCGCCAAAAAAACGGCAACCCTCTTCTCCCGACAAACGAAAGCTTGCACTCGCTTTGCCGGGCGATATGGCGAAACCGCTTGACATCGCTGAGCTTAATGAAAAATGTCGCCGTCTCCCGACTATGATTTTTCACATTCCATACGGCGATGCCCTGGCGCACGCAGGCGTTGATCAGCCGTTCGATCCCTTTTCCTTCCGCCTTGACACGCACGCTGCCGGCTAACGTGTCAACCCATCCATTTTTCATCGTTTGTCCTCCTCTATATAAACGACTTGGCTGATTTTCCCCTCCAATAAAATTTCTTCCGGCAAAATCGTTTTGATGACAAACTGTTCGCCGCGGACAAGCAGCTGCCCGTTCCGCAGCAAAAGGCGGAGCTCTTTATCGCTGAACGCGAGCAGCCCTCGGTGGTTTTCAATGTAAATATGTATGTGCCCCACCATCGTGATGCGGGGCAGATCCATGACGATATCGGCGGGAAGCTCGAGCTTTTCCGCCATCCACCGCTTCATCTGCTGGCGCCATTTCTTCACCATACAAAAAGACCCCCCTTTCATCTCATATGTATGAGACAAAAGGGGGTTCTAGCACCGCTTTTCAAAAACAACGGGCCCGCCTGCCGGCAAGGCCCATTGCTTGTTTTATGAAAGCTGTTGTTGCACCAATTTATTGACGAGCGAACCGTCCGCTTTGCCTTTCACTTTCGGCATGATGGCGCTCATCACTTTTCCCATATCCGCCTTCGACGAAGCCCCGACTTCCTTGATCGTCTGCTCGATCAGTTCGCGAAGTTCGTCCTCTGTCAGCGGTTTCGGCATATACGACTGAACGATGTCAATTTCGGTTTTTACTTTTTCGACAAGATCTGAACGGCCAGCGTTTTCAAATTCGCGGAGGGAGTCTTTACGCTGCTTCAGTTCACGAGAAAGAACGGTCAGCTCTTCGTCTTCCGAAAGCGGGCTTTTGCCGAGCTTGATCGCCTCGTTTTGCAGCGCCGCCTTCAGCATACGGAGAACAGACAGCTTTTCTTTCTCCTTGTTTTTCATCGCCTGCTTCATATCGTCATTCAAACGATCGAGAAGACTCACCGATTATACACCCTCTTTAATGCATGCTCTTAGTGCTTGCGCTTTCTAGCCGCTTCAGATTTTTTCTTCCGTCTGACGCTTGGTTTTTCATAAAATTCGCGCTTTCTCACTTCTTGCAAAGTACCCGTTTTCGAAACGGCGCGTTTAAAGCGACGAAGAGCGTCGTCGATCGACTCGTTTTTGCGAACGATCGTTTTGGACATCCTGCTTCCCTCCCTCCGAACAACAACCATTGCATATTGTACTTGTCAATTATAATACATGCCGGCAGAAAAGGTCAATAAAAAAGCGCGATCCCGGCGCCGAAAAAAGCAGTCATCGTCCGCGGACGAGGCCCATACATATAGGATGAAAGGGGAGATCGCCCGTGGGGCCGCTTTTGATGCTGTTTGCCATTTACACCGCCATTTTTCTGATCGGTATGTTCATGATGAAGGCCGGGTTTTACGCATTATCCGGCCATCGGTTGAAACGATGGCTCATGCGCTTTACCGCTGCGCCATGGCAAGGATTTCTCACCGGGATGGCGGCAACCGCCCTCGTGCAAAGCAGCTCGGCGGTCATGGTGATGACGATCGGCCTCGTCGCCACCGGCTATTTATCGTTTCGCCAGTCCATCGGCATCATTTTAGGCAGCAACATCGGCTCAACTGTCACAACCGAGCTGATGACACTCGATATCGGCGACGGCGCCATTCCGCTTCTCATCGGCGGCGCACTTCTCGTCTTCATAGGACGCCGCCGCTTCGTTTACAGCATCGGGATGATCGCCGTCGGCCTTGCCGCCTTGCTGTTTGCCATGAACGGCTTCTCCAGCCTCGCCAAGCCGCTCGCCGATTACCCGCTTGTTGACGCCTGGCTCAAGCAAACGAACAGCTCGACCGCCATCGGACTCTTCGTCGGCATTGCCTTGACCGCCCTCGTCCATTCGAGCGCGGCGACGATCGGCATCGCCATGGGGTTTTTAAACGAACAGTTGTTGACGCTTCCAGCCGCCATCGCGATATTGCTTGGCGCCAACATCGGCACGTGCATTACCGGGCTGCTGGCCTCCATCGGTTCAAGCAAAGAAGCCCAGCTGACCGCTTATACCCATTTATGGCTGAACGTCGCCGGCGTTGCCGTCTTTGCCTTCTGGACGGAGCCGTTCGCCCGTTTTGCCGCCATGCTCAGCCCGGCGCCGGATGTGCAGCTCGCCCATGTGAGCGTCTTGTTTAACACCATTTGTTCAGCCGTCGCGTTGCCGTTTGTCGGCATCATCGAAACGGCCATCTTGCGTTTGCATGGCCAAAAGCGGGCTTAATAATCGGCGCGCCCAGTTTGGCCGCTGACGATGGCAACCCCGGAGCTCGTCCCGATGCGCGTCGCCCCAGCCTCGATCATCGCCTCAGCTGTTTTCCGGTCGCGAACGCCTCCTGAAGCTTTGACGCCCACATTGTCGCCGACCGTTTTTCGCATCAGCGCGACGTCTTCAACCGTCGCGCCGCCGCCTGAGAACCCAGTCGATGTTTTCACATAGTCAGCGCCCGCTTTCACCGCCAATTGGCAAGCGCGCACTTTTTCATCATCCGTCAAAAGCGCCGTTTCAATAATTACTTTCACGAGTGCTTTTCCGGCTGCCGCTTCGACGACGGCGCGAATATCGCGCTCCACCCAGTCGTCGGCTCCGCTTTTTAAGGCGCCGATGTTGATGACCATATCGACTTCGCGCGCGCCGTTTTCGATGGCGTTTTTCGTTTCAAACGCTTTCGTTTCCGGCGTTGTCGCCCCAAGCGGAAAGCCGATGACCGTGCAGACGCGGACATCCGTGCCGGAAAGTTCCCGCGCCGCCGTTTTCACCCACGACGGGTTGACGCATACTGAGGCAAACCCGTACTGTTTCGCCTCCGCGCATAATTGAACGATTTGCTCTTTCGTTGCCTCCGGCTTGAGCAGCGTATGGTCGATCATGTTCGCAATGTTCACTGTCATGGACACTTGCCCCTTTCTGCCGCTGCAAAAAGATAAAAGGTCTGACGTCTACCATCATACCATGTCTGCAAGGCAAAAACTAGCCGTCATCTGTATAGTTCGCGAGAAAAAGAAGAAAAAACCCCAGCTGAGGCTGGGGTGTCTGTGCTTGTCTCTCCATATCAGGTTATGAGCTTAACTTTACGAAATGAGCTGCCCCATCCGGCACAATGCGGACAAACTCACCTTCGTTGTACGGGTAGCCGGCTTTCGTGATTTTTACTTTCACGAGTTCGCCGACCATCTCTTCTGTCCCCGGGAAACGGACTTTCAAATAGTTGTCCGTATAGCCGATATACATGCCCGGATGATCTTTGTCTTGCTCTTCTGGAATGACTTCGAGCACGTGCCCTTCAAATCGCGACGCGTATTCTTTCGCCAGCTGATCAGATAGGGCAATGAGTCGGCGGACGCGGTCATGTTTCGTCTCTTCGTCCACTTGGTCCGGCATGCGCGCCGCCGGTGTGCCAGTCCGCTTCGAATACGGAAAGACGTGCAGCTCGGAAAACTGCTGCTCGCGGATAAAGTGGTACGTTTCCATAAATTCCTCTTCCGTTTCACCCGGAAAACCGACGATGACATCGGACGTTACGGCGAGTTCCGGGAACACTTCCCGCAGGCGGGCAAGCCGCTCGGCGAAAAATTCCACCGTATATTTGCGGCGCATCCGCTTGAGCACCGTGTTCGACCCGGATTGAAGCGGAATGTGCAAATGGCGAACGATTTTGTCCGAACGCTGCAACACATCGATCACTTCATCGGTAATTTGGCTCGCCTCAATCGACGAAATGCGAATCCGTTTCAGCCCCGGCACTTGCTCATCCAAATCGCGCAGCAGCGCCGCGAAGTTATAGTCTTTTAGATCGGTGCCGTAGCCGCCCGTATGAATGCCGGTCAACACGATTTCCTTATAGCCGGCGGCGACAAGCTGGCGCGCCTGGCGGATGATTTCTTGTGGATTGCGCGAACGCATCAAGCCGCGCGCCCACGGGATGATGCAAAACGTGCAAAAGTTGTTGCACCCTTCTTGAATTTTCAACGATGCCCGCGTCCGGTCGGTGAACGACGGCACATCCATTTCCTCAAACACGCGCGTTTTCATAATGTTATGGACCGCGTTGATCGGCTGGCGCTCGCGCTGAAACTGCTCAACGTAGTCCAAAATTTTATGCCGGTCTTGCGTGCCGATGACAATATCGACGCCCGGAATCGCCATCACTTCCGCCGGCGATGTTTGCGCATAGCAGCCGGTCACGCAGACGACGGCATCCGGATTGCGGCGCACCGCACGACGGATGACTTGGCGGCTTTTTTTGTCGCCGGTGTTCGTCACTGTGCACGTGTTGATCACATACACATCGGCGCGGCTCTCAAACTCCGTCCGTTCGTAGCCGGCCTTTTTAAACAGCTGCCAAATCGCCTCTGTTTCGTAATGATTGACTTTGCAGCCTAATGTATGGAAAGCCACTGTTGGCATGTTGTTCACCTCACTGCAGGCCATGCCACTGAGCTAGCAGCATGACTGAATTTGTTCAAACCGTTGATTACTGTTGCGCCGCCTCCCAATCTGGCGCGCGCAGCTCCCATTCATAGGAAGCCGCGGCAAGCAGATAAAGCGGCGCCGTTTCCGTGCGCAAAATGCGCGGGCCAAGGCTGCACGGCAAAAAGCCGCCTTGTCGGAGCCGCTTTGCCTCCTCAGGGCTAAATCCACCCTCAGGTCCGAACACGGCTAGCAGCGTGCCGCCGGGCTTGAGGCCGGCAAGCAGCGCCGGCAGCGAACCGTGCCGTCCCCCGCGCCCTTCTTCTTCATAGGCGAATAGACGTTGATCCACCGTTTCGCCAAAAGCAAGCAGCGCATCCAGCGAAAGCGGCGCCCGCACCTCGGGCAATGACGTGCGTTCCGCCTGTTCGGCCGCCTCTTTCGCAATTTTTTTCCACCGTTCCACTTTTTTCTCCGCTTTCTTCATGTCCCATTTGACGACCGAACGGGCGGCGAAAAACGGCAGAAAGCCGGCGGCGCCAAGCTCCGTCCCTTTTTGGATGACAAACTCCCACTTTTCGCCTTTCGGCAGCCCCTGGGCGATATAAATGCGCACCGGCAATTCGCGCTCCTCTTCCTTCCATTGTACAATACGGGCGCGCACATGATCACTGGCAATTTGTTCAATGCTGCATACAGCCGTGCGCCCGTCCGGAAAGACGCAAGCGATCGCATCCCCCGGCTTCATGCGCATGACGCGGGCGATATGGTGCGCGTCAGCGCCGCTGATCGTGACGACTTCGCCTCGGCGCTCCCGTTCGGAAACGAAATATCGCTGCAACGAACATCCCTTCTTTGTTTACGACTTGATGGCGACTAACGCGACCCAATCTTCCATCACGTTCACTTCCTCAATGACAAACCCAGCCGCCAGAAGCCCGTCTTTGACGTCCTGCTTTTTCGCCTGGATGATGCCGGAGGTGATGAAGCGGCCGCCCGGCTTCAGCAGCCGGAAAGCGTCGGAGGCAAAACGCAAAATGATTTCCGCCAAAATGTTGGCGACAATCACATCAGCCGGCTCATCGACATGGTCAAGCAAATTGTTTTGCGCCACCGTAACGACCGACTGCACTTTATTGAGCTTGACGTTCAGCCGTGCGCTGTCGACTGCGACCGGATCCAAATCGAACGCCCGCACCGACCGGGCGCCGAGCATCGCCGCAGCGATGCTTAAAATGCCGGAGCCGGTGCCGACGTCAATGACCGCATCGCCGGGGCGCACATATTTTTCGAGCGCCTGCAGGCACATGACCGTCGTCGGGTGGGTGCCGGTGCCAAACGCCATGCCCGGATCCATTTCAATGATCAACTCATCATCGGAAACCGGCTCATACGTTTCCCACGTCGGCACGATCGTAAACTTCTCCGACACTTTCACCGGATGATAATGCTTTTTCCACGCCGTCGCCCACTCTTTCTCATTCACTTCGCTCAATGTAATCTTATTTTTTCCAAGGTCAATATCATATAGCCATAAATTGTTAATCGCTTGTTTAATTTGTTCGACCGTTTCGCCAAGAAAGCTGTTGACCGGCAAATACGCCTTAATGATGACGCCTTCTTCCGGATAATCGTCCGGATTGAGTTCGACGATTTCCCCGTACCAGTCATCGCGGTCTTTCACAAGATCGTACGGATCTTCAATGACCACGCCGCCGGCGCCGGCCTCATGCAAAATGTTCGAAATCGCCTCGACCGCCTCGTGCGTCGTATGAATGCTGATTTCCGACCATTTCATCGCGCTCACGCTTCTCCTTTAAACGCCTTTTTGACTTTCTCAAAAAAACGGCCGTGCGGCCCGTCGTGCATCGTCTCCCCACCAAGCCGGTCAAACTCGCGCAGCAGTTGCTTTTGTTTTTCCGTCAGCTTTGTCGGCGTCACGACGCGGACGATGACGTGCTGATCCCCCTGTCCATAGCCGCGCACGTTTGGCACTCCTTTCCCTCTCAGGCGGAAGCGCGTGCCCGTTTGCGTGCCGGCCGGAATTTTCAACTTCACATCGCCATAGAGCGTCGGCACCTCAATCTCATCGCCGAGCGCCGCTTGAGCAAAGGAAAGCGGCACTTCACAATAAATGTCGAGCCCGTCGCGCTCGAAAAATTCATGCGGCTCCACGCGGAAAATGATGTACAAGTCCCCCGGCGGCCCGCCGTTGACCCCTGGCTCCCCTTGGCCGGCGACACGCAGCTGCTGGCCGTCGTCGACGCCGGCCGGGATTTTGACATGAATCTTTTTCCGTTGCTTGACGCGGCCCGTCCCGCCGCATGTCGGACATTTTTCCGGAATGTACCGGCCCGTCCCGCCACATGTCGGACATGTCCGACGGTTGATGATGCGGCCAAACGGCGTCGCCTGCTCGCTCGTGATTTGCCCGCTGCCGCCGCAACGTGAGCACGGCTGGGGGCTTGTGCCCGGTTTGGCGCCGCTGCCATGGCACGTTTCGCACGTCTCTTCGCGCGGCACTTCAATTTCTGTTTCTTTTCCAAATGCCGCTTCCTCAAATGTGAGCGTCATCATGTATTCCACATCGGCCCCTTTGCGCGGCCCGCTCGCCCGCTGGCGCGGCCCGCCGCCGAAAAACGTCTCAAAAATATCTTCAAACCCGCCAAAGCCGCTAAAGCCGCCGAAATCAAACCCTCCGCCTCGGAATCCGCCGCCGTCAAACGCTTCGTTCGGGTCGGCATGGCCGAACCGGTCGTAGCGGGCCCGCTTTTCGTCGTCGCTCAATACTTCGTATGCCTCTTTAATTTCTTTAAACTTTTCCGCGGCGTCCGGCGCTTTGTTAATGTCTGGATGATACTGCTTCGAAAGCTTTCGGTACGCTTTTTTGATCTCGTCTTTCGTCGCGTTTTTGCTGACGCCGAGAACTTCGTAGTAATCGCGCTTCGCCATCGTTGATCATCCACTCCCGATTCATTCACATAAATTTTATTTTATCATTTCCCTTTTGTTAATGGCAATATGTGAATGCTAGAAAAAAAGTCAAAGCCAAGGCAGGCCTGACTTTGACTTTCGGCAGCATTATTTGTCATCCTTCACTTCCTCAAATTCCGCATCAACAACGTTGTCCCGTTTGGCCGCGTCGGCTTGCGCTCTAGCGTCTTGCGCCTGTTTCGCCGCTTGCTCATACAGCTTGATCGACAGCTGCTGCACCGCTTCCTGCAGCGCGTCTTTTTTCTTGCGGATGTCATCGATGTCGTTTTTCTCAAGCGCCGCCTTCAACGCATCTTTTGCCTCTTGCGCTTTCTTGATCTCATCGGCGCTCACTTTTCCTTCGACTTCTTTTAACGTTTTTTCTGTCGTGAAAATAAGCTGGTCCGCTTCATTGCGCAGTTCGGCAGCCTCTTTCCGCTTCCGGTCGGCTTCGGCGTTTTCTTCCGCCTCTTTGATCATGCGCTGGATTTCTTCTTCCGACAGGCCGGACGACGATTTGATCGTGATCGACTGTTCTTTGTTCGTCCCCAAGTCTTTCGCGCGCACATGGACGATGCCGTTGGCGTCAATGTCAAACGTCACTTCAATTTGCGGCACGCCGCGCGGCGCCGGCGGAATCCCAGTCAGCTGGAAGCGGCCGAGCGTTTTGTTGTCCGCCGCCATCGGACGCTCCCCTTGCAGCACATGAATGTCTACTGTCGTTTGGTTGTCGGCGGCTGTTGTGAACACTTGCGACTTGCTTGTCGGAATGGTCGTGTTCCGCTCGATCAATTTCGTAAATACGCCGCCCATCGTCTCAATGCCGAGCGACAGCGGTGTGACGTCAAGCAAGACGACATCTTTCACTTCGCCGGCAATGACCCCGCCTTGGATCGCGGCGCCGATCGCCACGACTTCGTCCGGATTGACGCCTTTATGCGGCTCTTTGCCAAGCTCGCGCTTAATCGCTTCTTGGACAGCTGGAATGCGGGTCGAACCGCCAACCAAAATGACTTTGTCAATATCGGCAGGTGTCAAGCCGGCATCTTGCAGCGCCTGGCGAACCGGCCCCATCGTCCGTTCAACGAGGTGGGCGGACAGTTCTTCAAACTTCGCCCGCGTGAGCGTCGTTTCCAAGTGAAGCGGACCGTTTTCATTGGCGCTGATAAACGGCAGCGAAATTTGCGTCTGCGTCACGCCCGACAGTTCTTTTTTCGCCTTTTCAGCCGCATCTTTCAAGCGCTGAAGCGCCATTTTGTCTTTGGACAAATCGATGCCGTGCTCTTGTTTGAACTGATTGACCAAATAATCGATGATCACTTGGTCGAAATCGTCGCCGCCCAAATGGTTGTCGCCGGCGGTCGCTTTCACTTCAAAGACGCCGTCGCCAAGCTCCAAAATCGAAACGTCAAACGTTCCGCCGCCCAAGTCATAGACGAGAATCGTTTGATCCTCTTCTTTGTCGAGGCCGTAAGCAAGCGCTGCTGCTGTCGGCTCGTTGATGATGCGCTCGACTTCAAGCCCGGCGATGCGGCCGGCGTCTTTCGTCGCTTGGCGCTGCGCGTCGTTGAAATAGGCCGGCACCGTAATGACCGCCCGCGTCACCGGTTCGCCCAAGTAGTCTTCGGCGTACGATTTCAAATATTGCAAAATGATGGCTGAAATTTCTTGCGGCGTATATTGCTTTCCTTCAATCTCCACTTTGTAGTCCGTGCCCATATGGCGCTTGATCGAGATGATCGTGTTCGGGTTCGTGATCGCCTGCCGTTTGGCGACTTCGCCCACTAAGCGCTCCCCGTTTTTGAACGCCACGACCGATGGGGTCGTGCGGTTTCCTTCCGGGTTCGGGATGACTTTCGCCTCGCCGCCTTCGAGCACGGCGACGCAAGAGTTCGTTGTTCCTAAGTCAATGCCGATAATTTTACTCATCGCTCATCACCCTCCATTTCCGTTATTGGCTGACTTTGACCATCGCAGGACGGAGAATGCGGTCTTTCAGCTTGTAGCCTTTTTGCAGCTCTTCGACGACTGTATTCGGCTCATAGCCATCTTCGTCCGTCTGCATGACCGCCTGATGCAGATGGGGGTCAAACGGTTTTCCGACCGCCTCAATCGCCTCGACGCCTTCTTTTTTCAAGGCGTCCAAAAGCGAGCGATACACCATCTCCATTCCTTGCAAAATCGATTTTGCCTGCTCGTTTTCCGTCTCTATTTTCAACGCGCGCTCAAAGTTGTCGAGCACCGGAAGCAAATCGCTCGCCAAACTTTGGGCGCGGTATTTTTCAGCCGCTTCCAGCTCTTGGCGCGTCCGGCGGCGGAAGTTTTCAAAATCGGCATACAGACGGAGATAGCGGTGTTCCATCTCAGCCAGCTTCGCTTCCAGCTCCGCTACTTGCGCTTTGGCGGCAGCCAGCTCCTCTGTCTCGGCGCGCTCCTCCCCGGCAGGTTCGGCCCCCGCTGAAGCCTCCGCCGGCTTCCCATCGCCTTGCCCGGCGGCATCGTTTTGCCTAGCGTCGTCCCTTTCGCCTTCCGGTGGCACGCCTGCCTCTTCCGCCGATGCCGGCTGTTCCATCTCCGGCTCGTTGTATGTAGCTTGACCAGCACGTTTGTCCCCTTGTTCCATTGCCTTCACCTCCCCTTCGGGCTCGTCATTCTATGTATCAATGGCCACAAGGAACGGATGGATTGGCGAATCCATCCGTTAACCAATATGGCCATTGTTACTGATTTTGATACCATTTCGTCAGCGCGGCCGACAAATCGGAAGCGACGCGGTTCAACACCGTGATGACGCGCGAATACTCCATGCGCGTCGGCCCGAGAATCGCGATCGTTCCGAGCGGCTCCTCGCCGACCGAGTATGTCGCCGTAATGAGGCTGCAGTTTTCCATGCCGTGCAATTCGTTTTCCCGGCCGATCGACACCTGCACCCCTTTTTGGCTTTGCTTGCGAAGCAGACGGTAAATGTCTTTTTCCTGCTCAATGATGTTCAGAAGCGGGCGCACTTTTTCAATGTCGCTGAATTCCGGCTGATTGAGCATGTTGGCTGTGCCGGCGAAAAACATTTTCTCCTCTTCAGGAAGATCGAGCGTGTCGATCAGCATATTGAGCAGGCTGTCATAATTGCGGATGTGCCGGCGCAGCACATCGGCCACTTCCGTCTTGATTTTTTCTTTTAAATCGATGAGCGGAACGCCGCTGAGCCGCCCGTTCAAAATGTTGACCATCTTTTCAAGGTCGCCGGCGTTGACCGATGGCGGAATCGTCACGACCCGGTTTTCGACATGGCCGGTATCGGTCACAACGATGGCCACAGCCGTCTGCTCGTTGAGCGGAACGATTTGCATTCGCTTCAGTTTGCTTTCTTTAAACGCCGGACCGAGGGCGATCGACGTGTAGTTCGTCAAGTCGGATAAAATTTGCGCCGACTTTTGCATCAGCTTCTCGAGCTCATAGATGCGTTCGGCAAACACGGAGCGGATTTTCTGAATATCGGCTCTTGTCAGCCGCTGCGGCGGCAGCAGATGGTCGACGTAGTACCGATACCCTTTTTCCGACGGCACGCGGCCAGAGGAAATGTGCGTTTTTTCAATGTAGCCGAGCTCTTCCAAATCCGCCATTTCATTGCGAATCGTCGCTGAACTGAACGCAATTTGGTGCTTTTTCGATAACGTCCGCGAACCGACCGGCTGCCCGGAACGAATGAAATCGTCGATAATCACCTGCAAAATCAGCAGTTGGCGGTCCGTTAACACGTTTCTCACCTCTATTAGCACTCGATCAATTCGAGTGCTAAATCTATTACTAGGGTAACAAATCGCCCGGCAAATGTCAATCTTTACATTTCGCCGAGAAAGGCGGCGAACACTTCGTTGCCGAGCAGCTTGCCGCGCTTTGTCAAGCGGACGTGGGTCTCCGTTTCTTCCAAGCGCCCGTTTTCCACTTCGGCGCGGATCGCCTTGCCGAAGATATCGTGCATATCGCGGCCAAACTTTTGCCGGAAGCGAACTTTCGACACTCCTTCCGTTTTGCGCAACCCTAAAAACATTTCCTCTTCCATTTGCTCTTGAAGCGTCAACCGGTGCACATCGCGGTGCGGCCATTCGCCGTTGTCCACCTTGGCGATGTAATGGCGGACCGGACCGATATTGGCGCGCCGCACCCCGCCGATATAGCTGTGCGCCCCGGCGCCGATGCCGTAATACTCTTCGTTGTTCCAATAAGTGAGGTTGTGACGGCTTTCAAACCCCGGAAACGCGTAATTGCTGATTTCATACTGTTGGTAGCCGCACGCTTCGGTTCGCTCCATCGCCGCTTCGTACATGGCCGCTTCCGCCTCTTCTCCCGGGAGATGGAGTCGGCCCTTGCGCCACTCGTTGTAAAAGATCGTTTTCGGCTCAAGGATAAGCGAATAGGCGGAGAGGTGCGGAACGTGAAGCGAAAACGCGGCGTCCAAATCGGCGAGAAACTGCTCAATCGTCTGCCCGGGAAGCCCGTACATCAGATCGAGGCTGATGTTGACAAACCCGGCCTCCCTCGCCCGCTCTACCGCCTGCACGATATCCCCGCGCCGGTGCGTGCGGCCGATCGCTTGCAGAAGCCGGTCATCAAACGTCTGCACCCCAAGGCTCAACCGATTGACCCCGGCTTCGCGGAGAACGGCGAGTTTTTCTTTCGTCAGCCCATCCGGGTTCGCCTCAACCGTAAATTCAGCCGTTTGCGGATCAAACTGAAAATGGCGGTGAATGCTCTCAAGCAAGCGCCCAAGCTGCGCCGGCTCCAGCACCGTCGGCGTGCCGCCGCCGATAAACAGCGTCTCAAGACGGTTGCCGAACTCGGCCGCCGTCCGCGCCATTTCCTTGTCCATCGCCCGCAAATAGTCGTCAATCGGCTGACCGGCAGCAAACACTTTGTTAAAATCGCAATAATGGCAAATATGGGCGCAAAACGGAATGTGAAAATATGCTGATGTTGCCATCGTCATCCTCCCTTCGGCTGCAGCCGGACTGCCGTCCCTCATCTTCCCGTCAGCGTCGCATGGCGATAAACAAACAAGGCCATCCCCGAAGGAGACAGCCTTGCCCGTCATTTTTTCTGGTCGTCGATTTTCAAGACAGCCATAAACGCTTCTTGCGGCACTTCGACCGAGCCGATTTGTTTCATCCGTTTTTTTCCTTCCTTTTGCTTCTCGAGCAGCTTCCGCTTCCGTGACACGTCGCCGCCGTAACATTTGGCGAGCACGTTTTTGCGCAGCGCCTTGATCGTCGAGCGGGCGATGATTTTGTTGCCGATGGCGGCTTGCACCGGCACCTCAAACTGCTGGCGCGGAATTAAGTCTTTCAGTTTTTCCACGATCACTTTGCCGCGTTCGTACGCCGCCTCGCGATGGACGATAAACGACAAAGCGTCAATTTTTTCGCCATTCAACAAAATGTCCATTTTGACAAGATTGGACGGCCGATAGCCGATCAACTCATAGTCGAATGACGCGTACCCTTTCGTGTTCGACTTTAAGGCGTCAAAAAAGTCGTACACGATTTCCGACAGCGGAATGTCATAAATCAGCATGACCCGCTTTTCGTCCAAATATTGCATATCAACGAACGTGCCGCGCTTTCCTTGGCACAGCTCCATGACCGGCCCGACGTAGTCGTTCGGCACCATGATCGTCGCCTTCACATACGGCTCTTCGATGCGGTCGATTTTCTGTGGATCCGGCATGTTCGTCGGATTGTCGACCGAAACTTCGGTGCCATCGGTCAAATGAACTTTGTAGACGACGCTCGGAGCCGTCGTAATTAAGTCGATATGAAACTCGCGCTCAATCCGCTCTTGAATGATTTCCATATGCAGCAAGCCGAGAAACCCACAGCGGAAGCCGAACCCAAGCGCCTGCGACGTTTCCGGCTCAAAGTGGAGCGCCGCATCGTTCAATTGCAGCTTCTCGAGCGCCTCGCGCAAGTCATTGTAGCGCGCCGTATCGATCGGATACATGCCGCAAAACACCATCGGGTTGAGCTTCCGGTAGCCGGGGAGCGGCTCGGCGGCCGGCCGTTCGGCGTCGGTGATCGTATCGCCGACACGCGTATCTTTGACATTTTTAATGGACGCTGTCAAATAGCCGACATCGCCGACCGTGAGCTCGTCGACGATTTTTTGTTTCGGCGTAAAGACGCCGACTTCGTTCACTTCAAATTCTTTGCCGGTCGACATCATTTTAATGCGCTGGCCCGGCTTCACCGTCCCGTCAACAATGCGGACATACGCGACAACGCCGCGGTACGGGTCGTAAAGCGAGTCGAAAATGAGCGCTTTCAGCGGCGCGTCTGGATCGCCCGACGGAGCGGGAATTTTCTCCACGATTTGTTCCAAGATTTCTTCAATGCCGATGCCGACTTTCGCTGAAGCGAGCACGGCTTCAGACGCATCGAGGCCGATGACGTCCTCGATTTCTTGGCGGACGCGCTCCGGTTCGGCGCTTGGCAAATCAATTTTGTTAATAACAGGCAAAATTTCCAAGTTGTTATCGATCGCTAAATACACATTTGCAAGCGTCTGCGCTTCGATGCCTTGCGCCGCATCGACGACCAAAATCGCTCCCTCGCAGGCGGCCAAGCTGCGCGACACTTCGTACGTAAAATCGACATGGCCCGGCGTATCGATCAAATGGAAAATATACTCCTCGCCATTTTTCGCTTTGTATGTCAACTGGACCGCATTCAATTTGATCGTAATGCCGCGCTCGCGCTCAAGATCCATCATGTCCAACGTCTGCTCGCGCAACTCGCGCTCCGACAGCGCGCCTGTTTTTTCCAAAATGCGGTCCGCAAGCGTCGATTTTCCGTGGTCAATGTGAGCGATAATGGAAAAGTTGCGAATCCGTTCCTGCCGTTTCAACCGTTCTTCCCGGTTCATCGTCTCTCACTCCTGCTTTTTCGCAAAACTACACTAGCTTTGATTATAGCAACAGAGGAGAGAAGATTCAATGACAAACAAAAAAGCCGCCCATACGAGGCGGTAAATCGTCTGCCGGCGCCGCGCCGAAAGCGGCGGACCGATTTAGTCGACGGCCCGCCCAGCGAATGACAGCAACGTTTCCACAAGCGCGGTTGCGCCATCGGCCAGCCGCCGGCCGAGTTCAGAAAAGAGGTTGAACGTTTTCAGTTCCCGAACCACTTCTTGTTTTTTCTGCAAATCGCCCGCCGCCACTGTCTGCCCGAACACGGCTGCCTCAATCTCCCCGTTTCCGTTTTTCTCGAGATCAATGACGGCGGGAAGCGACGGATCCGCATAGCCGCGCATCTTCTCAATACCGCGGTGCGCCTGCTGCATGCCGAGCAGCACGCCAAAAAACAAGAGGAAAAGCGCTGCGCTAAACCGGATGAACCATCTTGCCATATGCGATGCCCCTTTTTACTTTTTCTCCGCCGGAGCCGGCGCCTCGACTTTTTCCGCCTGCCAATAATACTCGCTGAACACATCGGCAAAGGCCGTAGCCGAACGGAACAGCTCGGCGAACGTATTGTCGACGCCGCCAAACTCCACTAAAATGGCGTTCCCGGATAAATCTTGGTTAAATTTCCCATTGGTTCCTGCTCCTTGCTTCTTAATGACCCCGCGGCTCAACCCCGGGTATTTCTTCTGCAGCAAATGGTGCAGCTCGGTCGCCAGCTGCAAGTTTTTTTCGTATTCCGCGTTCTCACCGCCGATGATAAACGCCACGCGCGCGTAATCAACACCGTTGATCGTCGTGGTCGTATACTTCCGGCGACGCGCATCGCGGTGAATGTCAATAAAATATTGCAAGTCACGGTTTTGCTTCATCGCTGCCACGACCGTCTGCCGCGACATGTTATACGCCTGTGTGTATGGCATTCCTTTTTTCAACAGCTCCGCTTCGATGTCGGTTTTGTTCACTTGCGCGCCGATGCCCCTCTTCTCCAATTCTTCCATCAATTTCTCCCCGACTTCGGTCACATTCACGCTCCGATGAAACGCCAAATTTGGATCGGTTACGCCTTTTAAAGCCGGCAAATACGACTCGCGCGTATGTGTATGGTAAATATAGACGACTTTTCGGCCTTGCGTCGTTTGCTTCGGGGGAGGGAGCGCTTTTTCGTCTTGGGTTTGCTCGGCTTGCTCAAGCTCCTCGACCGACGCCTGCCGCTCGGCAAACATCACTTCCAGCGGCGGCGCCGACTCATACGGGATGTTCGTGTAGTCGGTCCCTTCTCCGGCGATTAAAATTTTGCTGTCATACAAGGCAAAGCCCGGTAGCTCGCTGCCGAGCAAGCTGCGCGGATCGTCGGGGTTGATGCTTGTCGCCAAGCGGAACAACAGCGATGAATAGTTCGTCTGTTGCCGCTCTTTTGGAAGCATTTGGAGAAAATACCGGTTTTCGAGCCCAAACAGGCGAATGAACATCTCCTCCGGAAAATGGGCGGCCATATCGTTCAGCGATGATGACGACGGACGGTATTCGGGCCGCAGCGACGTAAGCGCTCCGACGAGCATAAACATCATCATGCATCCAAGGATGATGAGCATAAACAGTTTTTTTAAGCTGGCTCCTGGAACGGCGATCACGACGTTGGGGGAGCGCCATCGTTTCATATTCCCACCCTTTCCCGGCTTGTCTCCTCACTTTAACGTATGGCCAAGCCGGGAAAGATAGAACCGTTTTTTGTCTAGTGGGTGTAAGAGCCGACGTTGCCTTGGTCAACCTGCCGGTGCAGCGCCGCGTTCAAGCCGCCGGCCAGTAAGTTCGCCATATCGCCGATGAACGAATCGACCTCTTTTGGCGTCACCATTAAGTTATGACCGAGCGGGGCGAGCACTTCGTAAATCAGACGCCGCTTTTCTTCATCACCAAGCGTGCCGATCATGCCGAGAAACGTCGACCGTTCGGTTGGCGACGGCATATCTTGCTCCGTCAGCTTCTTTTTGCGCCCGAACGCCCAGCCGGCCGGAGCCAGCGCGCTTGACGGCCGCTGGCTTTCGCGCATTTCGCGGCCGAAATGCTTTAAAATGAAATCGATCGTATCGCTTGTGATCGAAACGGCATCGACGACCGTCGGGACGCCGATCGAGATGACCGGGATGCCGAGCGTCTCGTAACTCAGTTCTTTCCGCTTATTGCCAACGCCCGAGCCGGGGTGGATGCCGGTGTCGGAAATTTGGATCGTCGCGTTGACCCGTTCGATTGAACGGGCGGCCAGCGCATCGATGACGATGACAAAATCCGGCTTCGTTTTCCGGACGACGCCATCAATAATATCGCTCGTCTCAATGCCGGTCGTTCCCATCACCCCTGGAGCGAGGGCGCTCACCGGGCGAAATCCTTCCTCAACACTTTCCGGCTGCAATTGAAACAGATGACGGGTGACAAGCACGTTTTCCACCGTCAGCGGCCCAAGCGCATCCGGCGTGACGTTTTGGTTGCCAAGCCCGACAATTAGGCAGCTCGCTTGCTCGGGAATGCGGAGCCGTTGTAAAAAGGCGCTCAGTTGTTCCGAAAAAATACGCTGCACTTTTTGCTGCAATTCCGTATTTTGTTCACGGATGCCTTGCGCCTCAATCGTCACATAATGGCCCGGCTTTTTGCCGATCGATGCCGCTCCTTGTTCTGTGACGTGCGCGTGCGACAGCTTGACGCCATCGATCTCTTGGTCGCGGATGATGACCCCCTCAATCGGGGAGGCGCCTTCCTTTTTTTGTTGCAAACGCTCCTCGACCGCAATTTCATGCGCCTCGATCGCCAAGTCGGTGCGCACCGAATACATGCGCAAATCGAGCGGCTGTTTCATGTCGTTCCTCCTTGTGCCGTTTTCTTTTATTGTCGCCGCAATGAAGCGCCGTCATTCATATTTCGTAAAGGATTTTTGCTTGAACACTCTTGCATAATCAAAACACGTTTGATAGAATAACACTTGTTCTTGTTCAGAGCAAAAATCGGAACGATAACGGAGGTGAACGGACGTGGCGAACATTAAATCGGCGATCAAACGCGCGAAAACGAGCGAAAAACGTCGGGCCCACAACGCCTCGATGAAATCGGCCATGCGCACGGCTATCAAAAAATTTGAAGCGCTCGTTGAATTGAAAGACGTGGAAAAAGCGAAAGAAGCGTTCATTGTCGCGTCGAAAAAATTAGACAAAGCCGCGAGCAAAGGCCTTATCCATAAAAATGCCGCCAGCCGGCAAAAATCGCGCTTAGCGAAAAAATTGAACAGCATTCAAGCTTCCTAATAAAAAACGACCTGGCGCCAGGTCGTTTTTTTGTCCCCTCTTTTTTCTTTGTGGCGCCGCCATGCAGGCGAAGCAGACGGCAAAAAAGCCAACGGCGCATGCTTTTTATCGCTGGCTTTTCCGCCCCGGGCGAGCGCCCCAACGCATCAACAACAGCTCAACGGCCAACCGGCGGTCCATGGCTCCGCTTTTTACGTCATAATCAGCGGCGGCCAGCTCGGTGATCGCTTCCGTCAGCTCCGCATCGGAAAAGCGGGCGGCTTGGGCAAGGGCGAGCTTGACGCGGAACGGATGCACGTTGAGGGCCGAAGCGATTTGCGTCTGCCCATAACCTGTTTGGGCGAGCCATTTCACTTGCGCCAACAGGCGGAAATGGCTTGCAAGCAACGCCAAAATTTTGATCGGCTCCTCATTATGTTCAAGCAAATCGTAAAACGTCTGCAATGCTCCCGGGATATCGCGCCTCGCCACTTGTTCGACAAGCGCAAAGACGTTTTCTTCCGGTGTGCGAGCGACAAGCTGCTCGACGGCCGCCTCATCCACCACTCCGCCCGGTCCGGCAAACAAAGCGAGCTTGTCGATTTCGTTCGCCAGCGCGGACAACCGCGTTCCGGCCCGCTGCAAAAGCAGCTCAATGGCTTCCTCGGCCACCGATGCTCCTTGGCTTTCCAACCGGCGGCGCACCCAAGCGCGCAGCTCCGCTTCGGCGAGCGGGGCGGCGGCCACAACTTCGCACTGCTCCTTGGCGAGCTTGGTAATTCTTTTCCGCTCATCGAGCTTGTCATACGGCGCCAAAAAGACGACGATCGAGAACGGCGCCGGCGCCCTGAAATAGTTCTCCAGCTTAGCCAAATCGTGCTCGATCTCTTTGTCCTTTTCCGCCGTAAAAAAATATGGATTCTTCACCAAAATGACGCGCCGCTCGCCGAAAAACGGCACCGTCTCGGCCTCCTCAAGCGCCGCCTCGACCGGCGTTTCCTCGCAGTCGTACACAGCCAAGTTCCACTCGCGCTCCTCGGGGCCAAGCGCTGCGTTCACCAATCGCTCATACGTTTCCGTTAATAAAAACGGCTCATTGCCGTATAATAAATAAAGAAGAGAAAAACGCCGTTTTTCCATGTTTCCCCATACGCGTTCCAGCATGTTCCCGTCTCCATTCCCTAGCAAACGTCTCTGCTAGAAAAGATACACCGTTTTTCGTCATTTTACAAGGGAACCGGCTTCCGAAAAAACCGGTTCCCCTTTATATAAACGCCAGCCTATAAGTCCTAGGACCTTATTGGCCAGCGGGTTATTTTTATGTTTTCCCGGCTGTTTGAAAGTATTTGTGTCAACTGTTGTCAAGGAAGGAAAAGAAGCGAGCGGCGGTAGATTTTTCACACGTTTTCGTCTATACTAAAAATGATTGAACGAGGAGGGGGAAAACGATGAACGTATTTGAAAAGGAAGTGCAAAACCAACGAAATGACGCCGTCGATTCCGCCGTCGGATTCATCGTGTCGTTCGGCTTTTTCGCTACCATGTTCATCATCGCAACGTTGATCGAATTTTTCGGTCGATAAGGATTGCTTACATAAGCAATCCTTATTTTTTGTTTTGGCTGAAACGTTCCGCTTTTTTTGTGCACTACATCTTATGGTTTCATCACCTGAAAGGTTCCACCGTTTTCGCCATACACATAGCGAATAGCTCCGTTTTCATCCGTCCGCCAAACGATCGCCCGCTGTTGCCTAAGCCGCATAAGCACCTCGGAGGACGGATGCCCGTAGCGATTGTAGCGCCCGACGGAAATGATGGCCGCTTGCGGCTTGATTGTCCGCAAAAACGGCTCTGTTGTCGACGTTTTGCTGCCGTGGTGGGCGACTTTCAATACATCGGCACGCAGCGTCGGATAAGCATCGATGAGCGCCTGTTCCGCCTCTTCTTCGATGTCCCCAGCAAACAGCCATATCAAGCCGCCGAGACGGGCGAGCAACACAAGCGAACCGTTGTTGTCCTCGTTGTTGCCTTTTTCTGGGTGGAGCACAATGAACTGCACGCCTCCCTCTGTCCATCTTTCTCCCCGCACAGCGGTGCGGACCGGCCCGGAAAACGGGCGCGCCATCTTTTGGACGCGCGGCAGCGCCCCCGGGCTTGTGACCATTTCCTTCACCTTGACCGCTTCGAACACCTCAGGAGCGGACCCGATATGGTCGGCATCATCGTGCGTCAATATGAGCTTATCGATCGTTCGCACCCCTTGCGCTTTTAAAAACGGGACGACGACATCGCGGCCGACGGAAAACGGGTGAGCCCGCCTGCGCCACGATTCCTTTCCCCATTCTGCCGCCCCGCCCGTGTCAATGAGATAAACTGCTTTTCGATAAGGAAGCTCAATATAAATACAGTCCCCCTGCCCAACATCCAATACCGTCACTTCCCCGTGCGGATCCACGTATGGGGCGGCCAGCTGAAGCGCCGTCGCCGCCGCCACCGCTGTCAATCCGCGGATCAGGCGGCCGCGTTCCCAATCCAAAAACGCCGCCGTGATGGCCGTCAGATAGCCAGCTAAGCACCACGGACCCGGACGGCCGAGCACAAGCATAAACGGGTGATCGGCCGCGAAAAAATAGACAACCGCGTCTGTCAGCTCAATGAGACGGCTAAACAGCCAAATGAACGGAGAAAAGGGAAAAACTGCAGATAGAAACGCGAGTGGCAAAATGACAAATGAATACCAAGGGACGAAGAAGACATTCAGCCCTATGCTCCAAACAGAAATTTCATAAAAATGGTAAAGCAAAATCGGCAGTGCGGCAAGCTGAGCGGCGAGCGCGGTCTGAAGCAAGTTTTGGAGCATCGAACGAGCAGAGGCGAGCACCGACACATGGGCAAGAAGAGCAAATGTGACAAGAAACGACAGCTGAAAACCGACATCCCAAACCATATAGGGATCAAAGACGAGCAAGGCAAGCGTTGTCCAACTCAACGCATCCAGCGGATGGATCCTTCCTTTTTTCCACTGAACGGCCAACACCATCATCCCAGTCACACAAGCGCGCAGCACCGACGGCGAAGCGCCAGCGAGAACGGCGTACACAGGCAAAAACGCCAACAGCCCTGCCAGCACGGCTTCCCTCGTCACGAAGCGAATCGCACCGGCAAAACCAGCGCCAATCAGCAGCGTGACATGCCCTCCTGAAATGGCTAGCAGATGGATGAGACCGAGCTGCTGATACCCTTCAAGGACCGACTCATCAAGGGTGCGCTGCTCCCCATAAATCAGTGCAGCGGCGATGCCAGCCGCTTCCGGCGGAAACCGGGCTTCAATGCGGCGGACGCCAGCCTCGCGAATGGCTTCAAGACGTTCGATGATAGTGGGACGGACGCGCATGCAAGCAGAGAGATCGATCGCCTCAGGGAGAAAGAGCCAATGAATGCGGTGGCGGCGCAAATAAAGGCGGTAATCAAACGCATACGGATTACCAGCTGGCATCGGGCGCTCAAGCGTTCCGGTGACGCGGCATACCGTTCCAGGCACCAGGTGCGCTTGCAGCGTCTCTTTTTCCGCAGCCGTCCGAATGATGTAACGGAGCTGCACCCGCTCCTTGCCAGCTTGCACCGCCGCCTGCAATCGATCACCGTCAATTGCCGGCGCGGCGGAAAAACGAACGGAAAGCGAATGTCGGCCGCCGGAAAGGGAAGTGTTGTTATGATAGTCAACGATGAGAAAATAGGCAAAAAAGGAGAGAGCGGCAACGAGAGAAGGAAGGAAACAGTGCGGCCGGCGGATGAAAAGAAGAAGGAGATACACAACGAGGAGAAGACAGGCGGTTGGGGACGGCGAGGCCGCCGCGACGGCCAAAAGCGCCGCCGCAGCGGGATAGACGGCTTGTCCTTTCATGATTCCCCGCCGCCGGAAAGCAAGGCGAACACATCCATTTTCAGCGGCACTTGCACGAGACGGACGCCAGCTTGAGCAAACAGCTCCAAGGCGTACGGGTGGTTTTTGTAGTCTTGGGCGTAATAGACCGCGCGGATGCCGCTTTGAATGATCGCCTTGCAGCAATGCAAGCACGGAAAATGAGTGACATACATCTCCGCCCCCTCGGTCGGGACGCCGAACTTGGCGCATTGCAAAATCGCGTTCATTTCGGCGTGAATCGTCCGCACACAATGACCGTCAATGACGTAGCACCCCTCATCAATGCAATGGGCGCCGCCGGCGATCGACCCGTTGTACCCGCCGGCGATGATGCGCTTATCGCGCACGATCGTTGCTCCGACGGCGAGCCTCGTGCACGTGCTGCGCAGCGCAAGCAAATGGCTTTGCGCCATAAAGTATTGATCCCATGTGATGCGTTCCATTTTCCATCCCTCCGCTCGTGTCCATGCTTTTAGTCTACCCACTGCCTCTTGCCCCCGTCAACGCCGAAAAACGTCCACAGCAGCCTTGATCCGCCATAAATTAAGAAGCATTGCCCTCCCCCGCCTCGCTTACGGAACAAGCAAATACGGCTTCAATTTCTCCAGCGTTTTTTCACCAATTCCAGTCACATTCAACAAATCCTCCACCCGCCGAAACGGCCCGTGTTCTTCACGATAGGCGATGATCGCGTTTGCCTTCGCCGGTCCGATGCCGGGAAGCTGCATCAACTCCTCTTCCGTCGCCGTATTGATGGCCACTTGCATCCCGTTTCGATCCCCATCGCTTGGAGACTTGCTGACGGCATTTGACGCCGGTGCATCCTCGCCTTTTTTCGGCACGTAAATCATCATTTCATCATGCACTTTTGCTGCCAAATTGACTTTCGTTTCATCCGCCTCATCCGTCAATCCGCCAGCTAGGGCGATGGCATCGCGAACGCGAGCGTCCGCCGCCACCTCATACACTCCGGGGTTCGCGACCGCCCCTTTCACATCCACCACAGCGGTTTTTGACGCCTCGTTCTTTTTTTCTTCCGTCCGGGCGGCATCCGTTTCAGCCGCCGCCGGCAAAACGACTTGCCCCTTTTCATCCGTCGGATGATGAAACACCCATAACCCCGCCGCCGCGGCAAACAACAAGAACATCCCGACTTTTCCATACCGTTTGCCAAGCTCCTGCACATGCTCCCACATACGATCCCATCCTTTCCATCTCAAGTCATAAACCGAGCCTTTTTCTCATACATATCAAAAAAGAGATTTCCGGTGAACCAAAACCGGGAGGGGGGACAACACATGAACATCGGTGTCATCGGTACGGGGAATATGGGCACCATCTTAATCGAAGCGTTCCTCGACTCCGGTGCTGTGAAAGCGGATCAGCTCGTCATCACGAACCGTACGCTTGCGAAAGCGTTCGCGATACAACGCGCGCATCCCGGCATGGCAGTGGTTGCCGATGCGGCTGAAGTCGTCAAACAATCCAGTCTCGTTTTTTTATGCGTCAAACCGCTCGACATCCACCCATTGTTGCAGCAGCTGGCCCCGCACTGGACAAAGGAGCATTGCCTTGTGTCGATCACAAGCCCGATCAGCGTAAAACAGCTTGAAACAGCCGTCCCTTGCCAAGTCGTGCGCGCCATTCCGAGCATCACAAACCGCGCGCTCTCCGGCAGCATACTCATCACAATCGGATCACGCTGTTCGGCCGACTGCTGGCAAACGATCGATGATCTTCTCCGGCGCATCGCCTCGCCGGTGTATATCGATGAGGCCATCACCCGCGTCGCTTCCGACATCTCCAGCTGCGGTCCGGCGTTTTTCAGCTATTTGCTGCAACGCTTCATCGACGCCGCAGCGGCCAAAACCGCCATCACGAAAGAACAGGCGACGATGCTGGTGACCGACATGATCATCGGCTTCGCGGAATTGATGAAGCAAAACTTGTACACGCTCCCGACGCTGCAGGAAAAAGTGTGCGTCAAAGGCGGAATCACCGGGGAAGGAATCGCCGTCCTCGAACAGCGGCTCGACGGCGTCTTCGAAGAAGTGCTGGCGAAAACACATGAGAAGTTTCAAGAAGATGTGGAAAAGGTGAAGCAACAATTTTCGTGAACATGAATTCGACAGCAAGCGGCAAATTCCTGCTTGGCCTGACCAAATTTGTTTCAATCCTCACCCGGCTTAATAGCCGGGTGCATAATCCTTCTAACTCACACATCTTTTTCAATTTCCCAGCCGTCAATCGCGTCGATCGCAACGTTTGGCCATACATTCACCCCCTTCTTTTCCACATGCGCATAAAAAAAAGAGCCATGCGGCTCTTTCCTTCTTTTCATCCTATTTGGCGCAGTGTTCAACCATGTCTCCAATGCTTCGCTGGCAACAGCGCCTTCGTTTTTGTCGATCTCGCCCTCATCGCCTCCTCGCCACAAAAAACCACCGTTCCGCCGTCTCGGTCGGGGGCGCATCGGTGAAATCGGCGGTCACCTCGAGCACCTCAAAGCCAGCGGAATCGAGCCATCGCTCATAGACAGCGCGCTCAAACGTGCGCTGTTCGTGCCATTCGTCATAGCGCTCGTAAAGATCGCCGCGGCGGGCGAAAAACGTCAGTTCGTGCCCGACGCTGTGCGGCCAGTCAAGCGGATGGCACGTCCAAATGTAGCTGAGATCGTCGCCTTGATCGGCGAAGACGGCATTGCGGAACAAGACGTCCATTTTGTAAACCGAGTGGACGTCAAACAGCAGCAGCCCTTCAGGACCGAGCGCGCGGGAGACGGCGGCGAACGTCCGTCTCACGTCCTCTTCATCTGTCAAATAGTTGAGCGCATCGCAAAAAATGAAGGCGCCATCAAGGCCGGAAAATCCGTCCAGCTCCGCCATGTTTTGCTCGAAAAACGGCACGTTGACACCGGCTGCCTCCGCTTTCGCCTGGGCGACGGCGAGCATATGTTCAGAGAGATCCACGCCGGATACTTGCCATCCGGCCTTGGCGAGGCGGATGGCAAGCTCTCCCGTCCCGCAGCCGATGTCGACAACCCGCCGTCCCGGCCGTTTGGCGTATCGGGCGAAAACCCGCTCGACAAATGATTGCCACGCATCATACGGCGCCTCGGCCATGAGCGCATCGTACCAATCGGCGAAACGAGCATAGGTCATGGCTGCAGCACAGCCGCGACGTCTTCCATCGGGGCGTCCCCCCAAAGCCGTTCGAGATTGTAATAGTCGCGCTCGTCTTTCGCAAACACGTGGGCGACGATGTCGCCGAGGTCCACAAGCACCCATTTCGCCTCCTGGAATCCTTCAACCCGCTTCACCGCTAAGCCGTGCTCTTCCGCTTGGTCTTGAATTTCGCGGGCGATGGCCTGCACTTGTTTGTCCGAATTGCCATGGCAAATGACAAAATAATCGGCAACGGGCGAAATGCCTTTCATATTGAGCACGACAATGTTTTCCGCCTTTTTATCATCCGCGGCGCGAACGATAAGCTGCAACGCCTCTTGTTCCGTCACTGTTTTTCTTCCCCCTTCACTTCACGCACGAGTGAATTGTACGCATGAATCGTATCTGGATAAATGAGCTGGCGCTTCTCAAGCAAAAACGCAATCGTATTTTTCACCGCCTGCAACAGCGCGCGATCGAGATCTTCCTCGGCGAGGCGCCTTACTTCCTCAACGCCGGGAAACTTCCTCCCCGGTTCGATATAGTCAGCCAAATAAATAATTTTTTCAAGCAGCGTCATTCCAGCTCTTCCCGATGTATGGTAGCGAATGGCATCCAGCACGTCTGGATCGTCAATGCCGACTTCCGTCTGCACCAAATAGGCGCCGACGGGCGCATGCCACAATTCACTGTTGTACGCAAGCAAGTCGTTGGGCATATTGTGCGCCAAAATGATTTGTTTCATTTCTTCAACCGGGCGGAATTTCGCATAGTCATGGAAAATGGCGGCCAATTCCGCTTTTTTCGCGTCGGCGCCATACTGGTTGGCTAGCTTAACGGCCGTTTCGACAACGCCAAGCGTATGCTCGTAGCGCTGCTCCGTCAACTGTTGTTTCACAATCAGCAACGCCTGTTCTCGCTCCATATAATCCCTTCTCCTCAATATAAAGTCTCACACCTTCCGGCACGAGGTAACGGATCGTCTGCCCGTTTTGCACCCGCTGGCGGATAAGCGACGAAGAGACGGCAAACTGCGGCACCTCCACCTCGACGACCGGGTATGGCGTTTCCATGGAATAACCGGGGCGCTTCACCCCGACAAACGTCACAAGCTTAATCAGCTCGTCAATGCGGTGCCAGTTCGGCAAATATTCGACCATATCCGCCCCGATAATGAAATAAAACTCATCATCCGGATGCATGGCGACGAGCTGCTGGACCGTATCGTACGTATAGGAAGGCCCCTCCCGTTCAAGCTCGATCGTCTCAACATGAAAGTATGGATGACCGGCCACCGCCAACTCGAGCATGCGGAGCCGATCCTCGCTTTTCGTCACTTGTTCGTGCTGCTTATGGGGAGGAAGGCGGTTGGGCAGAAACCAAATTTGTGACAACTCAAGGGCGTCAAGCACTTCATTCGCCATAATCAAATGGCCGTAATGGGGCGGATCGAACGTTCCGCCGAGAATCCCGATTTTTCCCATCTTCCTTCCCCCCGCCGTTTCATCTTGGCCGCGCCGCTTGTCAGTCAGGCAAAACGATTTGTTTGTGTTCTTTCGACTCTTTGTATAAGACGATCGTATTGCCGATCACTTGCACAAGTTCGGCCCCCGTCCCGGCTGCCAGCTGCTCAGCGACGGTGTAGCGGTCTTCTTCGCAGTTTTGCAACACGCTCACTTTCAACAGTTCGCGCGCCTCCAGCGCGGCGGCAATTTGTTTCGTCATCTCTTCGGTGACGCCGCCTTTGCCGACTTGGAAAATCGGCTTGATATGATGAGCTTGCGCCCGCAAAAACCGTTTTTGTTTTCCCGTCAGCATATGTTACCTCCTTAACGCTTCGATGACAAGCTGTTTCATCCGGTTGACATCCGGCCATTGGCCGGTCCATTTTTCAAACGCTAGCGCTCCCTGGTACACGAGCATGCCGACGCCGTTTTGCACACGAGCGCCGCGTGCTTTCGCTTCCTTCAGCCACTTCGTTTCAAGCGGGTTGTAAATGATATCCGATACGATCGTCCCCGGCTGCAGCCGTTCAAGGGAAAGCGGCTGCGCCTCGACACGCGGATGCATGCCGACAGAAGTGGTATTGATCATAATATCGTATTCGTCAAGCCGCGTTTCCGCCTCGGCGAGTGAAAAATACGCCGAGCGGCCATCCTCCCCTTCGCGCACGAGCTGCTCCGCCTTTTCCACCGTCCGGTTGGTCATATCGATGCGCTTGGCTGCCGTCGACAGCAACGAAAAGTAAATGCCGCGCGCCCCGCCGCCAGCGCCGATCACCAAAATCCGCTTGCCGTCGAGACTGACGTCCATTTCCTCCTCGAGCGCCTTGACGTAGCCAGGTCCGTCCGTATTATAGCCGACGAGCCGGCCGTTGTCATTGACGATTGTATTTACCGCCCCGATGCGGCGCGCATGTTCGTCCACTTCGTCCAAAAACGGAATAACCGCCATTTTATGTGGAATCGTCACGTTCACGCCAGCGATGCCGAGCGCACGAACACCAGCAAGCGCCGCCCCGACTTGCCCCGGCTCGACGGAAAACAAATGATAGCGCGCCGGAATGCCCAAACAGGCGAATGCATCATTATGCATGAGCGGCGACAGCGAGTGCTCGACGGGAAACCCAATCAACCCGTATACCTTTTCCACGTTTCTCCCCCTCCCGCTTTCCATTAAATCAACGATTGACGGATAAATACGTCGACCCCTTTTGGAGCATGGACGACAAGCTGAGCTCCCGGGTCGTTGCACGTCACCCAGCCGAGTCCGGAAAAGACGATGTCCGTCTTCCGCTCTTTCACCGACAGCGAGCGCGGCACAAGCGGCGGAAATTCAGCGGCATAGCGCTTGCTTGGCGGCGACAGCAACTCGCCAAGCTGATTGGCATAAAGGGAGTCGGCTTTTTCCAACTTTGTCCGATGAACCGTCAACTCATTGGCCATGTAGCAGACGAACGAACGGCGCCCGCCTTTGATGTAATCGAGACGGGCCAAACCGCCGAAAAAGAGCGTCTGCCCTTCGTTGAGCTGATAAACGCGCGGATGGATTTCCCGCTTCGGCGTAATGATTTTCAAATCGCGCGCATCGACAAAGTGCGCCATTTGGTGATGGTTGATGATCCCTGGCGTATCATACAACGTCGCTCCACTCTCAAGCGGAATTTCGATCATATCGAGTGTCGTCCCCGGGAAATATGAAGTGGTAATCACATTCCCTTTGCCGGTCGCCTCTTCAATGATGCGATTGATGAACGTCGACTTGCCGACATTCGTGCAGCCGACGACGTAGACATCGCCGCCCTCACGGTAGCGATTGATCGCTTCCATCACCTTCGCCATGCCAATTCCTTTCGCTGCGCTGACAAGACAGACGTCAACCGGACAGAGCCCCAGCTCTTCCGCCATGCGGCGCATCCAGCGCAGCAGCTTCGGGTATTTGACCGACCGCGGCAATAAATCCGCCTTGTTGCCGACAAGCAAAATCGGGTTGTCAGCCGCAAACCGTGGCAATCCTGGAATAAAGCTTCCGTTAAAGTCAAAAATATCGACGATGTTGACGACAAGCGCCTTCGATTCCCCGATGCGGTGCAACATGCTCAAAAAATCATCATCGTCAAGCGGCACATCTTGCACCTCGTTGTAATGTTTTAGGCGGAAGCAGCGCTGGCAAATCACCTCTTCCGCATCTTTTTCGAGCACGCTTTTTGGCGCATACCCCGCGTTTTTCGGGTTTTCGAACTGAATGGCCGCCCCGCAGCCGATGCAACGCAGTTGTGGCTCCACGATCATTCCTCCCAATAAATCATGCCTTTTTTCCGCATAGCGTTTAAAATTTTCCGTTCCATTTTCCGGTTAACGCGCGTCCATAATCCGTCCGTCTGGGCGACCGGGACGACTAAAATCGTGTTCAGTCCGAGCCGGTTGCCCCCAAGCACATCGGTCAGCAGCTGATCGCCGATGACGACGACTTCCTCTTTGCTCAGCCCCATCATGGCCAGTGCCTGCAAAAATGCGCGCGTCAGCGGTTTGCGCGCTTCAAAGATGAACGGGATGCCAAGCGGTTCGGCAAACGACTGCACGCGTCGTTTATTATTATTCGATACGATCACAACCTTAATGCCCGCCCGCTTGACCGTCTCAAACCAGGCGACCAGCTCCGGCGTGGCGCTGGGCCGGTCCCATTCAACGAGCGTATTGTCCAGATCGGTGATAATTCCTTTTACCCCTTTTTTCTTCAGCTCGTCCGGCTGAATGTCAATGACGCGCTTCACAAATTGGCTTGGCAAAAAATAATGAAGCATATCGCTCACCTGCCTTTGTCTTTGCTTTTCCCATGATAGCGAATTTGGCCGTTCATTTCAAAACAAAGTTTGGCAGCCGACCGGCTGCAGACATGCAGAACAGAAAGTTTTCGACAAATTCCGCGCCCTCCTAGTTTGTGGATAACTGTTATCCACAACATTCACAAAGTGATGATCATGCCTACACTACTTTATAAACAAGTTTTCCACACATTATCCACCACCCCCTGTGGATAACAGAACGGTTGTTCTATTTTGCAAATCGTGGTACATTGAAAGTAACCTACCATTATATGTATAAACCCATCATTTCATTCCATTCAAAAGGAGGGCTTCGCCGATGAAACATTTATCGGATGAACTGTTGATCGAGTCGTACTTCAAGGCGAAAGAACTCAACTTAAGCCCGGAATTCATCGAATTGATCGAAAAGGAAATCCAGCGCCGCTCATTGACCCATAAAATCAAGCTGTCGTCGTGAAACGGAGGCCTTCGGGCTTTTTTTGTTTGCCGCCTTCATCCCGGCGCCTAGCGCCAATAGCCGAGCCGTTCGCCGACTTTCACCGGCATCGGCGCAACGATGCGTGGGTCAGGGGCGAAACTTCCGCGTTCAAACAGCAAGACGACCGTTGAACCGAACGAAAAATACGCCATCTCCTCCCCTTTCACGAGCTGCTCTCCCGTATGGGTCAACTCGATGCTGTTGACGAACATGGCGCCGATTTTCACAATCGCCAAGCGCTTGCCGCCGGCTGTGACCTCGGTGATGAGGCGGTAATTTTTCTCGAGCGGCCGACGCCCATATTTTAAGCCAAGACGGTTGACCGGATATGACTTGCGGCCGATCGCCCACTGCTTTTCGATCACTCCAGATATTGGGCTGTGGATGCGGTGATAATGGCTCGGGCTTAAATACAGAATAAAAAAGAACCCGTTCACATACGGCTTCGCCGCTTCCACGCTACCGAGCATTTCCGCAATGGAATACGGCTTTCCCTTGACGATCATTTCGCAGTTTTCTTGTATCACACCCATGTCTTCAATGACAGCATCGACCGGGCTGACGACCGTATGCTCATCCGCATCGACCGGCCTCACCCCAGCCTTCAGCCGGCGGACAAACAGTTGCTGCAACGTCTTATAATTTTTTAGGCTTTTTTCCATTTCGTCTTGGTTAATATGATAAATTTTTGCATACGATGATATCAATAGCCCGCTGAGACGCGATTTGGCAAACGAAGCGAGCAGCTTTGAAGAAAGCGAGTGGTTGGTCAGCTCAATCAACAAACGGTACAGCCATTTTCGCAAGCACGTTCCCTCCAATTTATGAAACGTCCAATCGTTACTACCTTCCATATTACCGCCAAAATGAGTATAATGGTAGTAGAATTTTCTTTTGGCGCTTTCTGTTGGAAAAGGAGTGGGGAAAGTTGTTCTTATCGGATTATTTAGATTATACGTTAAAAAAGCTGAAAGCAAACATGGCGAACATTTTGACGATGACGAACTTGTCGCTTGGCGGCTTTTCCGTCTTGACCACGCTGAAAGGGCAGCTTCATATGAGCGTGCTGCTCGTTTTTTTAGCAGCGTTTGTCGATCGCTTTGACGGCGCTGTGGCGCGCAAGATGAACATTGAATCCGAACTTGGCAAGCAGCTCGATTCGATGAGCGACATCGTCTCCTTCGGCGTCGCGCCCGCCTTGTTAATGTACGAAGCGCTGTTTTACGAATTCGGCGCGCCGGGGGCAGTGTTCACCATCTTGTATATCGCCTGCGGCGCCTTCCGGCTCGCTCGTTTCAACATTACGGAGAACAACGGCTATTTCGCCGGGCTGCCGATCACGGCTGCCGGAGTGTTGATGACGTTGGGCTATTTGGCCATTCCGTACTTTCCGCCGCAATCGTTTATGTTTTTGGCGCTCATTTTATCGTTTTTAATGGTCGGCACGTTTAAGTTGAAAAAAATATGACGATCGCCGGAGCTGCCCCTTTCCAATTGACCGACGGACTGGGCGGCTTTTTTATGTCCAAAGTCACACCTTTTTCCCTTTTCAACCTTCTCTATTCAGTATATGATAAATATGGTTTCTTCATAAAACAAAACAGCATGGATCGTTTGCACAAAAAAGCGGGGGGATCAATTTGGATAAAACATCAGTCATCGGCCTCATCCTTGGCGTGATCGCCGTCGGGTTGGGCATGTACTTTAAAGGCGTTTCGCCTGCTGTATTGATCAATCCAGCCGCCATTTTGATCATTCTCGTCGGCACAGCCGCGGCGGTCGTGATCGCCTTTCCGACGCAGGAAATTAAAAAAGTGCCAAAACTTTTCAAAGTCATTTTCACGGAATCAACGACGCCGACGGTCGAACAACTGATTCCGCTGTTCGTCGATTGGGCGAACGTCGCCCGCCGCGAAGGGCTGCTGGCGCTCGAAGCGAAGCTGGATGACATCGAGGATCCGTTTTTGCGCAACGGGCTCAGCATGGCGATCGACGGGCAGACGCAAGAGTTCATCCGCGATGTGATGACGGAAGAAATTGCCGCCATGGAAGAGCGGCACGAGGCGAACGCCGCCATTTTTACACAGGCCGGCACGTATGCGCCGACGCTTGGGGTGTTGGGCGCTGTCATCGGCTTAATCGCTGCGCTCGGGAACATGGAAAATATCGCTGAGCTCGGCAAAGCGATCAGCGCCGCTTTTGTCGCCACGATGCTCGGCATTTTCACCGGCTATGTGCTTTGGCATCCGTTTGCCAACAAACTGCGGCGGAAATCGAAGGAAGAGGCGCGCGTGCGCTACATCATGATTGAAGGGGTGCTGTCCATTTTGGAAGGACAAGCCCCGCGCATGATCGAACAAAAACTTGCGTCCTATTTGCCGGAAAGCGAACGCCATCAGGCGCTGGCGCAAGCGCAAGGGGAAACGGTCAATGGCTAAGAAAAAAAAGCACTCACACGATGACCACATAAACGAATCTTGGTTGATTCCGTACGCCGATTTGCTTACGCTGCTTCTCGCCTTGTTTATCGTTCTGTTTGCCAGCAGCCAGATCGACAAAAAAAAGTTTCAAGAAATCGCCCGCGCCTTCAGCACCGCCTTTGCCGGTGGGACAGGGGTGTTTGATTTTCAAAGCCCCGTTGAACCGATCACACCGCCTGCGGAAGACGAAAAAGGGCGGCAGCAAAATCAGCAGCAACAGTCTCAGACTCCTTCTTCGTCTATAAACGAAGGAGAAAAAGAAGAGCTGAAACAAATCCAAGTGAAAATTGACAGCTATATTCATCAAAAACACTTGACAGGGAAATTGCAGACATCGTTGACGGATGAAGGGCTTGCCATCACCATTTTGGATGACGTTTTATTCGACTCCGGCAGCGCTGAAGTACGCATGAAAGACCGGCGTCTTGCGGCGGAGATCTCCGCTTTGCTCGTCATGAACCCGCCGCGCAATATCATGATCAGCGGCCATACGGACAACGTGCCGATTCATAATGAGAAATTTGCTTCCAATTGGGAGCTGAGCGTCATGCGCGCCGTCAATTTCATGAAAGTTCTGCTTGAGAACAAGCAACTCGACCCTCGCTACTTCAGCGCCAAAGGATATGGCGAATACAAGCCGATCGCCACGAACACGACCGCCGCCGGCCGGATGAAAAACCGGCGCGTCGAGATTTTAATTTTGCCCCGCATCGACGGAAGCCGTTCACCGGCGCCTGCACAGTAAAAGACCGCCTTGCTGTCCGGCGGTCTTTTGCTTTTCTCCAGGCTCTCCACCCGTTTCATGCCCTGTTCCGTTTCAATGTTCCAATTCATAAAAAAGGAAAAGGACGACGGCTGGCAACCTGTTCACAGCTTGATCGTCCACTTAATTACCCCGGCCTTGGCAAGCGCCTCGATCAAAATGACAACGACCGGCCCAACAAACAGCCCGATAAAGCCAAGCAGCTGGAAGCCGAGGTAGACGCTGACGAGCGCCGCAAGCGGGGAAATGCCCAAATTGGTGGAAAACACTTTCGGCTCGATGATCCGCCGCACGACAGTGATGACGATAAACAGCACAATCAGCCCGACGCCAAGCGTATTGTCGCCGTTCGCCATGCTGATGATGCCCCACGGAACAAGCACTGAGCCGGTCCCCAAAATCGGCAAAATGTCGACGATGACGATGACGAGCGCCATCAAGGCAGCGTAATCAATGCCGAGCACGAGCAACCCGGCCAGCGCGAGAAAAAACGTCACCAGGCTGAGCAAAAATTGCGCTTTAATAAAGCCGATCCCCGCCTTGCTCAGCTGGGCGATGACCATCCCGAGCCGCTGTTCGGTCCGTTCGGACAAATAGCGGCGCATGCCTTGCTTCAGCTGCGGCAAATCGAGGCAAATGAGAAACAGTGCGACCAAATAGACTAAAAAGTGAATGAAAAACGCCGGGATGGCGGTGATATAATGAACGAGCGACTGCGTCAAATTCGTCGCAAACGACAGCAGCATCTGTTGCACCGTGCGCACGCCGCGCTCGAGCGAATCAATGATTTCCTGGGGGATCGAACTTGAATACGACCGCCACGTTTCGATGAGGCGGTTAAACACTTTTGTCGCCTCGCTCAGCACGTACGGAAGGTTTTGCGAGAGCGCCATCACTTGCTGAACCAAAATGACAACTAAAAAATAAAGCGAAAACCCAAGGATTACCAAAAAGAGTGAAAAAATCGCCGTTACGGCGTGCGCGCGCTTCAGCCGATACTGGTCTTGCAGGCGGCGGATAGGCGGCTCCAACAAGAGGGCGGTGGCAAGCGCCAGCAGGAGCGGCACGCTGTACGGCAGCAGCCATAAACAGATCGCCGACAAAAGCGCAATGATGATCCAACGTTTCACATGCGTCCCTCATTTAATCAAGATTTGTCAAAATGATGTTCCACTATAAATATAGCGAACACACTGCGGGCCGGCAACTGTTTTTGCGCATAAAGCGAAACAGCGGCTGAACGATCAGCCGCTGTTTTCCCGGTCAGACGCTTTGCTGGCGCAGTTCGGCAATATATTGTTTCCCTTGTTCTTCGTTATATTGCCCTTCCCATTTCGAAATGACGACCGCTGCCAGCGAGTTGCCGATAACATTCACAACGGTGCGCGCCATATCCAAAATGCGGTCAATGCCAGCGATAAACGCCAATCCTTCGACCGGAATGCCGACTGTGCCGAGCGTCGCCAACAACACGACGAACGAAACGCCCGGGACGCCGGCGATTCCTTTGGACGTCACCATCAAGACGAGTACGAGCGAAATTTGTTGCGACAGCGGCATGTCAATGCCATAGAGTTGGGCGATAAATACAGCCGCCAGCGCCTGATACAACGTCGACCCATCCAAGTTGAACGAATAGCCGGTCGGAACGACAAACGAGGTGATAGCCTTCGGACAACCGAACCTCTCCATTTTTTCCATAATTTTCGGGAGCACCGTCTCCGAACTCGACGTGCTATAGGCAAGCACGAGCTCATTTTTTAAGATTTTAATAATATGAAAGATATTCACACCTACCAATTTCGCGGTGCCGCCGAG
Organism: Geobacillus sp. Sah69; assembly: GCF_001414205.1. NCBI lineage: Bacteria > Bacillati > Bacillota > Bacilli > Caryophanales > Anoxybacillaceae > Geobacillus > Geobacillus sp. Sah69. Next base: position 73,408 of record NZ_LLKS01000019.1, on the reverse strand, counting down.
CACAACGAGCACGAAAAAGGCCATCACTGCGTAAACGAGCACAACAAGCTTGCTGAGCGGAAGAAGTGAAGCGACGCCAAATTTCGACACCGTCACCCCGATCAAGGCAAAGACGCCGAACGGCGCAAACTTCATCACTTGGTTTGTCACGTAAAACATCGCTTCCGCCGTTCCTTGGAAAAAGCGAAGCACCGGTTTTCCTTTTTCGCCGATCGCGGCTACACCCAATCCGAACATGACCGAGAAGAAAATGATCGGCAACATGTTTCCTGTCGCGAGGGATTCAAACACATTTTTCGGCACGATATTGACGAATGTCTCGACCATCGAATGGTGCTGCACTTCATTCGTCGTATCAATGTATGATTGAATATCGGTTTTCTCAAGCGATTTTATATTGACGCCGGCGCCTGGTTGGAACACGTTTGCTGCCAAGAGGCCAACGACAATCGCAATCGTCGTGATAATCTCGAAATAAAGGATTGTTTTGCCGCCCAGCTTCCCGAGCTTTTTCACATCGCCGACATTGGCGACGCCGACAATTAAGCTCGAGACGACAATCGGAATCACGATCATCTTAATGAGACGGAGAAAAATGTCCCCAATCGGTTGCAAATACGTTGCCACGTTCGGGTTTCCGTAGAAAACGACTCCGACGATAATCCCGAGAATAAGACCGATCAAAATCTGCCATGCTAACCCGATCTTTCTCATCATGCTTCGCCCCCTTTAGACAATTTTAGACAAAAAACGACAAAATTATTTTGCTGTTAAAAATAAAATCTGTCAATACTTTTGAATGAAACCGCTTTGTCGCAAGGAACTATCAATATATTTTGTTTTTTTATAATAATTTAAATACTTGTATCGTTGGCAAAAGAAAACAGGCCGCCGGTCAGGTGCCTGCCTCATTCCCGAATTTCATGATCACTGCTTTTCTTTTTCCTGCCGGTAAAACTCATGAAACATTTTCATTAATGCCCGTTTTTCAATGCGCGAGACATAGCTTCTCGAGATGCCGAGCTCTTTGGCGATTTCACGCTGCGTTTTTTCCCGCTGCCGACCGAGGCCAAAGCGATTGATGATCACCTCTTTTTCCCGCTCATCAAGCACGCTGATATATTGTTTGACTTGTTCGAGCTCCATGTTCAAGTGGATTTCATCGACGATGTCTTCGCCTTCGGCTTTTAAAATATCAAGCAGGCTGATTTCGTTTCCTTCTTTGTCCTGGCCGATTGGCTCATGCAACGAGACGTCTTTGCGCGTTTTTTTTAATGAACGCAGGTGCATCAGGATTTCGTTCTCGATACATCGAGCCGCATACGTTGCCAGCTTCGTTCCTTTGCCCGGCGAATAGCTTTCAATCGCCTTGATCAAGCCGATCGTGCCAATGGAGATTAAATCCTCGACCTCTTCTCCCGTATTTTCAAACTTTTTCACAATGTGGGCAACAAGGCGCAAGTTGTGTTCGATGAGCCGGTTGCGGGCTTGCTCGTCGCCTTTTGCCATCAGCGCCAAATACTTTTCCTCTTCTTGAGCGCTTAACGGCTGGGGAAACGCATTGTTTTTAATATACGAGACAAGAAACGTCAGCTCTTTCAACAGAAACGTAAACGCCGTGAAAATGCCGGACATGCTCTCACCCCCGCCTGTTGTCATCGGCGGAAACCGCCTATCGTTATGTATATGCAGGGGCGATGTTGTCCGTGTCTGGACAAAAAATTCAGCCGCCCCCCTTTACGAGGCCGGCTGCGGGCAAACGTGCCACCCGTATCAGTGAACAAACACACTCATTTCTTGTGTTGCAGCTCGCCTGCTGTTCCCCTCCCATCCTAGACAGGCGCCCGCCTTGTTACACTCCTGCTTCGGCGCTCACTTCCGCAGCGATGACGAGCGCAATCGACGCCGTAATCACAACTGCCGTGACGATGGCGAACATCCCCGTTTCCTCCTTGGCCTTCTCGTTTATTTTTATTTTACCAAAGAAGACGGGGAACGCTTCTGCCACATTTTGAACAATTCATGAAATTCGACGGTCAACAACAGCGCGCGGAGCACCGATCGCACTTTCGACTAAGTCAAGTGGTGTTTCCCCTTTGCTTTATCCACGTCACCAGCCATACGAGTACAATGGACATACATCGTCTCCCCTTTCATCCTTCATTGCTGAACATGTTTACAACAATCGTTGATGGAAAAAGCATTTGCGGTCAACAAGCTCCTCCTCGGCTGCACGCGCGAACCGCTTCTCTTCCCTGTTCCCCTGCCGCGGCTTTCTCCGCTCAATCGTGATCGTGAGAAAAAACCCACCTTTCGGCAAAAGGCGGGTTTACGGTTCAAATGGGTTCTCTTCTTCAAGCTGACAGACATAACGGGCAGCGCGGCGCGAGCAGTACAACGCCGCCGCCAAACACCCGGCAACCGCCAGCAAGGCGAACGGTTTTTTCGCTTCCTCAAGCGCTCCCGGGATGATCGTCCCTAAATAGAAAAACACACCGAGCGAGAACAAGACAAGGCTGTACATCTTGAAATCGCCCGCCTTCGCCCGCAGCTCGTTTCGTTGCTGCTCGTTCAAGCCCGATCCCTCCTCTCCCCTTTCACTGTATCATACATGGACAGAAGGGGGGAGCGGCAATTTCAGCCAAGCGCCTGCGCCAAATCGTCGAGCAAATCGTTCACATCCTCAAGCCCGACGGACAGGCGGATGAGTCCGTCTGTAATACCGAGCTGTTCGCGCCGCTCTTTCGGAATCGAGGCGTGCGTCATTTTCCCCGGCAGCGAAATTAAACTTTCGACCGCCCCTAAGCTTTCGGCAAGCGTAAAGTAGCGTACGCGCGACAGCACGTTCTCCGCGCGCTCCAAGCTGCCGACATCAAACGAAATCATGCCGCCGAATCCACGCATTTGTTGTTTGGCCAGCTCATGGTTCGGATGATTTGGAAGGCCTGGATAATAGACGCGGGCAACGGACGTATGCTCGGCCAAAAAGGCGGCAATGGCGCGCGCGTTTCGTTCATGCTCTTCCATCCGCACGCCAAGCGTTTTGATCCCGCGCATAAGCAGCCACGAGTCTTGCGGGCCGAGCACGCCTCCGGTTGAATTTTGCACATAATGGAGCCGTTCGGCAAGCTCCGGCGTGCGGACAACCGCCAACCCGGCGACGACGTCGCTATGGCCGCCTAAATATTTCGTCGCGCTGTGGATGACGATATCGGCGCCAAGCGCAAGCGGTGTTTGAAAGTACGGAGTGGAAAACGTATTATCGACGATCAACAGCAGCCCGCGAGCACGGGCAATGGCGGCGGCGGCTTGCAAGTCAGTGATTTTCAAAAGCGGATTCGTCGGCGTTTCAACGTAAATCGCCTTCGTGTTTGGGCGAATATGCGCTTCAATGTTGGCGACATCGCTCGTGTCGACGAACGTCGCCTCAAGCCCGAACCGGTTCAGCACGTTCGTCATGACGCGGTACGTGCCGCCATAGACGTCGTCGGTCAGCACGATATGGTCGCCGTTTTGAAACAGCATCATGACAGCCGTAATGGCGGCCATGCCGGAAGCAAACGCAAACCCGGCTTCGCCGCCTTCAAGGTCGGCAATGAGCTTTTCGAGCGCCGCGCGCGTCGGATTGCCGGTGCGCGAGTATTCAAACCCTTTATGTTTGCCGACTTCCTCTTGTTTGTACGTGCTCACTTGATAAATTGGGACCGACACCGCCCCAGTGTACGGGTCGCCTGCGATGCCGCCATGGATGAGCATCGTCTTTCGTCTCATCTTATCGCCCACCTTCGTAAATGTTTTTGCTTAAATATCGCTCGCTCCCGTCGGGGAAAATGACAACGATGTTCGTCCCGGGCTTCGCTTGTTCCGCCTCGAGCAAAGCGGCATGAAACGCGGCGCCGGACGAGCTGCCGACAAGCAGCCCTTCCCGCCTTGCCAGCTCGCTGACGCGGCGGAAAGCGTCGTCGTCGGAAATCGTGTAAATAGCGTCAAAATACTCCGGATCCATAAACGGCGGCAAAAACTCCATGCCGATTCCTTCGGTTCGGTGCGGCCCCGGCTCGCCTCCGCCTAAAATGGATCCTTCCGGCTCAACGATGACCGTTTTAATGGCCGGATTTTTTTCTTTTAAAAACGTCGCCGTCCCCATGAACGTGCCGCCCGAACCAGCGCCGGCAACAAAAACGTCGATTTGTCCGCCCAAGTCGTCCCACAACTCCGGCCCGAGCGTTTTGTAATACGTCCTTGGGTTGGCCGGGTTTTCGAACTGCTGGGGGCAATAGGCGCCCGGAATCGTGCGGGCGAGCTCTTCGGCTTTGCGAATCGCCCCCTCCATCCCCTCTTCGGTCGGCGTATGGACAATTTGCGCCCCAAGCGCCTTCATCAGCTGCTGCTTTTCAACGCTGAATTTTTCCGGTACGCAAAAAATGACGTTGACGTTCTTGCCGATCGCCGCCAGCGCCAAGCCGATGCCGGTGTTGCCGGCCGTCGGCTCAATGATCGTGCCCCCTTCTTTTAGTTTTCCCGACGCGAACGCCTCCTCGAGCAGCTCTTGCCCGAGCCGGTCTTTAATGCTTCCGCCTGGGTTGAAATACTCGAGCTTCGCAAACAAACGGACGCCTTCCGGCAACGGAAAGCGTGTAATCTCGATGACCGGCGTATGGCCGATTAATTCATGAATGCTTTTTGCTACCCGCATCGTTGGTCACTCCATTCCTCACGCTCATTTGGCGGCGGGACGGCTGCGTTTTGGCGTTTATTTTCGCTTCTGCATGGCGGACAACACAGCCAACACCAGTTGTGCAGAGTGTTTCGCCGCCGTCTCCAAAAACTGTTCAAACGACACATCCGACTCTTGACCGGCAATATCGGACAGCGCCCGAATCACCACAAACGGCGTCCCAAACTGCACGCACACTTGGGCGATGGCGGCTGCCTCCATTTCGACGGCGCACAGCTCCGGAAACTGGCTGCGCACAAATTTGACGCGTTCCGGATCGTTCATAAACGAATCGCCAGTCGCGATCAAACCGACCGCCGCCTGCAAACCGTCAAGCCGCGCTGCTGCCTGCTTCGCCGCCTCAACAAGCGCTCCATCGGCCCGGTAGCGCGCCGGCAAGCCGGGAACTTGCCCGTAGGCGTAGCCAAACGCCGTCACATCAACGTCATGGTGGACGACCTCATCGGAAATGACGAGATCGCCGACGCGCAACGACGGCAAAAATCCGCCGGCCGAGCCGGTGTTGATGACGAAATCAGGGCGGAATCGGTCAAGCAAAAGCGTCGTTCCCATCGCCGCATTCACCTTGCCGATGCCGGACTTGAGCAGCACCACCTCGGCACCGCCAAGGCGGCCGGTGGAAAACTCGCATCCGGCGATCACCGTTTCCTCGCGACCTTCCATGCGTGCGCGCAAAATGGCCACTTCTTCTTCCATTGCTCCAATGATGGCTGCCTTCATCGTTCTCCCTCTTTCTATGTCGGTTGTTTCACCGCCTCCATCACCCAGACGAACGCGTTTTGCTGCGCAAAGGAGACGGAAAAGCCATGGCTGGCAAACAGCGAAGCCAATACGTCAAGCGTCGTGTAATATTCGCGCTCAAGATCGTCAGCCAAATCGTGGAAGCCGCGCTCCCGTGCGGCTTCGACAGCTTGGCGGAACGCCTTTTTGTCGCGAAACGCCGTATCGGCAAACACTATTTTACCACCAGTTTGGAGCAGTTGGCTATATTTGCCGAGCGCCTCGTCTTTTTCCTCATCCGTCAAATGGTGAAACGCGTACGTGCTGGCAATGGTGTCGACTGGCTCAGGAGGAACCGGAAATTGCAAAAAATCGCCGTCCATAATGACCGCCCGGCCGCCGAGCTTTTCCGTTGCTTTTTTTCTCATCGGCGCCGACGGCTCGATGCCGTATACCGTTTTGCCGCGCTCCAGCAGCTTTTTCGTCAAATTGCCGGTGCCGACGCCAAATTCAAGCACAACACGGCCGGCTTTATCAGCGACAGTGTTTAAAATGCGATCATAACCGGCAAACACATCGCGGTATTGCTCATCTCCCCCTTCGACTGATCGATCGTATGACTCCGCCCATTGCTCGAACAAACCAAGAAATTCCCTGCCCATATGGCCTCACTCCATAAAGTTTATAATTCCTATAAACATAGTATTCTTTAGATGATAACCTGCTCCCACTGTACCATAACTTCTTCCGCCGTTCAATGATCGTGCTCGCTGTCATTTGTATTGTTCCCCATCGCCGCTTCTATTGCGCGGGTGGATGGAAGCGGGAAAATTTGCTACACTGTCGATGAAAGGAGGCAAAGACATGGTGAACATTTCCCTTGATTTGATTGAAGACAAAGTGGAGTTTTTTGAAGCTGACGACTTGCGAACGCTTGAAAAAAAAATCAACGAGCAAATCGAGCATAACAAAGCGCTGCTGCTTTCCGTCCATCATGTGTCGCACCAAATGCATGTCATGGAAAACGGGAAGCGGTTTTACAGTGCCGTCGTCCACTTTAAGGCAAAAAAATGACAGGCGCCCCTTCTAAGCGGGCACCTGTTCCCCTTCAAAAATCGCTACGGTTTTTCCCGCAGCTTTTGCACTTTCGTCGGCTTCCATCCTTCATTCGTCACCCATTCAATATACACTCGGTAATGGGCGGTCTGGTCTCTCGTTGAAATCGTCGCCACCGCTTTGTTCGGCCCATTGTTGCCGATGAACCAAACGATCATATCGTCCGGCGCGATGCCGGTCGCATAGCTGACCGCATCGAGCATTTCCTTCCAGTCCACCGAATCTTTTTTAAACACCGTTTCATGCGGCTCTGATTGCGTCGTGCCGACCGGCTGCCATGCCGGGTTGACGATTTCTTTTTCAATATTCGACCCCGGCGGCCCCGGCGTTGCCGTCACGTCTTGTTCGGCTTCCTCTTCAGCCGGTTCGGACTCGTCCCCGGAAGCAGCTTCCTCCGTTTCAGACGGCGCGGTCGGTTCTCCCGTTTCGATTTCGACCCGCTTCGCCCCATCCGCCCCCGCAGCCGGCTTCGCCTCAGCATCCGCCGCTTTATGGCTCGGCTCGCCGCCGAACAATATGTTCCAACCGACAATGAGAATGAGCAACACCACAACGGCGATTGCTCCATTGAGCCAGCGGTTGATTTTCCGCCGCTTGGCGCGGGTGGCAAAACGTGTTCCGGTTTGTTGCATCGGCCTCCCCCTCCTTTATGTGGCCGCAACGAATTCATTATATCGATTCGTCACTCCTGGTCGTTTTTGTTTCGGTCATACGCATAAAGCGCCTCAACCGCCGCGGCAAACACATCATTCGTGGCCGCCTGTCCGCTCGGGCAGTCGAGCTCGACGACGGCGAGGGCGTATTTCGGGCGGTCAGCTGGGAAATAGCCGGCAAACCATTTATTGATTAATTCGCTGCCGCCCTTCGTTTTTCCTGTCTCCGCCGTCCCGGATTTGCCGGCCACTTCGTACGGAAGCGAGCGAAAGCGGCGGCCGGTGCCGTCTTCATTGATGACGACGCCGCGCAGCAGCTGCTGGAGCTGCCTTGCCGTTTGCGGCGCAAGCGGCTCCTTGTCCGTCGCCGGCTCGGGTGAAAACGAAAACAACGTCGTCCCGTTTTTATACAGCACTTTGTCCACGACCCGCACCTTCAAGGCCTCGCCGCCGCGGGCGATCGTCGCCATCATGTTGGCGACGCCAAGCGGGGAGACGCGCACATCTTTTTGCCCAATGGCCGTTTGCGCCACGGCAAGCGGCACCCGCTTATCGCGCTTGTCGTGCCAAATCGTTCCTTTCTGCTCTTCTGGAAATTGACGGAAATGTTCCTCATGGTACACGGCTCCTTCCCAGCCGGCTGTCGGATACAACCCGAGCTTTTCCGCATACGTTTCCAATGCATCCGGGTCATGGCGAACGAGCTGTTTGCCGAGCGCGGCAAACGCGTTGTTGCAGCTGACGGCAAAGCTGTCGGCCAAGTTGAGCATGCCGTAGTCGTGCTCCTCATCCAGCGTCGTGCTGTCAATTTTTTTGCTGCAATCAAACATCGCAGCAGGCGAAGCCAGCCCTTCCTCAAGCGCCGCGGCGGCGACAACCGTTTTAAAGACGGAGCCGGGAATTTGCGGCAGCACCATTTGATTTTCCGCCCCGCGGTTTTTATACGGGTCGCGCGGATTCATATTGGGGCGGCTGACCATGGCGAGCACGCTGCTGTCGTCCACATCGAGCAGGACGAGCCCGCCTTTTTTCAACCCGTACCGGTCCACGATTTGCTCCATTTCTTGCTGGATATCACGATCGAGCGTCGTTTGGACAGTCGCCGGGTAAAACGGATTGCCCGGGTCGCTGTATTTCACATCAAGCCCAAACAGCGGCCTTCCTTCAGCGTCAACGTGGTACAACAGCTTCGTTTCGCCATCTGTGAGCAAAAACTCGTCGAACGCCTTCTCAAGCCCTTGAATGCCAACTTCAGCCTGCGGCGGGAGCGAACGCTTCGGATAGCGCGTGCGCAGAAGCTTCTCATCCTTCCGGGTAAAGCCAAGCAAATGCGGCGCATACACCGTCTCAAGCGGATATTGTTTCTTGACGGCAAAAACCCCGGGGATGCGCAAGTCGTTAATTTGCTTCATTTGGCTCGCGCTTAAGGCGAGCGGCTCGCCGTCTTGCTGCAGGATGAACGGGCCGTTTGCCTCCTCAAGCTGGCGGCGGATGTCTTCCACCGTAACGCCGGCGATGCGGGCGACTTGCTCAATCGGCCATTTCATCGTCGCCAAAAACGGAAACAGCACAAGCGACGGCACGTACCGCTTTGTCAGCGGGCGGCCATTCCGATCGACGAACGAGCCGCGCCCGTCGTCAATTGTCAGCTCCTGCGTACGCTGGGCGACGCTTTCCGCGATTAAATTGCGGCCGGCAAACGATTCCGAATCAATGAGCTGGATTTGCGCTAACCGGCCGATCAGCAACAGCAAGGCAGCCTGGATGAGCGCGATGGTGACGATTGTCCGTTTTTTCCACATAATGAAAACACCTCATCATCAGTTTCGACGAGGTGCTTTCCTTTCAAACGTGCCGTCGGCGGCGATTTGCTGCAACCTTCATTCGGAGCGGCCCGGACGCGGCGGTCCGCCTGTTTATTTGACCGCCACGATTTTGACCAGCATTTCTCCGCCCGGCGTTTGCACCGTCACCTCATCGCCGACGCGGCGGCCGAGAAGCGATTTGGCAATCGGCGAGTCGTTGGAAATTTTCCCTTCGAACGGGTCGGCCTCGGCGCTGCCGACGATCGTGTACGTCTCTTCTTCGCCGTCCGGAAGCTCGATGAACGTCACCGACTTGCCAAGCGAGACGACATCCGGGTTTTCTTTGTCTTCTTCAATGATGACGGCGTTGCGGATCATATTTTCAAGCATTTGAATGCGCGATTCCACAAACGCTTGCTCGTCTTTCGCGGCGTCATATTCCGAGTTTTCCGACAGATCCCCGAACCCGCGAGCGATTTTGATTCGTTCAACGACTTCTTTCCGCTTGACCGTTTTTAAGTACTCAAGCTCTTGTTCCAGTTTCTCTTTTCCCTCTTTCGTCATTGGATACTGCTTTTCATTCGCCATTTGTCTCACTCCTCTATGTTTTGCATTATGTAAAACGTACGAACAGAAAAACAACTGTTCGTACGCTTACTTGGTATATAATATATTGTTTTGTCTCTGTTATGTTATTATAAAAACGCTTTTTGTTCAAGAACTGTGCGAATTTTTGCCACCATTAAATCGATGGCGACTGCGTTTTGCCCGCCTTCTGGAATGATCACGTCCGCGTAGCGTTTCGTCGGTTCGACAAACTGGTTGTGCATCGGCCGCACGACGGACAAATACTGCTCAATGACCGAATCAAACGTGCGGCCGCGCTCTTTCATATCGCGGATGAGGCGGCGGATGATGCGAATGTCCGGGTCGGTGTCGACGTACACTTTGATGTCCATCAAATTGCGGAGCCGCTCATCCTCCAAAACGAGAATGCCTTCCAAAATAATGACATCCTTCGGCTCGACGCGGACGACTTCGTTCGAACGGGTATGCAGCTTATAGTCATACACCGGCTTGTCGATCGGCTCGTAGCGAAGCAGCCGATGAACGTGCTCGATCAACAAGTCGTTGTCAAACGCCAACGGATGGTCGTAGTTCGTCTTCAGCCGCTCTTCAAACGGGAGATGGCTTTGGTCCTTGTAATAAAAATCTTGCTCGAGCACAAGAATCGAGTGATCGCCGAAATGGTCATAAATTGCGCGGGCAACGCTCGTCTTTCCCGAGCCGGAGCCGCCGGCGACGCCGATGACAACGGGCTTGTCCGCCATCTCAATTCTCCTTTCTCATCATGTTGTACGGGAAGAGAGGGCGTTTAACTCGCACTTTGACGATTTGCAGCGGGTGGCGGGCCGCATCGAGCTTGTTGCCATCTTCATCCCAAATAGTATCGATCACTTGGGTAAAGTTTTCGATTTCCGGGCCGAAAAATTCGACCTCATCACCCGGTTTAAAATGGTTGCGCTGCTGGATGGTGGCGATGCCGGTCTCCGGATCGTAGCCAAGCACAAGGCCGGCAAACTCATGTGTCGTCTTCCGGCTGTGCGTACCGTACATATGGTTCGTATAATCCGGAAACCCGTCAAAAAAAGACGGCGCTGTTTCGCGGTTGGCGCACTTGTCAAGCTCCCGCACCCACTCTTCGCGGATCGTGAAATGATCCGGGTCGGCACAGTAGGCGTCAATCACTTTCCGGTAGACGCTCACAACCGTCGCCACATAATGGATCGACTTCATCCGCCCTTCAATTTTCAAGCTGTCAACGCCAAGCTCAATCATCGCCGGAATGGCGCGGATGAGGTTTAAATCTTTCGCGCTCATGGCAAACGGAGCATCGCCCTCAGCAAACAGCGGGATTTCCCGTCCGTCAGCCAGCTGGTACAAGTCATAGTCCCAGCGGCACGACTGGCAGCACCCGCCGCGGTTCGAGTCGCGCGCCGTCATATGGTTGCTCAACACGCAGCGGCCCGAGTAGGCGGAACACATCGCTCCGTGGATGAACGCCTCGATTTCGATATCGACTTTTTCTTTGATTTGCCGAATTTCCTCGGCGCTTACCTCGCGGGCGAGCACGACCCGCTCGAGCCCTTCCTCTTTCCAAAACTGGACCGCTTTCCAGTTCGAAAGCGATTGCTGGGTGCTTAAATGCACTTCAAGCTTCGGCGCCACCCGGCGCGCCGTCTCAATAATGAGCGGGTCGGCGACGATAATGCCATGGACGCCGGCATCTTCGAGCGCCCGCAAATAGTCGTCAAGGCCGGGAATGTTTTCATTATGCGCATAAATGTTGGCCGTGACGTATACTTTTGCTCCGTATCGGTTGGCAAATTCAACTCCTTCGCGAATTTCGTCAATCGTGAAGTTGTCGGCGTTGGCGCGCAGGCTGTACTCTTGGCCGCCGATAAAGACGGCATCCGCCCCGTAATGGACGGCAATTTTCAGCTTTTCCAGGTTGCCGGCCGGCGCAAGCAATTCCGGTTTTTTCACAATGACGCGCTTGCCGTCAACGATTTCGGAAATGCGGTCGTTTTTCAGCAGCATTCGTTCTCCCTCCTTTGTCAATAAATCGTCTCTTTGAAGAAAAATCCGGTGTCCAATCGGCGGTGCGGCGGTTGGAGCGCCTCAACAGCGGCAAGCAGCTCCTCTTTTTTCCGCTCATACTGCTCGCGGTCTTTGGCGCACATATCAATGGCGCGGCGGTACAGCTTTGTCACTTCCGTAATGTAGCGAGGCTCATGCAAAATGCCATCGATTTTGAAGCTGTCAATGCCGGCTTCGATCATGTCGCCAAGCTCGTCGATGATGCAAACATCGTTTGGGCTCATAATATGCGTGCCGTTTTCATCTTCAAAAATCGGATATTTGTTGTCGCGCTCCTTGTCGTATAAAAACATCCCTTTTTCATATTTTTTTCGTTCAATTTCCATCACTTTTCCTTGATACTCGAAGTAGTTGCCGATGAGCGAACGCTTCGATTGGTACATGCACGTCGCCCCATGCACTTGCACTTCGATTTCCACTTCGGCATGGGCTTTGATTTCCAAAATGGCGTCCATGTTCAACTCGCGGGCCAAGACAGCGCGCTTCGCTCCTTTTCGCCCCCAATAGTTGCACGTATACCAGTTCGTCGCCGTCGTTTCCGTGCTCCAGTGGAGCTTCATATGAGGGGCGGCCTCGCGAACCGTCAACAGCACGGCCGGGTCGCCAAACACGATGGCGTCAGCGCCGGCGGCGGCGACAAAAGCGATATAATCGCCCAGTTCATCGACTTTGTCATTATGAAAAATGGCGTTCATCGCCACATACACGTTCATGCCGTGCCGGTGAGCCGCTTCGATGGCCGCAGCAACGTCGGCGCGGGAAAATTCGCCGGCAAGCCGCAAGCCATAGCGCTGTTCGCCGATCATTACAGCGTCCGCTCCCGCTTCAGCCAATTCCTCAATATGGGAAACGCTCGTCGGCGTGACGAGCAATTCCGGTTTTTTCATTCTCGTTCACCTCGTTTTTTCGATATAGCCAGCCCGTCTCCAACGGGAATGATGACCGTGTCGTAATCGCTCCGGGCCATCAGCCATTCATTGTAGCGCCGGATTTTTTGCGCGATGTTCCACAGCCGCTTATTGCCCGCAGGCTCTTCAGCCGCGACAAGCCCTTTAAACAGCACGTTGTCGCTAATGACAAGGCCGCCCTCGGCCAGAAGCGGCTCATACAGCGTAAAAAAGCGCTCATATTGCCCTTTGGCCGCGTCGATAAACAGCACATCAAACGGCGCCGCCGCTGCCGCATCCGCCACAGCGTCAAGCGCATCGCCCAAAATCACCTCAATCCGTCCGGCTATGTTCATTTTCTCGATATAAAAACGGGCGCGCTCGTACCGCTCCCGGTCTTTTTCAATCGTCACAATGCGCACATCCGGCAGCGCCTTCGCCATCCGGATCGCCGAATAGCCGATCGCGGTGCCGATTTCCAAAATGCGGCGCGGCGCAGCCAAGTTCAACACAAACAGCAGCACTTCCATGCTCACCGGATCGATGATCGGCACGCGCTGTTCGCGGGCGTACCGCTCCATTTCCGCGATTTCTGCATCCGGCGCCGGGCGCAACTGCCGCAAATAACGGACGATATGTTCTGAAAGCAAGAGGACTCCTCCTCCGTCGATCATGTCATCAGCATGAAAAATAAGAGCCGCCAACCGACTCTTATCGTTGGCCGCCGCCCGATTCAGGCGGGGGCGCTGTTCAACTTTATTATAGTATCATAAACGGGCAAAAAAGCGAAGCCGTTTTGCCCATTGAGCAAGCAACTTCCAGTTTGCGCTATTGTTTCCCAATGTATTTCGCTTTTTCGCGGTTATGCTCGGCGAGCGTTTTCGTGAAAATGACGTCGCCCGCCGGAGTGGCCAGAAAGTATAAATAGTCGGTCGCAGCCGGCTGAAGCGCCGCTTCGATCGACATCTCGCCGGCGTTGGCGATCGGACCGGGCGGCAGCCCTTGATGAATGTAGGTATTATACGGCGAATCAACTTGCAAGTCTTTATACAGCACCCGATCTTTATGTTTGCCGAGCGCGTACAGGACGGTCGGATCGGTTTGCAGCGGCATGCCGATGCGCAGCCGGTTGTAAAAGACGCTGGCGATTTTTTCGCGGTCGGCTTTCTCGGTCGCCTCTTCTTCGATTAACGACGACATGGTCAACAATCGATGCGGCGACAATTGTTTTTCTTTCATCGTCTCTTTGTATTGACCAAGCACCTCCGCCGTTTTCGCGACCATCGCCTCAATGATCTCCGGAAGCGGCGGCTTTTGGTCGGCAAACACGTAAGTGGCCGGAAACAGGTAGCCTTCAAGCGGATAACGAATGCCGCGCTGAAAAATGTCCGCTGTCAACAACTCAGGGTACGTGCGGCGAAGCTGTTCAATATACGCGCGATCGTTCAACAGCTTCATCACGTCTTCCTGCTTGTACCCGGTTTTGGCGGCGATGATGGCAGCGATTTGCACAAGTTGCGATCCTTCTGGAATGGTGAGCTTCAATCCGATTTTTAGCGACCGGCCGGTTTGCAATAGCTCGATGATGCGCGCCATCGGCATCGCCCGCGTCAGCTCATACTCCCCCGCTTGAAAGCCTGACTCGTTTTTCCAGCGAACATAGAAGCGAAAGACGGCCGCGCTTTTAATGAGCCGCTTTCGTTCAAGCTGTTCGGCAATATCCGCCGCCGATGAGCCGACCGGAATCGACACATGGACAGGAGTGCGATCGTTCGGAGCAACCGGCTGGAACGCCGAACGGATGTAGAAAAAACTGCCGGCGCCGGCGATGACGATTGCAGCCAGCAGGACGGCGCAGACGATCAAGACGGTTTTCCGTCCAAGCCGCGCCTTGGGCGCCTTGAAACCATTCCGGTTCATTTCCAGCCTCCTTTCATCGGCCATATTATACTACAACTTTCGGCATTTTTCGCCTTTGGACGCTAAAAAACGGCCGCCCGCAGGCAGCCGTTTTGTCCGTTACGCCTCGTCTTCTCCTTCTTGCTCGGCGCAAAACGTATTCCACACTTCTTCAATCATATCCCATTCTTCTTCCGTTTCGATCGGGAGCAGCTCGCCCTCTTCGTTTTCATTGCCTGGGACAAAGGCTGAGACGTGCACCTCTGTCTCGCCGTCCTCATCTTCGGCTTCGGCGCCGACCGGATAGTAAAACACGTACGATTTGCCAAAATCGTCCGATTCAAACGTAAACAAAATTTCGCACAGCTGCTCGTTGCCATGTTCGTCGACAACGGTAATATGACGGTCTCCGTGTTCCATGTTTTCTCCTCCAATTTATCGTTTACTGTCCAAATATGACTGCAAAATGACGGCCGCCGCCATTTTGTCGATCACTTTCCGCCGCTTTTTCCGGCTGACGTCGGCAGCGATCAACATCCGTTCGGCGGCCATCGTCGACAGCCGTTCATCCCAAAGCACAACGGGCAAAGAAAACTCCTCGCGCAGTTTGGCGGCGAACCGCTCGCTTGCCTCAGCGCGCGGTCCGAGCGTGCCGTTCATGTTTTTCGGCCATCCGACGACGATCGCATCGACGCCGTACTCATCGATAAGGGCGCGCAGCCGCTTTAAGCCGTAGTCGCCGCGCTCCGTATCAATGGCGATCGTCTCCAATCCTTGCGCTGTAAGGCCGAGTTCGTCGCTAACGGCAACGCCGAGCGTTTTCGTTCCCAAATCTAATCCTAGCGTCCGCATCAGGTTAATCCTTTCGTTGCCCCTGTAAATAGAATTTCACCAATTCCTCGATTAATTCGTCGCGTTCAATTTTGCGGATGAGCGCGCGCGCATCTTTATGGCGCGGGATGTAAGCCGGGTCGCCGGACAGCAGGTAGCCGACAATTTGGTTGATCGGGTTGTAGCCTTTTTCTTTCAAGGCGTCATACACCGTCAACAACACTTCGCGGACATTCGTTTCCGCCGGCTCTTCGGAAAAATGAAACTGCATCGTTTGGTCAAACGAACTCACCGTTTCCACCTCGCTCCTTATTCAGGCACCCCGTCCTTTTACATCCATTGTACACGATCCGCGCCAATTAGGAAACGGATTTCACCCATGTTTCGACATAACCGAGCGCTTCGCCGACCTTGCTTGGGTCCTTGCCGCCAGCTTGCGCCAAATCCGGGCGCCCGCCGCCGCCCCCACCGCAACGCGACGCTACTTCTTTCACCAGCTTGCCGGCATGGAATCCTTTTTTCACCAAATCGTCCGTTACTGCGGCAATCAGTTGCACTTTTCCGCCCTGGGCGGACGCCAACACGATGACCGCCGTGCCGAGCTTTTGTTTCAAATCATCAGCCATGGCCCGCAGTTGATTCATGTCATTGGCCTGCACTTTTGCCGCCAACACCGGCACGCCGTTTACATCTTTCACTTGACGGGTGAGGTGCTCAGCTTCCATATGGGCGAGGCGGGCAGCAAGCGATTCATTTTCGCGCTCGAGCTCTTTCAGCTCGGCAAACAGTCCGTCAAGACGCGCATTCAATTCTTTCGGGCTTGTTTTCAGCTTTTGCGCCGCCTCTTGCAAAATAGCCAGCTGTTCACTCATAAAGCGGTATGCCGCTTCTCCGGTCACCGCTTCAATCCGACGCGTGCCGGCGCCGATGCCCGATTCGGAGACGATTTTAAACAGGCCGATGGCTGATGTGTTGGGCACATGGCAGCCTCCGCACAGCTCGAGGCTGTAGTCGCCGACTTTGACGACGCGGACGATGTCGCCGTATTTTTCGCCAAACAGCGCCATCGCGCCCATCGCTTTCGCTTCCTCGAGCGGTTTATAAAAAATGTCAACCGGGAGGCTTTTCCAAATTTGTTCGTTGACGATGGCTTCGATGCGCTCGAGCTCCTCTGGCTTCACTTGCCCAAAATGGGTGAAGTCAAAACGAAGCCGGTCCGGGGTGACAAGCGACCCCGCTTGGTTGACATGGCGGCCGAGCACGTCTTTTAGCGCTTGATGGAGCAAATGGGTTGCCGTATGGTTTTTGATAATGCGGGCCCGTTTCGCTTCATCAACGCGCGCCGTATACACCGCACCTTTTTTCACCGTACCACTCTCGACGATGATCGCATGAAGATGTTGGCCGTTCGGCGCTTTTTGCACATCTTTGACGACCGCTGTTCCTGTTTCGCTTTCAAACACGCCTTGGTCAGCGATTTGTCCGCCGCTTTCGGCGTAAAATGGCGTCACATCGACGATGATTTGCGCCTCTTCGCCGGCGCGGACTTCCTCGACAAGCTGTCCGTCTTTGACGATGGCGAGAACGGTGGAAGAAGCGACGAGCTCATCGTAACCGACGAAGCGGCTTTCGTCTTTAATGTCGCCAAGGACGCCGCCTTGCACCTGCATCGAATCCACGTCTTGGCGGGCGGCGCGTGCCCGTTCGCGCTGCCGTTCCATTTCTCGTTCAAACCCGTCATGGTCGACTTTCATTCCCGCTTCTGCCGCGTATTCCTCCGTCAGCTCGATCGGGAAGCCGTACGTATCGTACAGACGGAACACGTCCTCGCCGGGGATGACGTCGCTTCCTTCGGATTTGGCCTTCTCGATCACGTTGCTTAAAATGGCGAGCCCTTCGTGAAGCGTCTCATGGAACCGCTCCTCCTCACTGCGGATGACGCGGGCGATAAAATCGGCTTTTTCTTTCACTTCCGGATAATAGTCATGCATAATTTCGCCGACAACCGGGACGAGCTCGTACATAAACGGACGCTCAATGCCGATGTGTTTCGCGTAGCGCACGGCGCGGCGGAGCAGGCGGCGCAGCACATAGCCGCGGCCCTCGTTGGACGGCAGCGCCCCATCGCCGATCGCAAACGTCACCGCGCGAATATGGTCGGCGATCACTTTAAACGCGACGTCTTTCTCCGGATCTTCGCCATACCGTTCGCCGGAAATTTGCTCGGTGGCGCGGATGATCGGCATAAACAAGTCGGTTTCAAAGTTTGTCGGCACATCTTGCAAAATCGAGCACATCCGCTCCAAGCCCATGCCGGTGTCGATGTTTTTCTTCGGCAGCGGCGTGTACGTGCCGTCCGGGTTATGGTTGAACTGCGAAAAGACAAGGTTCCATACTTCCAAGTAGCGCTCGTTTTCCCCGCCTGGGTACAGCTCCGGGTCGTTCGGGTCGTTGCCGAACGCTTCACCGCGGTCATAAAAAATTTCCGTATTCGGGCCGCTCGGGCCTTCGCCGATGTCCCAGAAGTTGCCTTCAAGGCGAATGATCCGCTCTTTTGGCAAGCCGATTTCGTTGCGCCAAATGTTGTACGCTTCCTCGTCTTCCGGATGGATCGTGACGGACAACCGTTCCGGATCAAAACCGAGCCATTTGTCGCTCGTTAAAAACTCCCATGCCCAATGGATCGCTTCACGCTTGAAATAATCGCCGATCGAAAAGTTGCCGAGCATTTCAAAAAACGTATGGTGGCGCGCCGTTTTCCCGACATTTTCGATATCGTTCGTGCGAATCGATTTTTGCGCATTGCAAATGCGCGGATTTTCGGGAATGATGCGGCCGTCAAAATACTTTTTCAACGTCGCGACGCCGCTGTTGATCCACAGCAGCGACGGGTCGTCAACCGGAATGAGCGATGCGCTCGGCTCCACCATATGGCCTTTTTCCTGGAAAAACTCTAAAAACATGCGCCGCACTTCGGCAGATGTCAGTTTCTTCATGATGATCCTCCCCTTTGTTTTTTCTATAAAAAAACTCCCATCCCTTGGCAGGGACGAGAGTTGCGCTCGCGGTACCACCCTGTTTATGGGCAGAAAATGCCCATCACCTCTTCGGCCGTAACGCAGCCTTGCGTCAGGTTTTGCCTGCGCTCCGGATTAGCCTTCTGTTGCCCTTCATCTGGAATTTCTTTCAGCCGCGGAAATTCCTCTCTGTGCGCCGGTTGCGCGTTAAGATGGACTGCAACATACTCGATCCGTCATCGCGTTATGTATTCGCTTTGTTCATTGAAAGATTATAGACAAGCAGCAAGCGTTTGTCAATGCGAGGCGTAATGTTCTTTCCAGTGCGATACGGCCACTTTCAGCACTGCTGCAGTCGGGACGGCGAGGATGAGGCCGAGCACGCCGGCCAGCTCGCCGCCGGCAAACAGCGCGAACATAATGACAAGCGGATGCATATGCACGCTTTTGCCGACAATGAACGGTGATAAAACGTTCCCTTCAAGAAACTGCAAGGCAAAAATGATGATCAGCACGATGATCACCATTTTGAGCGAGATGGTCGCCGCCAAAATCACAGCCGGAATCGCGCCGAGCAACGGGCCGAAGTACGGAATGATGTTCGTCAGCCCGATGATAAATCCTAGCAAAAGCGGATAGTCCATGCCGGCGAGCCAAAGGCCGAGCGATGCCGCAAGACCGATCGCTGCACAGACGAACAGCTGGCCGCGAATGTAGCCGCCGAGCGATTCATCGACATCCTTCAAAAACGTCATCCCCGGCCCACGCCACCGCTTCGGTGTCATGTACCAAATCGCTTTTTTCAACACATCGATGTCTTTTAACATATAGAAGACGATAAACGGAATGATCAACAGCGTCGCCGCCGAACCGATGAACGATTTGGCGGCGTTGATCGCCATCGCGACGGCGGCCGCCGCTGCCTGCTCGATCTCGCCAAACATCGCCTCGATGCGTGTGTGCACCTCAAGCGGCCAATTCGACGTCTCGTCGTGGATGTGGCGCACCCATTGTCGGTATGTATTCATCAAAGACGGCAGCTGTTCATCCAGTTCACGCAACTGGGCGATGAATAGCGGCACGCCGCGGTACAAGCCGTAACCGACCAAACCGAAAAACAACAAATAAATCAACAAAATGGCAAGGGCGCGCGGCATTCCTTTGCGATGGATGGATTCCACAAGCGGGTAGAGCAAATACGTAATAAACGACGCCAGCAAAAACGGCGTCAACACCGTTGCGATAAAATCAATGACCGGCCGCCAAACGTCTTTCATCCGAACGATCAAATAGATGATTGCCGTCATGAGCAGCCATTTTCCGATGCGAAAGAACGACAGCCATTGTTGCTCGCCCATCGCCACACCTCCTACCGTTTAGTGTAGGAGATGCGGCGGGAAATATGCCTTCACCGCTTTTAGCACTATTTGACAGCCACAAGGCGACGCCCCCGCGCAAAGGCGAGGGCGAGCGCCGTCAGCGGATCGCTTGCATCAAGCGGCGGCGCATCCTCCGCATCGTGCGACCGTTCATCCAATCGTTTCGTTGGGCGAGCTGATAAGCGGCGACGCCTAATCCGACTGCTAACAGCGACGTCATCATCCGGTTCATGCGTGTCCCCCCTAAAATTGGATCGTGCGTTCGTGGTCGTCAAACAAGTCGTCAAGAGAACTCAACGTTCCGTCTTCTTCCACTTGATGGGCGTGGATCATCCCTTTCGAGACGGACAGCTCAATGAAGCAATCCCAGCAATAATACTGGTTGACACCAATTTTCCCCAGATTTTTTCGCTTGCAATTGGGGCAAATGAGCATCGACAGCCACTCTCCTTACATCATAGTTTCCACGGTGATCACGCCTTCCCTGGCGGTGAACGGAACTGCCTTCATCCGTTTCTTTCCTTCGGTCAAATCGGAAAAAAATCCCTCGCTGATCTCGTATCCGTCAATTTTGCCCAATTGCCCGTCAAAATATACGTCATCCAACAGTCCGATCGTTGTTCCGTCCGCGGCGACAACCATGCTGCCGGCGAGGCCGCGTTCGCCGTAAAGAGAGTGGCCGCTGTCAGAAGAAGGAAACAACTGGAAGCTATCGGCATCACAGATGATGACTCGGTCGTTTTCGAACGACTGCACGGCGGAAAGCGGCAAGTAGCGGCGGCGGCCAAACAAACCGCCCCGTTCCGCTACCAACCCTTTGACCGTGCCGTGGCTGGTAAACCAAATGTCCGCGATCGTCCCGACCGCTTTCCCTGTCGTTTGCTCATAAATGGGAAGCCCTTTGACGTCGGAAAACGTCCGCATCGTTCTCCCACCTTTCCAGCCACCTTTAGCTTGGCTCATCGCCCATAAAGTCATACGGCGTAACGTTTTCCATCCCCATGTTCGCCTCTTCAAACGGCAGTTCGACCTCGACAAACGGCGCCGCCGCCCCCGCCAGCTTCTCAGCGAGCGCCGTCTGGCGCGCTCCGTCGCTTTGTTTTGCGACGCCGAATCGAAACGCTTCCTCTTCCCCGCATAAAACGAGAAACTGCTTGCTTCTTGTCACCGCAGTATACAACAAATTCCGTTTCAACATCCGGTAATAGCTTTTGACGACGGGCAAAATGACGATTGGAAACTCGCTTCCTTGCGCCTTATGAACCGAACAGCAGTACGCATGGGTGATTTGTCCTAAATCTTGCCGTGTGTACGTCACTTCAATGCCATCAAACGAGACGACGAGCAAGTCTTGCTTTTCGATATTTTCTTTGGCGTAAAAAATGGCAACGATTTCGCCGATGTCGCCGTTAAACACATTGTCTTCCGGTTGATTGACGAGCTGCAGCACCTTATCGCCGACGCGGTAGACGATCTCACCGACCGACAGCTCCCGCTTCCCCTCAGCCGGCGGGTTGAACAGCTCTTGAAGCGCTTTGTTCAATTGGTCAATGCCCGCTGGACCACGGTACATCGGGGCGAGCACTTGAATATCTTTGACGGAAAACCCTTTTTTGCGCGCGTTGTCCGCGATTTGCCGCACGACATCGACGACCTGGCCCGCACGGCAGCGGATGAATGAACGGTCTGCCTTCGGAGCGGTCAAATCGTCCGGCACGACGCCGCGCTTCATCTCATGAGCGAGCTCGATGATCGATGATCCTTCCGCCTGGCGATACACCTCGGTCAACCGAGCGAACGGAATGACGCCTGAAGAGAGCAAGTCTTTCAGCACTTGCCCTGGCCCGACGGATGGCAATTGATCCTCATCGCCGACAAAAATGACTTGCATGCCGTTTGGCACGGCTTTTAACAGCTGGTTGGCGAGCCACGTGTCGACCATCGACATCTCATCGATGACAAGCAGCTTGCCGGAAATCGGTTCGTTCTCGTCGCGGCTGAACCCTTCCGCCCCATTCCAGCCAAGCAAGCGGTGGATCGTCGCCGCCGGCAGCCCGGTCGCCTCGCTCATCCGCTTCGCCGCTCGGCCGGTCGGTGCGGCCAGCAGCACCGGAAACGGCTCGCCTTGTTTGTAGTCATCCGGGTCAAGAGACAGGCCGTTTAGGGCGGCAAACAGCTCGACGATGCCTTTGATGACCGTCGTTTTCCCCGTTCCCGGACCGCCGGTCAAAATAAACAGCGTCGAAGAAAGCGCTTGTTGGATCGCTTCCCTTTGCTGGGGGGCATATTGCATGCCAAGCCGTTCCTCAAGCGCCCCAAGCGCCAGCAAAAACTCCGACTCGGCAAACGCCGACGGCGGCGTCTGCCCGAGCAGCCGCTTAATGTTGGAGACGATCCCTTTCTCGGCGAAGTAAAGGGAAGGGAGATAATAACGCCCTTGCTCGGCGATCAGCTTCCCTTCTTCGCTTAACATCAGAAGCGTTTGGCTGATCGCTCGTCCATCCACCGCACCGCTCAGCCTTCCGTCAAGCAGCTCCCCGATGCGCTCCATCAGCTCTTCCTCGCGCAAATAAACGTGCCCTTCCTGCAAGCACGCCTGTTCAAGAACAAACAACGAGGCGGCGCGCAGCCGGGCCGGATGGCTGCCGGAAATGCCGAGCTGGCGCCCGATTTCATCAGCGCGGCCAAAGCCGATCCCTTCGATATCCTCAACGAGCTGGTACGGGTTCTCGTGGATGATGTCAACCGCTTCTTCGCCATACGCTTGGTAAATTTTCATGGCCAGCTGCGGGCCAAAACCGAGCTGGGCGAGGGCGATCATCGTTTGCTCAAGCCCTTCGTGGGCGCGAAGCGCATCGTACAGCTGCTTCGCCTTTTTTTTCGTGAGCTTCGGCACACGCTCTAGCGCCCTGGGGTCGCGCAAAATCGCGGCGATCGCGTTTTCGCCGAGCGTCTCGACAATCGCCGCAGCCGTTTTTTTGCCGATTCCTTTAAACAAACCGCTCGATAAATAATGAATGACTCCTTCTTTCGTGTTCGGAAGCTGTTTGCGGAACTGACTAGCCGCATATTGGCGGCCAAAACGCGGATGTTGGCGGAATTGTCCGTAAAAGATGTAGACGTCCCCTTCGTTTAAACGCGGAAAATAGCCGGTGACGACGACTTCCTCCTCAACGGGCGCTTCGTTCGTTTCCTCAACGCGCACGCGGACGACCGTGTACAATGTTTCCTCATTATGAAAAATGACCGCCAAGCACACTCCTTTAATGAACGTGCGTCCGTCAAGGGCGAGGATTTGTTGCTCTTGCAACAGCCATCCCCCTGCCTTTTTACGGCGTAAGCCGCTTTTCCATCAGTTTCTTTCCGTATCCGGCAAGCACGTGATCGGGCTTGGCTTCCAAGGCAGCGGCAAACATATTGCGGGCGGCATCGAGCTCATCTTTGTACGCATAAATGACGCCTAAATTGTAGTACGCATCAGCGTGGCGCGGATCGAGTTCCAACGTTTTTTCGAAATAACGCTTCGCCTCATCGACATAATCGAGCGTGGCGAGGCAAAGGCCAAGCTGAAACAGCGCTTCGGCATCCGTCTCGTTCAGCTCAGCCGCGCGCTGCAAATACGGCAGCGCCAGCCGCGGCATCTCGAGCCGCCATAAGGACATGCCGAGCATAAAATGCGTATCGGCATCGTCAAGACCAAGCCCTAGCGCGCGCTCAAACATATCTTTCGCTTTCGCGAACTGCTCACGCTTATAATGCACTGTACCCATGCCGTAATACGCGGCCGCCGCCTTCTTGTCAATTTTCAACGCCTGCCGGAAACAGTCAAGCGCCTTCTCTTCTTCACCGGCAGCAACGAGAACCGTGCCAATGTTAATGTACCCGGCTGGATCGTCCGGATGCTGTTCGACCGCAGCGGAAAAACAGCGGATGGCTTCCTCATACTTCCCCTCGCGCATATACCTCAAGCCTTGTTCGTTGAAATTGGCCACCGCCCATCCCCTCCCTGATTCAACGTGATTTTCAAGCAATGGCCTCCAGCCTAATAGCCTGGTTGAAGATCGTGCGCACCGGCACATCCGTCAACCAACATACCAAAGCTTTTCGCCGTTGCGGAACACTTCATCGATGATGCCGCCGCCAAGACACTCCTCGCCGTTGTAGAACACAACCGCCTGCCCCGGCGTCACCGCCCGCGCCGGCTCATCGAACACGACTTCGGCTTTGCCGTCTGGAAGCGGTCGAACTTCGACGCCGACATCCGGCTGGCGATAGCGGAATTTCGCCGTACAGCGGAACGGCGCTTCCGGTTTGCGGTCAGACACCCAGTTGACATCGATCGCTTTTAATGATGTGGAGTACAAATAATCGTTTTCAAACCCTTGGGCGACATACAACACGTTTTCGCGCACATCCTTGCCGACGACAAACCACGGCTCGCCGCCGCCGCCAATGCCAAGGCCGTGGCGCTGGCCGATCGTGTAATACATGACGCCGTCATGCCGCCCTTTCACTTCGCCATCGAGCGTTTTCATCACTCCCGGCTGAGCCGGCAAATAATGGCTCAAAAATTCTTTGAAATCGCGTTCGCCGATAAAGCAAATGCCCGTGCTGTCTTTTTTTCCAGCGGTGGCGAGTCCAGCCTCTTTGGCGATCCGGCGCACGTCCGCTTTCTGCAAATGGCCGATCGGAAACATCACTTTCGACAGCTGAGCTTGGCCGAGCTGGTTTAAAAAGTACGTTTGGTCTTTGTTCGGGTCGGCTCCACGCAGCATTTTATATTCGCCATCGCGAAACTCGACGCGGGCGTAATGGCCAGTTGCGATGTAATCGGCGCCGATCGACATGGCGTGCTCTAAAAACGCCTTGAACTTAATTTCCTTATTGCACATCACGTCCGGGTTCGGCGTGCGCCCGGCTTTGTATTCATTCAAAAAGTACGTAAACACTTTGTCCCAATACTGTTTTTCAAAATTGACCGCATAATACGGGATACCGATTTGATTGCAAACGCGCACGACGTCTTCGTAGTCCTCAGTCGCCGTGCAAACGCCGTTTTCATCGGTGTCATCCCAGTTTTTCATAAAAATGCCGATCACATCATATCCTTGTTCTTTCAATAGCAGCGCAGCGACCGACGAGTCGACCCCGCCGGACATGCCGACGACGACGCGCGTTTCGTGCGGCGCTTTGTTCATGCTGTTTCCCTCCCTCTAGAAATGTTGATTTATCAAGGCTTTTCGGCCTCTCAGGGGTGTCCAAAAAATATTTTTCGACAAAATCCCTTACATCCTCCTTTAGCGGTTTGTGAGCCGCTTTATGATCTTCACTGTTTCCTCGGCCGCCCGCTCAATTTGTTCCATCGTATTGCCGAGCCCGAAGCTGAAGCGCACAGACGAACGGATGCGCTCCGACTCTTTTCCGCACATCGCGACAAGCACGTGCGACGGGTCGATTGATCCGGCGGTGCATGCTGACCCGCTCGAGGCGGCAATGTCGGCTAAATCCAAGTTCACGAGCAGCGATTCGACATTCGTTCCCGGGAAGGCGACATTCAAAATATGCGGCAGGCCATCCGGGCGGCCGTTGACCGCATAATCGATCCCTGAGGAGCGGAAAATCGCAAGCATCGCCTCGCGCCACGCCGCATATTGCCGACGTTTCTCTTCCCTTGTTCGCTCAGCGATTTCCGCCGCCTGCGCCAAGCCGATGATGCCGGGGACGTTTTCCGTGCCGGCGCGCCGCTTCCGCTCCTGTTCGCCGCCGAAAAAGAGCGGAGTGATGCGGACCGTTTCCCGGACATACAAAGCTCCGCTTCCTTTCGGGCCGTTGATTTTATGAGCAGAAATCGACAGCAAATCGATCCCGTATTCATTCACATCGATCGGAAGAAGCCCGTACGCCTGGACGGCGTCCGTATGGAAATAAGCCGGATGATCGCGAAGCAGCGCCCCGATTTCTCGAATCGGCTGGATCGTGCCGACTTCGTTGTTGGCAAACATGACCGACACCAAAACGGTCTCATCGCGCAGCGCGGCCTTGACATCCTCGACCGATACGGTCCCTTGTTCGTCAACGGGCAAATACGTGACCTTAAACCCTTGCGTCTCTAAATATTCACAAGCGCGCAGCACCGCATGATGCTCGATGGCGGTTGTAATGATATGATTGCCGCGGCCACGGTTCGCTATGGCCGTTCCGATGACCGCAAAGTTATCCGCTTCCGTGCCGCCGCTTGTAAACACAATCTCCGTCTCTTTCGCCCCAATCGAGCGGGCGACAACAGCCCTCGCTTCATCGACCGCGCGGCGGCTCTGCCGTCCAAAATGATGGATGCTTGACGGGTTGCCGAACTGTTCCGTCATCCACTGAACCATACCGGCAGCTACGTCTGGATGGACAGGGGAAGTTGCCGCATGGTCCAAATAAATCCGTTCCAACGGTCATTCTCCTTTCCTTTCTGTTGCTTAAATATAAAACATATATGCCCCTTCATCCCCGTCGCTATACTTCGCCAAATCTTCGAGCGTTGTGCTGTCGAGCACTTCCTCGACCGCATCGCGGATGCGAATCCATAGCTCGCGCTTCGCCGGCTCTTCCTCCTCGAGCTCCTCGACCGGGGTCAGCGGCCCCTCCAACACGCGCAAAATGTCGCCGGCGGTGATTTTCGCCGGATGCTCAGCGAGCACATAGCCGCCATACGCTCCACGAATGCTTTTGACGAGCCCGGCGTTGCGCAACGGCGTGACGAGCTGCTCTAAATAATGTTCAGATAAATTGTTCGCCTTGGCGATCGAACGAAGCGAGATCGGACGATCGCCATATTTTTTGGCCAATTCAATCATAATCGTCAAGCCATATCGGCCTTTCGTCGAAATCTTCATTCATATCCCTCCTAACCGCTTAACCCTTGCGGCCGAGTGCCGGCGGCCGGTCCAAGCAGGCGGCTTGCGACCTTTTGGCATTACGGCAGCACCAAGCCGGCATCGAACCGATCGTCACACAAAAAAGGAACGTGCCAAACGACACCGGGCCGCCGAGCAACCAGCCGGCCAACAGCACGAACGCTTCGATCCCGATGCGAATGTACGCCACGTTCCATCCGGTCAGCTCGGTCAAAGCGAGCATGAAACGCCTATGTTATTATATCATAAAAATCCCTTTCCCTTCACGGCTGAACCTTGACCTCTTGTTTCAACTGCTCAAGCCGCCGGTACACCTTGGCGTAATGTTTTTCCTCGCCATGCTCTTTCGGTTCATAATAGCGGACGCCTTCCAGAGCGGAGGGCAAATACGCTTGCGCCACCCAGCCGTTCGGATAATCGTGCGGATACAAGTAGCCTTGTCCACGCCCGAGTGCAGCCGCCCCTTTGTAATGAGCGTCTTTTAAATGATCCGGAATATCGCCAAGCTTGCCGGAACGGACATCGGCAATGGCAGCGTCCAGCGCCTTGTAAGCACTGTTGGATTTCGGGCTTAAACAGAGTTCAATCGTCACAACCGCGAGCGGAATGCGCGCTTCCGGCAGTCCGAGGCGTTCCGCCGCTTCGACCGCTGCCTGTACTTTCACTCCCATCATCGGATTGGCAAGTCCGATGTCCTCATAAGCCATCACAAGCAATCTCCGGCAAACGGACGCCAAGTCTCCGCCTTCAAGCAGACGGGCCAAATAATGAAGCGCGGCATCGGTATCGCTGCCGCGCACACTTTTTTGAAACGCGGACAACAACGAATAATAATGATCGCCATATTTGTCATGGGTAAAACCGCGGTTTGCGGTGCATGAAGCCACGATATCCTCATCAATATACAAGCGGCCGTGGCGCTCATCGGCAGCCGCAACCGCCGCCTCCAGAAGCGAAAGCGCGACGCGCGCATCCCCACCGGCTGCCTCGGCGATGCGCCATAACAACGACTCGTCAATGACAACCGGCGGCTCGCCGACCCCTCGTTCCGGATCAGCGAGCGCCCGCTTCAGAATGATCATGAGGTCATCTGGCTTGAGCGGTTTCAGTTGTTGGATTTGCCCGCAGCGGCTGCGAATGGCGGGATTGACCTCGTGAAACGGGTTTTCCGTTGTGGCGCCAATCAAGGTCACGAGCCCGGATTCGAGATGCGGCAACAAAACGTCTTGCTGCGCTTTATTCAGCCGATGGATTTCGTCGATAAACAACACGACGTTCCCTGACCAGCGCGCCGCTTCGACTGCCTCTTCGATTTCCTTTTTGCCGGCGGCCGTCGCATTGATAGCGACCCATTCGCGCCTGGCGGTGCGGGCAATGGCGTAAGCGAGCGACGTCTTCCCTGTCCCCGGCTCTCCGTAAAGCAAAAGCGATGGAACATGACCTTTTTTGACCATTTTATAAAGCGGCGTACTAGGGCCAATGATGTGCTGTTGCCCAACGATCTCATCGATCGTCCGCGGCCGCATCCGCCAAGCAAGCGGCTCCGTCGTTTTGGGCATGCCGACCCCCCTCCTTGAGATTGATGATGCTATGTTCACAGACATCCTCCGATGCCGCCTATTCATTTTCGGCGAATGGGGCGTCTCCCCGTGGGAAAATCGGTGGTTTTAATAAAAATAGCGTTCAATGGCCTCCTTCAACTCATTGTACAGCGGAAGCGAGTATTTCGCCAAATAGAGCAGAAGCGCCTCCACCATAAACCGCCTAGCTGTCTCCCCTTTCTCGAGTTCTTCCTTCAATAAGCGCAGCGAGCGAAGAATATCGTCTTCAACCGGTCGCAACGCCGCCATGCGCTCTAAACAGCTGATGGCCCGTTCTTTCCATTGACTCCGCTCTTGGGTCGCCGCAGCAATGTAATCCGCCATCACCGTTTCATCGAGCAATCCCGTCTTGCCGTCAAGCAGGCTGGCAACGATGGCATCAAGCCGATCGAGCAAGAAGGGGACAAGCTTCTCAGGAAGCAGCGGCTTTCGGTCTACCGCCAAGTAAATCAGATATTCTTTCAGCATTCCGTTGAGCATCGTCGCGCAATCAAACGAAACTGGACGCACTTGTTCGCCGTATATGTCTTCAATCGCCCGGCGATACCAGTGGAGCGTATGGGCGCGGATGCGAAACACCAGATGCTGCACCTCATGGCTCACCTTCACAGCTTGTTCGCCCAACTGCATTTGCACCAGCTCTTTATGTTCGTCAAACAGCTGGATTTGTACAGTCAACTGACGCCTTAACCGCTCGCGCGCGGTTAAGGCGGGATCAGCCTCGATTTGTTTAAGCTGGCGAAACAAGACTTCATAATGGTAGCGGAAAATCGATACAGCCAACTCTTCTTTTGATTTGAAATAATTGTAAATCGAACCTTTGGCTACTCCGCTCCGCTCGGCTATTTCCTGCATGGAGGTAGCGTGATAGCCTTTTTCGGCGAATAATTTCATCGCCGTTTCAATGATGTCCTCTTTCCGTCCCAATGTTTTCTCCTTCCTTACTCCTTCTTGTGACATCGGATGGGATTTTCAAATCATTTACATGTTTCGAAATATCATTCGTTACTTTCTGAATGTTGTCGCCGACAATCTGGGCGGATACGCGGGCAAACACTTTTCCGTCCAGCTTTTGAATGGACGTATACACGTCCGCCTCTTTCACTTCGGCGACAGCTGAAAGTGGAATCACTCCGTTTCTCGTCACGATCGGAAGCTCTTTCAACTCATCGATCGATCCCAACGTTTCATCATACGAAAGTTCGACTTGCTCATCCTTGCCGCCGAGTTTCAGCGTCCCCACATCGACCGGTTTGGTCGCATCGGCCACCGCCCCCAGCAATTGCATGCCCGAAACGCCATAAGCGGCCGCCTTTTCCGGATCAATGGCGACAATCACTTGTTTTTGCTTTTCCGTCAAGTTATTCGTCACATCTTTGACATCATCGCGTTGTTTTAAATACGTCTCGACCTGTTTGGCTGCTGTTTGGAGCGCCTCCAAATCATTGGAGTATAAGTCAATATTCACGTTATTATTCGTTGGCGGCCCTCCGCTCGACATCTCTTGCACGCCCACTTTTGCCCCGGGCGCGAGCTGATTCGCGATGCGGCGCATTTTTTTTTCGAAAACGGCCACGGTTTTCGCGGTGTCAGCGCTGTCCTTCGTATTGGCATCTTGTTTTTTCGTCACCGCCATCGACAGCGATGGCTTCAAATTATAGCGGGCGAATTCGCTTTGCTCGTTGACTTCCTCAATCGTCGCAATATCCCCAAGCTTCACGGACGCAACGCGCTGCAATCCATTCGCCGCCATAGGAACAGCTGTCGGCACGAGTTTCAGATTTTTCAACTCATGGATGGTGTTCAATTTTTCCTCGACGCGAACAGGAATTTGCCATGTATCGGTTTGCAACGTTCCAGCCGGGAACGCCAACACCTTTTCATTGATTTGGTTTTTAATCTCTGACAAGTTCAATCCCGCCTGAGCAGCCTTTTTCCGATCGACTGTGATCCGGATGAGGCGCTCGCTGTCTCCACCGATCGAAACGGAATTCACCCCGTCGATTTTATTCAATTCTGGAATCACTTCGGTTTCCAGCAACGTTTGCAGATCGGTTCCGTTTTTGGCAAACAAGGAAATGTTGAAAACCGGGATGGAACCGAATGAAAACCGATTGACTTCCGTTTGCACATTATCGGGCAATCCTGCCTTATCAATGAGCGATTCGACCTGTCGCTCCATTTTCTCCATATCCGTCCGAAACGGAAATTCAAGATTCATAACGGCCATTCCTTCATAGGAAGAACTCTGCATTTGCTTAAGCCCGTCAAGGGACTTCAGTTTTTCCTCGAGCTTGGCCGTGACCTCCTCATTCACGTCTTGCGGAGAAGCCCCAGGATAGACCACTTCAATCGACAACTGGGGAAATTCAATGTTCGGCAGCAAATCGACCTTCAAGGAGGAGAAGGAATACAGTCCTAGAAACATGAGCAAAAACGAACATACAAACACAGCTGCCGCATTTTTCAAACTGAACCTGGTCAAAAACGTCATCATGCCACCTCTCATCCCACGATTTTGACCAATCAGTCTAATTGTTTTGAACTGACCGGTCATACAAAACTATTTCTATGATACATGAAAATGGGAAAAATGAAAAGGGCGAAGTTTAAAGTGGAAATCAAACGGAAAAACTATGACCATATCAACATTACCATTTGATGGGGTGGACAACATGAAAACAAGACAGGATGCTTGGTCACATGAAGAAGATGTACTGTTGGCTGAAACGGTGCTGCAATATATACGCGAAGGAAAAACGCAACTTGCCGCTTTTGAAGTCGTTGGGAGACAACTGCACCGCACAGCGGCGGCATGCGGGTTCCGCTGGAACGCCGAGGTGCGGAAACGGCACCTTGAAGCCATTGAACAGGCAAAAAAACAGCGAAAAGAACGGAAACGGGCATTGGAAATGATGAAAAAATGGCAAAAGGAGGCGGCCGCCGTATCGTTCGGCGCCCCTGACGATCCGAAGCTTGCCGAGGGATCGTCCCCGTTTCTCCCGGCTGCCCCGTTGACGCTTGACGAGTGCATTTCCTTTTTGCAAAGGCTGCGGAACGATGTTGAGCAGCTGGAAGCCGCCCGCCGGGAAAACGAGCGACTGAAACGGGAACGGGCGGAGTGGCAGGCTCGCAATGAACAGTTGGCCAAAAAGGCCGAACGCTTGGAAGCGCGCCAGACGACGGTGCACGAAGATTACGAGGCGCTCGTCAAAATTATGGCCCGCGCCCGTCAGCTTGCCTCCGAAGAAGGCGACCGCTTTTCCCTCGCCCAGCTTCTTCTCTCCGAAACGGGTGGACAAGTCGAACCGATGGCTCATTCATAACAAAACAAGAGGCAATGGCATGCATCGCTCCTTGTCTGCCCATCGTTTCCTCATTCGCCGACGCGGGCGATGGGGATGTCTTTTAACAATTCATTGATGACGTAAGACGCCATAATAAGCCCGGCAACCGACGGAACAAACGCGTTCGATGATGGCGGCATTTTCGCTTTGCGGATCGGCGAAGCATCGTTGCCGACGACTTGGCGAACGTCTTCGCGGATTTTCACCGGCTTCTCATCGGAAAAGACGACCGGAATGCCGCGGCGAATCCCTTCTTTGCGCAGCTTGGCGCGGATGACTTTCGCAATCGGATCGGTGTGCGTTTTTGAAATGTCGACAATACGAAAGCGGGTCGGATCCATTTTGTTCGCCGCACCCATGCTGGAAATGATCGGAATGCCGCGCTTGAGGCATTGTTTCATCAAATGCACTTTGTACACAATCGTGTCGGACGCATCGATGACAAAATCCAGATCATAGGCGAAAAATTGCTCATACGTCTCTTCCGTATAAAACATTTGCAAAGCGATCACCTCGCACGCCGGGTTGATGTCGGCGATGCGCTCTTTCATGAGCTCCACTTTCGGACGCCCGATGGTCGAGAGCAACGCATGGATTTGCCGGTTGATGTTGGTGATATCGACGTTATCGCGATCAACAAGCACCAACCGGCCGACGCCGGAGCGGGCGAGCGCCTCGACGGCGAACGACCCGACACCGCCGACGCCAAGGACGGCGACGGTGGCGTTTTTTAAGCGTTCCAACCCTTCAGGGCCAATCGCGAGTTCATTGCGGGAAAATTGGTGCAGCATCGTTCTCCTCTCCGTTTGCTTCAAAATTGATGTTTATGCCGCTTTTTATCCTACCATCAAGACAGCAAAAGAGGCAACGGCATTTTGCTGGCAAAACAAAACCCCTATGCGGCCATCCGCATAGGGGAAATGCTGTTGATTCCTTAATGTCGCCAGTCCCAATCGTGCCGTCGATACCTTCGTTTTGAACCCGCTCTCCCATAGGTGGGTGCCCTGTTCCAAGGTTTGCGCTTCCCCTGTGACGAAGGGGCGTGCACGCCGCTTGGAAACCCCGGGCTCCCGGATCATCTACTGTTCGGTCAAAACGATGGGTGACTCGACGAACACATTAGGACGGTGTGTTGCTTTGATTGTATCATATTTTTTCGCGTTTGTGAACCTCTGCCGTCAATGTTTCTCCTTCCAACGGCGCCATTATTCCTCACGAGGAAGCACAACGGCCAAATGCAGCTCCTCGAGCTGCTTGTCGCTGACCGGCCCCGGCGCTTCCGTCAATAAGCAGCTCGCACTCGCCGTTTTCGGGAAGGCGATCGTATCGCGCAAGTTCGTGCGCCCAGCGAGCAACATCACCAGCCGGTCAAGGCCAAGCGCAATGCCGCCGTGCGGCGGAGTG
Source organism: Geobacillus sp. Sah69 (assembly GCF_001414205.1). NCBI lineage: Bacteria > Bacillati > Bacillota > Bacilli > Caryophanales > Anoxybacillaceae > Geobacillus > Geobacillus sp. Sah69. The sequence goes on along the minus strand of NZ_LLKS01000019.1, from coordinate 40,445 downwards.
CCGTATTCAAACGCCTCAAGCAAGAATCCGAACTGGCGGCGCGCTTCTTCTTCGCTGAACCCTAAGGCGCGGAACATTTTTTCTTGCACGTCGCGCTCGAAAATGCGGAGCGAACCGCCGCCGAGCTCGTACCCGTTTAACACTAAATCGTACGCCTGTGCGCGAACGGCGCCCGGGTTTGTCTCCAACAGCGGAATGTCGTCGCGCACCGGCATCGTAAACGGATGGTGGGCGGCGTAATAGCGCCCTTCTTCTTCGTCATACTCCAAAAGCGGCCAATCCGTCACCCACAAAAACGCGAGCTTCGCTTCGTCGATCAAGCCGAGCTCTTTGCCAAGCTTCAGCCGGAGCGCCCCAAGCGCCGCTGCGACGATCACTTTTTCGTCGGCGACAAACAAAAGCAAATCTCCGTCTTCGACAGCAAGCGCTCGACGCAGCGCCGCCTGTTCCTCATCGGTGAAAAACTTGGCGATCGGCCCTTTCAGCTCATCTCCTTCCGCTTTCAGCCAGGCGAGCCCTTTCGCCCCGTAGCGGGCCGCAAATTCGCCTAACGCGTCGATGTCTTTGCGCGAATAGCGGCTTGCAGCGCCTTTCGCGTTGATCGCCTTCACTTGCCCGCCTTCCTTGACCGTGCGGGCGAACACTTGAAATGCTGAATTACGGACGATTTCCGATACGTCGACGAGCTCAAGACCAAAGCGTATATCCGGCTTGTCCGAGCCGTAGCGGCTCATCGCCTCGTCATACGTGATGCGCGGAAACGGGCGCGGGATGTCGATCCCTTTTGCTGCTTTCACGACGGCAGCCATCATCCGTTCGGTTAAATCCATAATATCCTTTTGTTCGATAAACGACATTTCGATGTCGATTTGCGTAAATTCCGGCTGGCGGTCAGCGCGCAAATCCTCGTCACGGAAGCAACGGGCGATTTGGTAGTACCGTTCCACGCCGCCGACCATGAGCAGCTGCTTAAAAATTTGCGGCGACTGCGGCAAGGCGTAAAATTCGCCCGGATGAACGCGGCTTGGCACCAAATAGTCACGCGCCCCTTCCGGCGTGCTTTTCGTCAACATCGGCGTTTCAATTTCCAAAAAGCGTTCGCTATCCAAAAAGTCGCGCACCGTCTTTGTGATTTTGTGGCGAAGCGCCAGTGTTTGAAACATGACTGGGCGGCGCAAATCCAAATACCGATATTTTAAGCGCACGTCTTCCGCCGCATCCGTGTCATCGGAAATCGAAAACGGCGGCGTTTTTGCCTCGTTGATGATCTCGATTCGTTCCGCTTGAATTTCAATGCGGCCGGTCGCGATGTTCGGATTGACCGTCTCGGGCGCGCGGGCGACGACCGTTCCTTCGACGCTTAAAACGTATTCGCTCCGCACGCGTTCCGCTGCCGCCAGCGCCTCGGCCGAGACATCGGGGCTGGCGACAACTTGGACGATGCCCGTTCGGTCGCGCAAGTCAATGAAAATGAGGCCGCCTAAGTCGCGGCGCTTTTGCACCCAGCCTTTGAGCACGACGCGCTCGCCGACGGCCGTTTCCGGCACTTCTCCACAATGATATGTGCGTTCCATTCGCTCACTCCTCCTTCCCGATCCGTTCATGCAAAAAGTGCGCCAACTCGCCGAGCGGTACATTCGTTTGCTCGCCGCTCGCCATATGCTTTACCGCCACTTCCTGTCTCTCGAGTTCTTCATCGCCGATAATGGCGACAAACGATGCCCCAAGCCGGTCGGCGGCCTTCAGCTGCGCCTTCAATTTTCGGCCCAAATAATCTTGATCGACCCTCAATCCGAAGCGGCGCAATGCATAAACGAGGCGGACCGCCTCGTCTTTCGCCCGCTCACCGACAGCGACGACATAGCAGTCAAGCCCACTCTCCACCGGCAATTCCACTCCTTCGGCGTCAAGGGCGGCCAACAGCCGCTCGATGCTCAAGGCAAAGCCGATGCCCGGCGTCTCCGGACCGCCGATTTCTTGGACAAGCCCGTTGTAACGCCCACCGCCGCACAGCGTCGCCGCCGCGCCAAATCCTTCCGCTTCGCTCATAATTTCAAACGTCGTGTGGTTGTAATAGTCAAGCCCGCGCACGAGCCGCGCATCGATGACAAACGGGATGCCGAGCGCTGTCAAGTATTGTTTCACTTTCTCAAAATAGGCACGCGATTCGTCATTTAAATAGTCTAAAATCGACGGCGCCGTCGCCATCAGCTCATGATCGCGGTCTTTTTTGCAGTCGAGAATGCGGAGCGGATTCGTATGAAGCCTCGTCTGGCAGTCCGGGCACAGCTCGTGGATGCGGTTTGAAAAATGGCGAACAAGCGCCTCTCGGTGCGCCCGGCGGCTGTCAAGGTCGCCCAAGCTGTTCATGACAAGCCGGATCCGTTTTAAGCCAAGCGCTTCGTAAATATGCATCGCTAGCGCCATCACCTCGGCGTCAATCGCCGGATCGCTGCTGCCGAGCGCCTCGACGCCGAACTGGACGAACTGGCGGAACCGTCCCGCTTCCGGACGCTCGTAGCGAAACATCGGCCCGCTGTAATACAATTTCAGCGGCTGGTTCGGACTGCCGTACAGCTTATGCTCGACAAACGCTCTGACAACCGGCGCCGTTCCTTCCGGGCGGAGCGTCAGCGCGCGCCCCCCTTTGTCTTCGAACGTGTACATTTCTTTTTGCACAATGTCCGTTGTATCCCCCACGCCGCGCAAAAAAAGCTCCGTATGTTCAAAAATCGGCGTCCGGATTTCCTGATACCCATACCGGCTGCAGAGGCTGCGGGCAATGTGCTCGACATATTGCCATTTTTCCGAGTCACCCGGCAGCACATCTTGTGTCCCTCTTGGAATTTGAAAAGCCATGCTCATCCTCCTTTGCCCAAAATAAAACGCCCTTGTCCCCATGATCATAGGGACGAGAGCGTCATTCCCGCGGTGCCACCCTAATTGAAGCCGATCCGGCTTCCGCTTGTCGCCATTAACGCATGGCACACGTTCCCCTTTACTGGCGCAAAGCGCGTTCAAAGGGAAACCTACGGAGTGTCTTTCGTTAAGCCATCATGGAGAAGCGCTCGCAGCCTTGGGCGCTTCCTCTCTGGCCATGTGGACCTTAACTACTTTTCTCCATCATCGGTTGTTCCGTATGAGAAAGATGTAATTTTATATTACGGACAATCTCGCCCGTTTGTCAAGTTGTCCTAGCAGCTGTGATCCATGGTTGTTCGCAAAGAGAAAAACCATGATGTCTCATCGCATTTTTCTCCTTGTTGTAAAAAAAGAGAGCCGATTCATTGAACCGCCCCTCCATGGGATCGAAGAGGCGGTCCACCTTCGGCTCTCTTTAATGGCGAATCAAGTAATCAAACGCGCTTAACGCCGCGGTTGCACCCGAGCCCATCGAGATAATGATTTGCTTATAGGCGCTGTCCGTGCAGTCGCCCGCGGCAAAGACGCCTTCAATGTTCGTCGCGCCGCGTTTATCGACGATAATTTCACCGAAGCGATTCCGTTCCACCGTTTCTCCCAACCATTCGGTGTTCGGAACAAGGCCGATTTGCACGAACACGCCTTGCAATTCGATATGATGTTCTTCTCCTGTTTCCCGGTCAATGTACGTCAAGCCGTTGACTTTGTCCGTGCCGGTGATTTCCGTCGTTTGCGCGTTTTTTATCACCGTTACGTTCGGCAGGCTGTACAACCGGTTTTGCAGCACAGCATCCGCCTTGAGTTCAGGGGCGAACTCCAGCAGCGTCACATGGCTGGCGATGCCAGCGAGGTCAATCGCCGCTTCGACTCCAGAGTTCCCGCCGCCGATGACCGCCACGTGCTTCCCTTCGAACAGCGGGCCGTCGCAGTGCGGGCAATAGGCGACGCCTTTGTTTTTGAACTCGTCCTCGCCCGGCACGCCAAGGTTGCGCCAACGGGCGCCCGTTGCGATGACAACGGTTTTGCTTTTCAACACAGCGCCGTTTTCCAGCTCGACTTCAATCAAGTCTTTTTTCTCGAGCCGTTTTGCCCGCTGCGAGCTCATGATGTCGACGTTGTATTGCTTTACATGTTCTTCAATGCTGGCCGCAAGCTTCGGTCCTTCCGTATATTTGACGCTGATAAAGTTTTCAATGCCGAGCGTATCTAAAATTTGTCCGCCGAAGCGCTCCGCGACAATGCCAGTGCGAATGCCTTTGCGCGCTGCGTAAATGGCTGCTGTCGCACCTGCAGGGCCGCCGCCGATCACCAGCACATCAAACGGCTCTTTGTTGGCGAAGGAAGAAGCGTCCGGAGCACTCCCTAATTTGGCGAGGATATCTTCAAGCGACATGCGGCCGCTCGCGAACAGTTTGCCGTTTAAAAACACCGTCGGTACGGCCATAATCCCTTTTTGCTCCGCTTCTTCTTTAAACGCCGCCCCGTCGATCATCGTATGCGAAATATCTGGGTTCAACACGCTCATAATGTTGAGCGCTTGCACGACGTCCGGGCAGTTGTGGCAGGTCAGGCTGACGTACGTTTCAAAATGATGTTTGCCTCTGATTTGTTGAATGCGGTCTACGACGTCTTGGCTGACTTTCGGCGGCCGCCCGCTCACTTGAAGCAGCGCCAAAACGAGGGACGTAAATTCATGGCCGAGCGGCACGCCGGCGAAGGTGATGCCGGTGTTTTCGCCGACCCGGTTGACGCTGAAGCTTGGCGTTCGTTCCAGCTTCGCTTTTTCCACTTTGATTTTCGGCGACATCGCCGTTAATTCATCGATTAAAGCAAGCATATCGCGGGAAACGTTGTCGTCTCCCGCGCTTACCGTCAAGACAATATCATTTTCAAGCAATTGCAAATACTGAGCTAGTTGCGCCTTGATGTCAGCATCCAACAGCATCTCCTAAGCCCCCTTAAATTTTGCCGACAAGGTCAAGGCTCGGCTTCAGCGTTTCCGCTCCTTCTTTCCATTTCGCCGGGCAGACTTCACCTGGATGGTTGCGCACGTATTGGGCCGCTTTAATTTTATCAATCAGCGTGCTGGCGTTGCGGCCGATGCCGTCCGCATTGATTTCCACCGCTTGAATGACGCCGTCTGGGTCAATGATGAACGTGCCGCGTTGCGCCAATCCTTGTTCTTCATCGAGCACATCAAACATGCGCGACAGTTGATGCGACGGGTCGCCGATCATCACGTATTCGATTTTGCCGATAGCTGGCGATGTATCGTGCCATGCTTTATGAGTAAAGTGGGTGTCGGTCGAAACCGAGTACACTTCCACGCCAAGTTCTTTGAACGTCGCGTAGTGGTCTTGCAAGTCTTCGAGCTCCGTCGGGCAGACGAACGTAAAGTCCGCCGGATAGAAGCAGACGATGCTCCATTTTCCCATGAAGTCTTGCTCTGTCACTTCGATGAATTCGCCGTTGTGATACGCTTGGGCACGGAATGGTTGCACTTTTTTCCCTACGAGTGACATTCTTCATCTACCTCCTGTGACTATTTTATAATAATTTTAAACCAATACTTATTATCATATAGGGGCATGTGTTTGTCAATACATATGCAATGGATTTTTTCCTCTACCGATCCGGATCAGTGTTGAGCGGATGCGCAGCGCTCATTCGCAGCTGTTTCGTCTGAACGGCCACACCGCCTCGGCCCACGAAACATCCACACGCCGCGTGCGCTCCTTCCAACTCGCCATGCTTACGGACGAGGCTGCTGTTTTTTCAACATTTGTACGTCTTTCGGCGCCACACCGAATTCGGATGCCAACTCAAACGCTCTATATTGAGCCTCGAGCCGCACCCATTCGTGAAAGTCGGCGGACAACACATCGTCCGCCCGATGCGCCTGCTCGCCTCTTTTGGTTTGCCGCATCGCACTCCTCCTTTCTTATTGCCACACTTGTTTTCATCTTTCCCATTTTTCGCCGAAAATAAAAAAGAAACCGGGAAACTTCATCGGTTTCCCGGTTTCTCGCTGCTGTCGATGATCAAGGTGACCGGCCCGTCGTTTGTGAGCGATACGTCCATCATCGCACCGAATACGCCGGTTTCTACATGAACGCCTCTTTCGCGCAAAGCGGCGTTGAACGCTTCATACAGCGGCAAGGCATGGTCGGGCTTTGCCGCCGCCATAAAGTTCGGGCGCCGGCCTTTTCGGCAGTCGCCGTAAAGGGTGAACTGCGACACCGACAGCACCGCCCCGCCGACGTCAAGCAAGGAGCGGTTCATTTTTCCGTCTTCATCTTCAAAAATGCGCAAATGAGCGATTTTCTCAGCCAAATAGGCAGCATCGTCCTCCGTGTCCTCGTGTGTAACGCCAAGAAGGACGACAAGCCCGGCATCGATCGCTCCGACCGTCTCGCCATCGACGGTGACTTTGGCCTCTTTCGCCCGCTGGATGACCGCTCTCACTCGCCTTCCTCCTTTCGCCGCCCTTAGTTGTTCATCAAACGCTGGACGGAATAAATGTCGGGAATTTGCTTGATTCGATCGACCACTTTTTGCAAGTGGCTCAAATTATGAATGGCGATCGTCATATGGATCGTCGCGATTTTATGGCGATAATCGGAGCGTCCCGAGACGGCGGAAATGTCTGTTCGCGTTTCATTGACCGCCTGCAGCACCTCATTCAGCAAACCGCGGCGGTCAAATCCGGTGATCTCAATGTCCACGTTATATTCGCACTTTCCGTTTGCCCCGCTTTCCCATTCTACGGCAATCAACCGATCGGCCGCTTCTTCGGTCTTGACGTTCGGGCAATCGGCGCGGTGGACGGAAATGCCGCGGCCGCGGGTAATAAAGCCGATGATTTCATCCCCCGGCACCGGGTTGCAGCAGCGCGACAGACGGATGAGCAAGTTGTCCATTCCTTGGACGCGGATGCCGCAGTCGCGTTTTTTTCCAGCCGGCAGCTTGGCTTCGAAGACCGCTTCGGCCAGTTTGCGCTGCTGTTCCTCGAGATCGCGCTGCTTCCGCCATTTTTCCGTCAACCGATGGGCGATTTGCGCCGCTGTGATGCCATGATAGCCGACTGCCGCATACATATCGTCTTCATTCGAAAAATTAAATTTTTCCGCAACGCGCTTGACGTTGTCCGCCGTCATCACTTCTTTCGGTTCAAAACCGAGGCTGCGCACTTCTTTTTCGACCATTTCTTTTCCTTTTTCGATATTTTCTTCACGCCGTTGTTTTTTGAAAAACTGGCGGATTTTGTTGCGCGCCTGCGACGTCTTGGCGAGCTTCAGCCAGTCCTGGCTTGGACCGTACGAATGTTTCGACGTCAAAATTTCCACGATGTCGCCCGTCTGAAGCTTATAGTCAAGCGGCACCATTTTGCCGTTCACTTTGGCGCCGATCGTTTTATTGCCGATTTCCGAATGGATGCGATAGGCGAAATCGATCGGCACCGACCCGGCCGGCAGCTCGATGACATCGCCTTTTGGCGTGAAGACGAACACCATGTCGGAAAACAAATCCATCTTGAGCGATTCCATGAACTCTTCGGCATTGCTGGCGTCGTTTTGCCACTCCAAAATTTCCCGAAACCAAGACAGCTTTTCTTCAAATGAATTAGGTTTGATCGTCTTTCCTTCTTTGTACGCCCAATGGGCGGCGATCCCGAACTCGGCGATTTGATGCATTTCAAACGTGCGGATTTGCACCTCAAGCGGTTCGCCTTTTGGGCCGATCACCGTCGTATGGAGCGATTGGTACATGTTCGGCTTCGGCATGGCGATGTAGTCTTTGAAGCGGCCTGGCATTGGCTTCCAGCATGTATGAATAATGCCGAGCACAGCATAGCAGTCTTTGATGCTGTTGACGATGATGCGGACAGCGAGCAAATCGTAAATTTCGTTGAACTGTTTATTTTGCATCACCATTTTTCGATAAATGCTGTAAATATGTTTCGGACGCCCGGAAATTTCGCAAGGAATATGCACTTCGTTGAGCCGTTCGCGCACTTCTTGAATGACTTCCTCCAAATATTGCTCGCGCTCGGCCCGCTTTTTCTTCATTAAATTGACGATGCGGTAATATTGCTGCGGGTTTAAATAGCGAAGCGCCGTATCCTCAAGCTCCCATTTGATTTTCGAAATGCCGAGCCGATGCGCGAGCGGAGCGAAAATTTCGAGCGTCTCATTGGCAATGCGCCGCTGTTTTTCGGCCGGCAAATGTTTCAATGTCCGCATATTGTGCAGCCGGTCGGCGAGCTTGATCAAAATGACCCGGATATCTTGCGCCATGGCCAAAAACATTTTCCGGTGGTTTTCCGCCTGCTGTTCTTCCTGCGATTTATATTTAATTTTCCCAAGCTTCGTCACCCCGTCGACAAGCATCGCCACTTCCGCGCCGAACTCGCGCTCGAGGTCTTCTTTTGTCGCCTCAGTGTCTTCGATGACATCATGCAAAAACCCGGCGGCGATCGTTGTCGCGTCCATCTTTAAGTCCACCAAAATGCCCGCGACTTGAATCGGATGGATGATGTATGGTTCGCCCGATTTCCGAAATTGGTCGCGATGGGCGTGCTTGGCAAACTCATACGCCTTTTTCAAAAAGGCGACGTCTTGTTCCGACAAATAACAGCTCGCTCGTTCAAACACTTGCTCCGCTGTCAGCACTTGTTCATTGGCCATAGGGTTGAATCACCTTTTTAATCGATTAAAATTGAAGCTGCAAAGCACAGAGGTCCGTTGCGTTCATACGGTTAATAAGAAAGAGCACTCATGTGTGAGTGCCCCTTTTTTCTTTATTGTATCCGAAGATGCGAACAATGTCGACTGTTTAAAACTGCATCAGCGTCAAAATGTCGTAGCCTTCCAATTTTTTGCGGCCGCCAAGCTCGGTGAGCTCAATCAAAAACGCCAATCCGGCCACCACTCCGCCGAGCTGTTCCACCAAATCGATCGTCGCCCGCATCGTCCCACCCGTCGCGAGCAAATCGTCGGTGATCAACACACGCTGCCCTGGCTTAATGGCATCTTTATGCATCGTCAAGACATCTGTTCCATATTCCAGGCCATACTCCACACGGACGACTTCGCGCGGCAGCTTCCCTTCCTTGCGCACCGGCGCAAACCCGACGCCAAGCGCATAGGCGACCGGGCATCCGATGATAAAGCCGCGCGCTTCCGGACCAACGACGATATCGATTTGTTTTTCGCGCGCATATTGAACAATTTGGTCGATCGCGTATTTGTACGCCAGACCGTTGTCCATCAGCGTTGTAATATCTTTAAACATGATGCCCGGCTTCGGGAAATCGGGCACAATCGTAATGTATTGTTTTAAGTCCATGATACGTTTGCCTCCTCGTGCGTTTGCGAACGTGTCATTTCCGCCAAACAGCGGTTAAGCTGCTCATAAGTAGAATATAATAACTGTTGCTCCACCTCAAGCTCGTCCCGCCAGCGGCGGTACGTCGGCGATTCGTGCAAATCGCGCTTCGCCGGCGCGCGGACGAGCGAAATGACGCCGTTTTGCTCCGTAATAAACTCCAACTCCAAAAACACTTTCGCCATAAAATGAACGGTCTCTTCCGTCCAACCGCGGGCGCGCGCCAATTGCCCGCCCCGCTCGGCAAGCGGGAACGAACGGTATTTGTGCAACAGCGCATAAAACCATTTAAAATGATCGCGCGTCGGGAACGTACGGAAAAATCGGGCTTCCGGCTGGGCGAACAGCGCATAAATGCGCGCCGGCTCCTTGCCCCCAAGCAAGGCGGCAAGCCGCCCGAGCGTCGGCGGCAAATCAAGCAGCACAACGTAACGGCCGCTAATCTCCAGCGCACCCGCCTCTTCGTCCGTCAGCACGCAGCGAAGTTCCCCGCGAAACGAGGCTAAATCAGGGCGCGCGCCCGTTCCTTGGCGAAACATGACAAGCAGCCGCTTTTCTTTTGGCAACCGCTCAAGAAAGGGACGGACGTCGCGGCAGCCGCGGATGTCAAACAGCTGGCAGTGGCTGACCGCCAGATCACACAGCGACAGCTGCGCCTTCGCCAGCCCGTTCCATTCATTCACGGAAAGCTCCCCGACTGCCGAAACGCGCGCCCCCGGGGCGATTTCCTCACACAGCGGTCCGAGGCCAAAACCAATGGCGTCGACTGAGGCGCCCTCCTGCGCAAACACCGCCTTCATATGGGCGCCGTTCGCTCCGACGCGCCGCATCGTTTCAACGGACGCCCCTTCAATGAGAACAAGCGGCCGCGGATTGCCGACGCCAAACGGAGCGAGCCGTTCGAGCCCGCGGGCGGCGTCGAGCGTCAGCTCAGCGACCGAACAAGAGGCGTCAATAAACGTCAGCGGCGTCAAGTCGTCATCGGACAGCGTTTCCGCGGCGATGGCGTTCAGCCGTTGCCGCAATTCTTCGACATCATCAAGCGCCAATGTCATCCCCGCCGCCATCGGGTGGCCGCCAAAGTGCGGCAACAGGTCGCGGCATTGCGACAGGCTGGCGAATAAGTCAAACCCATGAATGCTACGGGCTGACCCTTTGGCGATCCCTTTTTCCCGGTCGATTGAAAGCACGACCGCCGGGCGGTAAAACTGCTCAACAAGCTTAGAAGCGACAATGCCCACCACTCCGGCATTCCATCCTTCGCCTGCCACAACCAAGACGCGATGTTCCTCAGGAGGAAATTGGCGGCGCACCATGTCCGCCGCTTCTTCAGCGATTTGTGCCACAAGCTGCTGACGTTCGCGGTTTAACTCGTCCATCTCCGCCGCCAGCTGCACCGCTTCGTTCTCATCGTCCGTCATTAAGAGCGCCACTGCCGGATCGGCGCCGCCGAGGCGCCCCGCCGCGTTCAAGCGCGGAGCGATGACAAATCCGACCGTCTGTTCGTTGATGGCCGCCGCATCAATGCGGCATTGCCGAAAAAGAGCGCGCAGCCCGATGCGCTCCGTCGCTCGCAACGCTTCAAGCCCGTGTGCAACAAAGAGGCGGTTTTCCCCAACAAGCGGAACCAAATCAGCGATCGTGCCGATCGCGACCAAATCAAGCAAATGGCGCGGCACCCGCCCAAGCAAGGCATGGGCTACCTTAAACGCAACGCCGACGCCGGCTAAATCGCGAAACGGATATGTACTTCCCGGCTGCTTCGGATGGATGATCGCATGCGCCTCCGGCAACACCGGACCTGGCTCGTGGTGATCCGTTACGATGACATCCATCCCCCACTCGTTGGCGGCCGCAATTTCCTTGACCGCCGCAATCCCATTGTCGACGGTCACAATGACGGAAACGCCGCGCTCTTTTGCGGAGCGAAACGCCGCCATGTTCGGCCCGTATCCTTCCGTAAATCGGTTCGGAATGTAGAACTCGACCGACGCCCCCGCCTCCTTGAGAGCACTCACCATCACCGACGTGCTGCAAACGCCATCGGCATCGTAATCGCCGTATACCAACACGCGTTCACCCGCGTCGATCGCCCGCTTTAGACGCTGAATCGCGCGCTCCATCCCGTCAAGCAAAAACGGATCATGAAACGATTGCTCAAGCGGATTGAGAAACGACGCCGCCTCCGAGGCCGTCCGCACCCCGCGGCGGACGAGAAGCCTCGCCAATAAGGGCGTGACGCCGGCTTCCTCAGCCAGCCGCCTCACCGTCTGCTCATCGAGGCGCTCCACCTCCCAACGCGTTTTCGCTTTCAACATGTCTCCCACCTCAACTCTCCTTATTATACAAAAAGGAGAAAAGGGCAGGCAACGACATTACGGTTTTTTTTCCGGGTTGTACGGGTTGATGTGAACCATGACATTGCGGACGCGCGGCAGCGTCAGTAGTTTTTCTTTCACTTTCTTTCCGATCCGGTGCCCCTCTTCGACCGTCAAGCGCGGATCGACGGCGATTTTCAAATCGACGATGACGTAATGGCCGTGCTCGCGTGCATGCAGCTCATTGATTTGCCGCACATCGGGAATGGACAAGACCGCCTCGCGCAAATAGCCAGCCTCTTCCTTGTGAAGCACATGGTCGATCGCCGTATGGACCGACTGTCGGCCAAGGTCCCATGCCATTTTCAGAACAAGCAGCGAGACGAACAATCCGGCGAGCGGGTCGGCATATACAAGCCAGTCAATCTCCCATTTTCCACCGACAATGGCGGCGCCGACGCCGATGAGCGCAGCAAACGACGAAAACACATCCGATCGGTGCTCATAGGCGTTGATGATCAGCGCATCGCTGTTTAGCTTTTTCCCGAGCCGGTATTTATAGTGAAACATCGCTTCTTTGACAGCAATCGACAACAACAAGATGTAAATGGCGGCCGCCCCGGGCGGCGACAGTGGGGCGAAAAATGACAGAAACGCCGAGCGCCCGATCTCGATCCCAACGAGAAATAGAAGAACCGCGACAATAATGGCGGCGATTGATTCCGCTTTCCCATGCCCGTACGGATGATCCTCATCCGGCGGGCGCGCAGCGGCCCGCAGTCCGACCCAAACGGCGAACGAGCCGGCAACATCGGACGCTGAATGGGCGGCATCAGCGATCAACGCTTGGCTTTGGCTCCACACGCCGACCGCCGCCTTGACAGCAGCAAGCGCCATGTTGCCGGCGATGCCGACGACCGCTGCTGTTTTCGCCTGCTTGAATCGCTGTTCGTGTTCCATGGCCATCTCCCCCACCTTTGCATTCAGCAACCTCACACGCTGCCTATGTTGCATCTGACGGTTAGTGTATCCATTTTCCGCCCCGAGCATTGCCCCGAACAAAAAAGGCGCCGGAAAAGCACATTCACTTTTCCGGCGCGCTGTTACACCTGCGGTTCGGCCTCGGCCGCCGCTTTTTTGGCTCCTTTCCCTTTTTTGAGCTCCTGTCCTTTCCAAACGACCCAAAGCTGAGACGCGATGCAAAGCGACGAATAGACGCCGCACACAAGTCCAACGAGCAAGGCGAGGTTGAAATTGCGGATCGCTTCGCTGCCAAAGATGAGCAACGCGATGACCGTAAACAAGACGGTCAATACGGTATTGACCGAGCGCGTAAATGTTTGCTGCAACGCCCGGTTGACGATATACTTCAAGTCGTCAACCGTTTTCACTTTCCGCTTTTTCATCAAATCCCGGATGCGGTCAAACGTGACGATCGTATCGTTGATCGAGTACCCGATGATCGTCAGCACCGCGGCGATGAATGTCAAATCGACTTCAAGACGCGTCAAGCTGAACACAGTGACAATGAAAAAGGCGTCATGCAACAGGGCAACGATCGCCGCCAACGCCATCCGCCACTCAAAACGGATCGTCACGTAAAGAATGATGCCGATCGAGGAAATCAGCACAGCAATGAGCGCATTGCGGGCCAGCTGCTTGCCGACGACCGGAGAGACGGTGCTGATGTTTGGTTCGTTGCCATACGCTTGCTTCAATTCATTTTTCAGCTTGGCAATTTCTTGCTTATCGAGCACGCCAATCAAGCGGACGACGCCTGTTTTCCCATCCGTGCCGGACAGGACGACATCCTCCGGCTTGTAGCCGAGCCGCTCGAAATAGTCGCTCAACTCTTTCGCATCGATCGGCTGGCTGCTCTTCACCTCAACGCGCGTTCCGCTCGTGAAGTCAATGCCAAGATTCAGCCCCAGGGCAAACAACGAGATGACGCCGGCGATCGCCAATGCGCCAGAGAAAATGAAAAACTTTTTGCTATGTTTGACAAAATCCCAGCGGTCAAACTTCGTCGGCACTTCCGTTTCCTCGGTCGTTTCGGCAATGTTTAAGATTTGCGACTTTTTGACGCCAAACCACTCCGGCTTTTTATCGAGCCAGCGGCTTGACACAAGCAGTCCGAGCAACAGCCGCGTGCCATAAACAGCGGTGAGAAAGCTGACGACGATGCTGATGATGAGCGTCGTCGCAAACCCTTTCACCGAGCTTGTCCCGTAAATAAAAAGAACAGCGCCGGCGATGATCGTCGTAAGGTTGGCGTCAAAAATCGTCGCAAACGACCCGCGGTTGCCAGCACGGAACGCCGACAGCATCGACTTGCCGAGCTTCAGCTCCTCTTTGATCCGTTCGTACGTAATAATGTTGGCATCGACCGCCATCCCAACCCCTAAAATCAGGGCGGCAATGCCCGGCAGCGTCATCACGACGTTCATCCAATCAAACAAAAGCAAAATCAAATAAATGTATACCGACAGCGTAATGACGGCGATGATCCCGGGAAGCCGGTAAAACCAAATCATGAACAAGAAGATCGCCGCCACACCGATGATGCCGGCCAACACCGTTTTTTGCAGGGCGTTTTTCCCAAACTGAGCGCCGACGGACGTGGAGTAAATTTCATGCAGCTCGACCGGCAGCGCGCCGGCATTGAGCAAATCGGCCAGCTGTTGCGCTTCTTTGACCGTAAAATTGCCGACGATCGACACATCCGTCTGATTGAACACTTGGTTGACTGAAGCGGCGGAAATAAATTTCGGATCCGTTTTGCCCGCTTCTTTCCGGTAGGAGTCCACCCCTTCTTTAAAATCGAGCCAAATGACTAAAATGTTGTTTGGCGGCCCCATTTTATATACTTTTTCCGTCACCTGGCGGAACTTGTCGGCGTCTTTCAATTTCAGAGCGACGCTCGGCCGGCCGTTTTCATCAAACGACAGCTTCGCTCCGCCTTGGACGAGGTCGCTTCCATCCATAAGCACGTTGTCATTGACATCGCGGAACGTCAATTTCGCCTGCGTGGACAAAATTTCGCGCGCCTCATTTTGGTCTTTCACCCCGGCGAGCTGGACGCGGATGCGGTTTCCTCCCTCGATGTCAACGCGCGGCTCACTGACGCCAAGGACGTTGATCCGTTTATTCAGCGCACTGACGGTGCTTTGCAGCGTCTCTTGGTCAATCTTATCGCCTTTTTTGGCCGGCTTCACTTCATACAGCACTTCAAAACCGCCTTGCAAGTCAAGGCCCAGTTTGATGTTATGTACAATTCCTTGAATCGTCGGCCCCATCACTCCGGCGAACAAAAGCAGGAGCAGAAAAAAGGCGACGATGCGGTTTCGTTTTACCATTCTCCTTAAGATTCCTCCTTCAACTTGCTTCAGAGCCGTCCGGTGTCGCGCCAAGCAAAATATTGGCCTCGCCTTCCATTATGAAACAGCAGCCGGCAAGTGTCAATTTTCCACTATAACAACTCCTTTAAAACCCGCTCCAACTCATCATCGCCGGCCGCCTGCTGCTTATACGAACGCATCGTCAAAAATATCATATACTCGCTCGGCGAAAGAGAGAAAATGTCGCTGACCAACTCATGCAGTTTTTTTTCCGCCGGCCGATGCTTCCACTTTCGGGAACATAAACATTCCCACAGCCCGTCCATCGTCACTTGCGTATAGCCGAGAAGACGAAACTCATCGCACTTCGACTCGAGCGCCGGCATGAGCTGTTCGCGCAGCTTCCGGTTTTCATCCATCCCCCATACCCCCTTGTATCCATTGCCGCCTGCCAATCTTGTCATGCTTGGCCATGGGCCTTGCATATATTGTATAAAAGATGGAGGCATTTGAGAAGGCAGGGGGAGAAAATGTCTAAATTTTTACAAGGTACGGTCATTTTAATCGTCGCTGGCTTTATTACGAAAATTCTCGGCTTCATCAACCGAATTGTCGTCGCCCGCATGATCGGCGATGAAGGAGTCGGGCTGTACATGATGGCCGTGCCGACGCTCGTTTTAGCGATTACCGCGACGCAGATCGGGCTTCCGGTCGCCATTTCCAAACTCGTCGCCGAAGCAGAGGCGGCCGGCGACCGGCAACGGGTGAAACAAATTCTCGTCGTGTCGCTGGCCACCACCGGCGCGCTAAGCATCGTGCTTCTGCCGGCGTTGATCGCTGTTGCGCCATGGCTCTCCCGGACGATGTTCACCGACCCGCGTACGTACTATCCGCTTCTTGCCATCGCTCCAATTGTGCCGATCGTCGCCATCTCTTCGGTGCTGCGCGGCTACTTTCAAGGACGCCAGCAAATGAAACCGTACGCCTACTCGCTCTTGCTGGAACAAATCGTCCGCATCAGCTTGATCGCCTTATGCACACAGCCGCTTTTGCCGTACGGCGTCGAGTATGCCGCCGCCGGCGCCATGGCGTCTTCCGTTCTCGGCGAGCTGGCAGCATTATTGTATTTACTGTTTTTATTTAAGGTTAAAAAATCGATTCGCCTGCGGACAAAGTTTTTTCACTACGTCCAAGCCGGCAAAGAGACGTTCGTCCGCCTCATGCGCATTGCCTTGCCAACGACCGGCGGCCGTTTGATCGGCTCGCTTTCTTGGTTTTTTGAGCCAATCGTCGTCGCCAACAGCTTGGCATTGGCCGGCATCGCCGCCTCCACTGCCACAAGGCAATACGGACAGCTTGTCGGCTACGCGCTGCCGTTGTTGACGTTGCCGTCGTTTATTACGTACGCGCTTTCGACCACCCTGGTGCCGGCCATCAGCGAAGCCATGGCGCAACGCAAGCTGCTTTTGGTCGAATACCGGATCACCCAGGCGATGCGCTTGTCGCTTATCACCGGCGGCCTTTCCACCGTCATTCTTTACTTGTTCGCCGAGCCGCTCATGCGCTGGATGTACGGCACAAGTGAAGCCGCGATCTTTATTCAAGTGATGGCGCCGTTTTTCTTATTGTATTATTTCCAAGGCCCGCTGCAGGCGGTCTTGCAAGGACTGGACTTGGCGAAAGCCGCCATGACGAACAGCTTGATCGGAGCAGTGGTGAAGCTCGTGTGCATCTTCGTCCTTGCTTCCCGTCCAAGTTTGGGCATTATGGGCGCGGCGCTGGCGACTGCAGTCAGCACCGTTCTTGTGACGTTGCTTCACTTTGCCACGGTCGTCAAGATGGTGTCTTTTTCCATCGATGCACGCGAGTACATCAAAGCGCTTGGCGCCATCATCGCTGCGGGCGCAATCGGCTATGCGCTCTCCCGCCATCCGCTTTTGGCGGTGCCCGCACCGCTTTGGACGCTGCTTGCCATGGCCGCGACAGCCGCCCTATATGCCGCCTGCCTCATTCTGTTCCGGCTCATCCGGCGCGAAGAGCTCGTCTACCTTCCGGTGCTGCACTGGCTGGCCGGCAAAAACAAGCGAAAATAAACGTCTAAACCTGTCCGGCGGTGAATATATTGTGGTAAAAAGCATTTGGGCCAAGGAGGGATCGCGGTGTCACGGCTTGGCAGCGCACTGGTGTATGGAATCGCCACAGTTTTTGTGTTGGCGGCGCTCGTCAGCTTCATTTTTTCGTTGTTGCTCAAATGGACGGACATTCACGAATCGTCGCTCACCTGGATCGTGTTTGCCGCCTCGGTTGTCTCGCTGTTTATCGGCGGCATTGTCGCCGGCGGAAAAAGCCAAGAAAAAGGATGGCTCGCCGGCGGGCTGACCGGCCTCTTATTTACGGCGATCATCTTTTTGTTTCAATTTCTTGGCATGGAAAAATCGTTTACCGTCGAACAATGGCTGTACCACCTTGCCTTTTTCGCCGCTGCTTCCTTAGGCGGCATCGTCGGGGTCAATTTGTCATCGTCGCGCTATGAACGGACGTAAAAACGACAAACCAGCGCAAAAGCAAAAGGTGTCCTCAAAGCAAACGGGACACCTTTTGTGATGGAGAGCGCGATGGTAAGAAACGAGATTGCGTCTCGCTCGCGCTTTTCACACCGCCGTTCAAATCGGCGCTCAAGCTTAGACGCCGATGGCCGCGCTTTCGCTACGCCTTGCTTTCCGCCACCACTTCTCTCACCGCGGAGCGGTCGAACGTCAGTCGCGTGCCGTCGCCGGCGCGAACGATGATTTTGTCCTCATCGACCGAGTCGATGATGCCGTGCAATCCACCGATCGTGATGATTTTATCGCCTTTTTTCAAATTCGCCTGCATTTGCTGGATGGCGCGTTGCCGTTTTTGTTGCGGGCGAATGATCAAAAAGTAGAACATCACAAAAAACAGCACAATCAGCAACAAATTGGCGATCGCTGCGTTCATGCAATCCCCCTCCTTTCCGGTCGTCAAAAGTTTTTTGCATTCGGCTTGTTGAAGCCGTAGCGTTCGAAAAATTCCTCACGGAAATCGGCGAGTCGATCTTCGCGGATCGCTTGTCTCACCTGCTCCATCAATTTTATCAAAAAATAGACGTTATGGTAAGACGTGAGGCGGATGCCAAATGTTTCATCGCATTTGATGAGATGGCGGATGTACGCGCGCGTATAGTTCCGGCACGTGTAGCAGTCGCAGTTCGGATCGAGCGGCGAGAAGTCGCGAGCGTACTGGGCATTTTTGATCACCACCCGTCCTTCGCTCGTCATCACGGTACCGTTGCGGCCGATGCGCGTCGGCAGCACGCAATCAAACATGTCGATGCCGCGGATCGCCCCGTCGATGAGCGAATCCGGCGAACCGACGCCCATTAAATAGCGGGGCTTGTCCGCTGGCAAAAGCGGCGTCGTAAACTCAAGCACCCGATTCATCACGTCTTTCGGCTCGCCGACCGACAACCCGCCGACCGCATAGCCCGGGAAATCGAGCGACACTAAATCGCGGGCGCTTTGCCGGCGCAAATCTTCATATTCACCGCCTTGGACGATGCCAAACAGCCCTTGCTCATTCGGGCGGCGGTGCGCCTTCAAGCAGCGCTCCGCCCAACGGCTCGTCCGCTCGATGGACTGTTTCATGTATTCATACGTCGCTGGATACGGCGGGCACTCATCAAACGCCATGATGATGTCGGCGCCAAGCGCATTTTGAATCTCGACTGCTTTTTCCGGCGATAAAAACAGCTTATCGCCGTTTAAATGGTTGCGGAAATAGACGCCTTCTTCCTCGATGCGGCGGAATTCACTCAAACTAAACACCTGGAAGCCTCCGGAATCCGTCAAAATGCCGCGATCCCAATTCATAAACGCATGCAATCCGCCCGCTTCCGCGACAATGTCATGCCCCGGGCGCAGCCAAAGATGATAGGTGTTGCTTAAAATGACGCCGGCCCCCATTGTCTTCAGCTCTTCCGGCGACAGCGTCTTGACCGTGGCGAGCGTCCCAACCGGCATAAACATCGGCGTTTCAAACGAGCCGTGCGGCGTATGGAGGATGCCAAGGCGCGCGCTAGTCTGCCGGCACGTTTTGATCAGTTCAAAGCGAATCGGTGTCGTCAACGTGCTCGTCTCCTTTCTCAAATGATGAGCATGGCATCACCGAAGCTGAAAAAGCGGTATCGCTCTTTGACCGCTACTTGATACGCGTGCAAAATATTTTCGCGCCCGGCGAGCGCACTCACGAGCATGATGAGCGTCGATTTCGGCAGGTGGAAGTTCGTCACCAGCCCATCAATCCCTTTGAACTCATAGCCCGGATAGATGAAAATGTCGGTCCAGCCACTTTCTGCAACAAATCGGCCGTTATGTTTGCCGGCGATCGTCTCGAGCGTCCGTGTCGACGTCGTGCCGACGGCGATGATGCGGCCGCCCTGCTCCCGGACGCGGTTTAACGTCTCAGCCGTTTCCTCGCTCATTTGATAAAATTCGGCGTGCATATCGTGCTTCTCGACTTCGTCCACTTGCACTGGCCGAAACGTGCCAAGCCCGACATGAAGGGTGATGAAGACAATATGCACCCCTTTTTCGCGAATGGCGTCAAGCAGCTCTTCGGTGAAATGCAAACCGGCGGTTGGCGCCGCTGCCGAACCAATTTCACGGGCGTACACCGTCTGATACCGTTCCGGGTCGTCAAGCTTTTCTTTAATGTACGGGGGCAGCGGCATCTCCCCAAGTTCGGCCAATACTTCATAAAACAGGCCGTCATACGAAAACTCAAGCACTCGCCCGCCGTGTTCCAGCGTATCGAGGCAGACGGCTTCAAGCTTCCCCTCGCCAAAGGTGAGTTTCGTTCCTGGCTTGACTCGTTTTCCCGGCTTGACGAGCGTCTCCCAACGGTCGCCGTCAAGGTGCTTTAAAAGCAGCACTTCCACCGTCCCGCCCGTTTCCGCTTTTTCGCCGTAAAGCCGCGCCGGCATGACGCGCGTATCGTTTAAAACGAGGCAGTCGCCCGGATTCAAGTACGAAATAATGTTGCGAAACGTTTCATGGCGAATGGCGCCCGTTCGTTTATCGAGCACCATGAGCCTTGATGCCGCCCGGTCTGGAAGCGGCGTTTGCGCAATCAACTCTTCCGGCAAATGAAAATCAAACAAATCGACTTTCATCCTATTTCGCGCAGGAGACTCCCACTTCAACGACCAAAGGGAGTAAGTGGGAGAGGAATGCGCGTTCCCCCCTTTCTTTTGTGTATGATATAATAAAGGCGTGGAGAAAACCGTTCAATAAAGGCACTCCAATCACGGCTACTCGATGTATGGAGTTGGTTACAGGAAACGTTGTAACCGTAAAACATCGAGCGTAGGTCCGTCTGTTGTGTGTGGAAGCCAAGTACTGCCAACAGACACACCGAGAGAATCGGTAACGATGCAGGCATGACCTGCGTCGTTGGGTAGTCGTCAACCTGCCCCCTGATGCAACCCCAAGTCAAGGAAGGAGGACGAAGTCCGTTTGCACTTCTGGGGAGTTGCAAGCCCCCACTTCAAGCGTTAGCGAAGTGGGGGTAGTTGACGTGGTACGTAACCCCCTATGTATAGTTGGCCCCTATGCCCCCGCGCATCGGTGCAACCGTAGCTGCGCCGATGCGCCGATGCATATGGGCATAAAAAATAGCCCCTTTTCGGGACTTAGTTTGGCATTTTTGATTTCAGATTCAAGATTTCTTTTTCATGATCGATCAGTTTGTCAAACATCACATCGGATCGGCGCTGCAAGTGCGAGACGGTGACATCGACGGATTTCCTTATATTCGTTACATCGTTTAAAATGAGGGATTGATTGTGTTTGGAAATGCGCAGCTCTTCGAGGATTCGCTCTTGCATCTGCTTCATGCCGGCCATCTCGTGTTCTAGTGTTTGTTGGCCTTGTTGCAGCTGGGTGATGTCTTTTTGGATTTGAGAAACCGTCGTTTCCAATGTCCGTTGGCCTTCTTGGAGCTGGACGATCTCACGCTGCAATGCATTCTGGCCTTCTTGCAACTGGACAATGTCTTTTTGAATTTGGGAAACCGTCGTTTCCAATGTCCGTTGGCCTTGTTGCAGATGAATGACCTCACGCTGCAACGCCTTCTGCCCTTCTTGGAGCTGGGCAACGTCCTTTTGAATTTGGGAAACCGTGGTTTCTAATGTCTGTTGGCCTTGTTGCAGCTGGGTGACATCCTTCTGAAGTTGTGATACGTCTTGCTGCAGCTGCGATACGTCTTGACGAATGTGTCCGACTGTTCCTTCCAACCGCTCAAGCCTGTCGTGGACTGGTTTCAGTTCTTCTTGCAAGACGGAACGAAGCAATTCTTTCAGCTCTTGGCTCATGGCTTCACCTCCTTGACGCCATTATAGCATGGCGCGGCAGGGAAACGTTACAACGTGTATTCTCCTTGTCCGGAGTCATTCAGTGGAATGCGTTGATGAGGAACTTCATGCCCCAATTCGAGGTTATTCATCCTCTCCATCCTCTTCCCCGATCTGGAATGCATACGTCTCTTCATTCAACTGCCAAATGACTTCATTGAACGTTTCCGCCGGAAAGCCGTTTTCGGTCGGAATGAGCGGCGTGATGATCGTGTCTTGGCCTTGCATGCGGAACTGGTACGCCCTCACCTTTTTCGGATCAATCGCGTCCTCATCGACATAGCCATACGTTTTCATCAACTGTTCTCTCTTTAACGCCCAAGTTTGTTCCATGCGCGTATCGCCTCTTTTCACAGATTACGGATCCTCTATCTTTCTATTATAAACGATACGCCTGACTCATAATCACTGAATTAGATAAAAACGAGTGAAAAATCGGGCATCTAACCCGCCCTCACGCCACACCCTCGACGACGGGCGTCTAAGGTGCCGGGACCGTCATCGTCCCCACCCACGGCATGGCCGAGTGCCTCCATTGATAACGGTAAGGAGACATCACCGGAAAAAGCGCGAAGCAAGAAAAAGGCCTGTCTTTAAGACAAAGAAGCCGCTGCTAGGAATCTCTCGCCGCGCGCCGAATTGTCTTAAAGAAAGAGCCGCTGCTATTGGATGCCGTTCGACATGATCCTGAATCGTTCTACAAGAAACAAGCCATGTTTCGACACCGAACGGACAAAAAAAAGAAGTATCTCTTCTACTTTTTTATATCATACTCCCAACTATTTCTAAAAGAGGCCGAGGAACTTTTTCTTTCTCACTCGCTGCGGCTCATCGCGGAATACGGCTTGGCCGCGGATGAGCTGCTCGGCGTTTTCGCGGAAGTAGTGGAGCGCCTCGGTGCCGAATTCTTTGCGGACCGTTTCGTACGCCTCGCGAAGGCGGAACGGCCGCGTTTTCGTGTTATGGACGTCCGAGGCAATGAAGTGGGCCAAGTTCGCTTCGATCAGCTGAAAGGAGAACGTTTTGATGTTCTTGCCGAAATGGCCTGTAACGCTTGATGCCGTCAGCTGGGCCAAGGCACCGCGTTTGACGAGCTGGTACAGCCGCTCTGGATATTCGATGATTTCAACGTTTCGCTCCGGATGGGCGATGATCGGGATGAACCCTTTTACTTGCGCATCAAAGAGGAGCTGCTCCGCATACTTTGGTACATGATCGGGCGGAAATTCGATCAAAATGTATGGCGTATCGGCAAGCGTCATCACCTCGCCGCGAGCCAGGCCGTCAAGCAAGTCGCCGTGGATGCGCACTTCCTGGCCAGGAAGGACGGTGAGGTCGATGCCGCGCCGTTTCAATTCGTCGTTCAACTCAGCCGCCAAGGAAAGGACAGCTGGTCTTGGGTTTTCATACGTCCCATTTTGATGATGGGGAGTGGCGATGATCGTCGTGATTCCTTCCTTGGCTGCAGCCTGCGCCATGACGATGGCGTTCTCCATCGCAGCCGCTCCGTCGTCAACGCCGGGCAAAATATGGCTGTGAATGTCGACCATCGTCCACTCCTCCTTTTTTCGCTCTACTAAACACCTATTATGTTAACATAGAAAAAACAAGCTATCAATGGGCGATATTTGTCGAACATTATCGAAATGGAAGGAAAATTCCACCGATTAGGGGGCAAGCTGGAACGCCTTCCAATGCGGCTGTCAGTTGTCTTCTTTTCGAAAACGGTCTATAATCGAAATGGCATGCACGAAAATTTCGGAATGGAAAAGGAAGAGTGCCCATGAGAGCAGAACGTCGAAAAAAGAAGAAAACATGGCTCCGCTGGGTGGCGGGATTGCTTGTTGTGTTATTCGCTGGAGCGGGAATATTCGCCTATTCTATTTATCATCATGTGAAACAGACGGCAAACCAAATGCACGAGAACGTCAACTGGAAGTCGGAGAAGCGGAAAGAGGACGTTTCGTTTGAACGGAAAACGCCGATTTCCATTTTGTTGATCGGTGTCGATGAACGGAAAGGGGATAAAGGACGCGCCGATACGCTCATCGTCATGACGGTGAATCCAAACAAGCAGTCGATTGAGATGGTCAGCGTGCCGCGCGACACGAGAACAGAGATTATCGGGAAAGGGACGGAAGATAAAATCAACCACTCGTACGCCTTCGGCGGGGTGGAGATGACGATGGCGACGGTGGAGCATTTCTTAGATATTCCGATTGACTATTACATTAAAGTCAACATGGAAAGCTTCCGCGACATCGTCGATGCGGTCGGCGGGGTGACGGTGAACAACCCGTTCGCGTTTACGTATGAAGGAACGCATTTCCCGAAAGGCGAGATTACATTGAACGGAGACGAAGCGCTGAAATATTCGCGCATGCGCTACGACGACCCGCGCAGCGATTTCGGGCGCCAGGACCGGCAAAAGCAGATCATTCAAGCGATTATTGAGAAAGGCGCCAGCTTCTCGTCGCTCACAAACTACAGCGATGTGCTCGCGGCGATCGGGAAAAACGTGAAAACGAACTTGACGTTTGAGGAAATGAAAGACATTCAGGCGAATTACAAAGACGCCCGCAAGCACATTAAGCAGCTGCATATTACGGGACAAGGGACGAAAATCAACGGCATTTATTACTTGATCGTGCCAGAGAGCGAACGGTTGGCGATTTCGAATGAGTTGAAGGAGCATCTGGAGTTGAAGGCAACAGCGGCGAAGTAAATGAGACGCGCACCTTAAGAGGTGCGCGTTTTTATTGGGCGATGAAGCGCTTGGCGAGCGCATCGGCCCACACGTTGGCGCCTTCTGCGGTCGGCAGGTCGGTTTGCGGGTCGACATAGCGGTTCAGTTCTTCGCTTTGATCGTCGGGCCAGGCGGGCCAATGGTTGAGATACGGATAGCCGTTCTCATTGGCGAACGCTTCGAGCCGTTCCACTTGACGCGGATAGTAGGTCGCGTTGTAAATCGGGTTCGGCGGCTGCAAGATCACGACCGCATTCGGGGCCGCGGATTTGAGCCCGGCGAGGATCGATTGGATGTGGGCAAGAGTGTCGTCGATCGTCACGACACCGTTGTCGTTTAATAAAAACGGTTCAAGCAAGACAAGATCCGGCTTATCCTTGGCCCAGTCGGCGGCGATGCGCTGCCGATCGGCGTCGGCGGTCGTCAAACCCTCGTATTCGTGGACGGTGATGTGAAACACGCCTTTCCCGTACGCTTTGTCGAGCGCCTGTTTTAATAAATCAGGCCAGCCGCCGTTCTCTGGCGTTGATTCCGAGCCAGCGATGACAAGGCGGATCGGACGGTGTTCCTCCACCGCCCGCTTGATGGCAGCTTGCGCGGCCGCTGGCAGCTGCTTGGCGCGGGCGAGGATCGCTTCCGTTTGGCTCGTCTCCGTTTCCTGCTTGGCGGATGTTTCGACTTTCGCCCGCGCCGCCTGCACGGTGGCGTCGATTTTTCGCTCCCAGTACAAGTGACCGGTGATCAGAAAGGCAAGGCAAGCGGCGGTGAGCAAAAGGATGAAGACGAAGTTTCTCAACGGTTCTCTCCCCTTTTCTCTATCAGAACGGCTTCCCGCGGTCGGGAAGCCGTTTGTGGTTACTTGTATTGATAGTAGTAATAGTACCCGCCGTCACGGTGCTTCCGCTTGTTCAAGACAACGCCGAGCAGTTTGGCGTTGGCCGCTTCGAGCAGTTCTTTCGCCTTGACGGCCGCCTCGATTTCCGTGCCGCCGCTTTCGATGACCAAGACGGTGCCGTCGCATTGATTGGCTAAAATTTGCGCGTCTGTCACGGCCAAGACAGGCGGAGTGTCGAAGACGACAAGGTCAAACGTCTCATACAGCTGTTCGAGGCATTGCGCCATCGCTTTCGAACTGAGGAGCTCGGCGGGGTTGGGCGGAATCGGGCCCGACGTCAAAACCGACAAGTGATCGATTTCGGTCGCTTGGCACGTCGGCAACAGCGGCGCCGAGCCCGTCAAAACGTTCGTTAATCCCATGTAGTTGTTTAACCGGAAGGTGTAATGGACCGTCGGTTTGCGCAAATCAGCATCAACAAGTAGCGTCTTTTTCCCTTGCTGGGCGAAGACGACCGCCAAGTTCGCCGCGGTGGTCGTCTTTCCTTCGCCAGACCGCGTTGACGTGACAATTAAGGAACGAAGCGGCGCATCAATGAATGAAAATTGGATATTCGTCCGGATCGTCCGATATTGCTCTGCGATGGGCGATTTCGGATTGTCAAATGTGATCAGCTTCCGCTCCGCTTTGCGGATTGATGCTGCTGGTTTACGAGCCAATGGTTTCACCTCTTGTTTGTGGAATGACGGTTTCGCGTTTCGCTTTTTGCCCACCTTCCGCCGTAATGACGCTGACCGCGCCGAGCACCGGCAGGCCGAGATGTTTTTCGACGTCTTCTTCCGTTTTGATCGTGTTGTCCAAGTACTCGAGCAGGAAGGCGATCCCGACGCCGGTCATGAGGCCGACGACAAAGGCGATGGCCATGTTCAGCAATGGCTTCGGTTTGACCGGGGCTTGATGGTCTTTCACTTCCGCTTTCGAGAGAATCGTTACGTTGTCGATGTTCATGATTTTGACGATTTCGTTTTTGAACACTTCCGCGGTTTTGTTGGCGATCTTGACCGCCAAGGCAGGATCGGGATCTTGGACGGTGACGGAGAACACTTGCGAGTCTTTTTCGCTTGAGACTTGAATCTGTTCGTTCAGCTCGTCGATCGTCCGGTCAAGCTGCAGCTCGTCTTTCACTTTTTCCAAAATGGTCGGGCTTTTGATGATGACGCTGTACGTGTTGATGAGCTGCACGTTCGTTTGGATTTCATTGAAGTTGTAGAGCTGCTGCTCCGATTTCGCTTGGTTGACGAGAATTTGTGTCGATGCCTGATAAATCGGCGTTAATAGAAAATAGCTGACCACACCGCTTACAACGGTCGCTAGCGCGGTGATCAGGACGATGAGCCAAAGCCGTTTGCGCAATGTTTCGAACAGTTCGCGCAGGCTGATTGTTTCTTCCACCAGTATTCCCCCTCTCTTGTCTGTCTCCTTCTTGGTTGACGTTCGCGGTACGTACGCCCCCTCTGATGCAAAAGGGAAGGTTGTACAAATGTTTCCTCCTCAAGAACATCCCGATGTTCGACCTCTGTCCCGATCTTTCGAACATGAATCGACATTCCCATTATAGCGAATGAAGCGAAACATATCTAGCCGAAATCGGTACTAATTTTGGCGAAACGAAAAGGCCGCCTCGATCGGCAGCCTTTTTTCGTTATTCGTCTATATTGTCTTTGTCGTTAGCGTCTTGCGGGTCTTCAATTGGGTCTTCGCGGTCCGGAACCGTATCGCGCTCATCATCGCCCGGTCCGTTGTTCGTGTCGTCTCCCGGCGGGAGTTGATTGTTTTGGTTGTCGTTCAAATCAGCATCGCGGTTGTCCGGGATGCCGTCATTGTCTTTGTCGTTGTCGACGTCATCGTCTTGGTTGATGTCATCGGCCGGGTTCACGTCTTGGTCGTTGACATCGTTTTGATTGTTGTTTGGCGGCGGCGGATTGTCTTTGTCGCCATTGCATCCGGACGCTAAAAAGAGGGCGACGATGGCGCTGAACAGTTTGAACAGCAACGCCTTTTTTTTCATGGCACCTTCTCCTTTCTTCGTGTTGTGGTGACCTTATGTAAGACCGGTCCTTGTTTATCTTTCCCAGAAGAGCGCATTTCATGCAAGGGGAATGAAACAAATGCGGAGGTGGCGTTTAGGGGAATGAACATACGCGCCCCGCAAAGGAGCGCGCGTTGGTCAGCCGTTTGTTTTCTCACCAAGGGCGAACATGAGCTCTGTTTCGCAGACGAGTTCGCCGTCGACGGTGGCGGTGCCTTTGCCTTTGCCGATGGCGCCGCGGGCGCGGAGAATTTCGACTTCCAGGCAAATTTGGTCGCCTGGTTTCACTTGCCGCTTAAAGCGGCAGTTGTCGATGCCGGCGAAAAAAGCGAGGCGGCCGCGGTTTTCTTCGCTTTGCAGGAGGACGACGGCGCCGACTTGGGCGAGCGCCTCGACGATCAACACGCCGGGCATGACCGGGTATTCGGGGAAGTGGCCGGCGAAAAACGCTTCGTTGGCGCTGACGTTTTTGATGCCGACGGCGCGCTTTCCTTCTTCGATTTCCAGAATGCGGTCGACAAGCAAAAACGGGTAGCGGTGCGGGATGATGGACTGGATTTGTTGGATGTCAAGCATAGAAACACTCCTTTTTCATGATCATCAAGACGATGACGCGGCGAGGTGCTGCTTACGTCCCTTTTTCGACAAAGTCGAGAATGTGCTGCCACGTCGAGGGGCGGAACACGTCAAGCCACGCTCCGTCGCCGATGGCGCTGTAGCCAACGACCGCTCCCGCCGCAAGGCAGATGGCCATAAGAACGGTGACGATCACGAGCCGAAGCCAGATCGGGATGAGCCGGGTGCGCGCGAAACGGCGCGGCGCGGCCGCCTCCTCTTCAGCCGGAAGGGCTTGGGCTTCCGGTTCAGCGGGAGCCGGCGGGCTCTTTCTCACTCGGCCTTTCCGCCTTGCCATCCGGGAAGACGGCCGATGCATACGCTCTTGATGCCTCTCGTCACTCATCGCGATCCTCCTTATGAGGAGCGCATGCCGTTAATCAGCCCGAGCATTTGTTCCGAAATGGAAATGGCGCGGGCGTTCAGCTGATACGCTCGGTTTGTCGCCATTAGGCCAACCATTTCTTCGCCAAGGTCGACGTTCGACTGTTCCAAGGCGCCTTGCTTGACGCCGATTTGGCCACGCAAATTGCCGTTGAGCTCCCGAGCGGCGCCAGGGACATCCGGCAAGGTGAAGACGTTGTCTCCCTGGGCTTCGAGAAGCTGCGGACGGTCAATGGCGGTGACGCCAAGGTTCACGCGGGCAACAACCGCACCGCTGGCATCAGTGGCCGTCAGCGTCCCGGTTGGGGAGAGCTGAAAGCCGGTTGTGCCGGTGGGAAATTCGATGGGCCGATTCGCTTCATCGAGCACCGGGCGGCCGTCGCTTGTCACGAGGGCAAGACGCCCGTCCATAGGAGTGACAGAAAAGTTGCCAGCGCGGGTGTAGCCGATCGTTGTGTCACCGTTGGCATTGGCGACTTGAACGCGAAACCATTGGTTGGCGGCGGTGAAGGCGAAATCGAGCGCGCGGCCGGTCTCGACGAGCGTTCCTTGAACAGACACAAGCATCGTCGAGGCGAGGCGCGCCCCGTTGCCGTAACGCACGCCGGCCGGCGTCTCACGTGGCGCTTCGTCGGCGGGGAGGCGGTCGACTTGCTGGGCGAGGAGCTCAGCGAAGCTCGCTTCGCGCCGTTTAAAGCCAACGGTGTTGCTGTTGGCGATGTTGTGGCTGATCGTATCAAGCCGCTCTTGCAAGGCGTTCATCGTGTTGGCGGCGGTGAGCATCGAACGAAGCACGGGCTTGTCCTCCTTTTGTCATCATTTCAGGCGGCCGACTTCATTGACGGCCTTGTCCAAGCTGCGGTCGTACGCTTGGATGATTTTTTGGTTTGCTTCAAACGTTCGGTAAGCCGCGAGCAAGTCGGTCATCGTCCGCTCAACGTCCACGTTCGACCGTTCGAGAAACCGCTGCTTGACGGTATACGTGACATTGCCGGGCGCCTGCGGCAATGGCCCTGCCGTGCTGCGGAACAGGCCGTTTCCTTCCTTCACCAATGTTTGCGGGTTGGCGGCGAAGGCGACGCCAAGGCGGGCGATTTCCCGGTTTCCGGTGATGATCGTCCCGTCGTCGCGGACGGCGAACGTTTCATTCGGAACGGCGATACGCTCGCCGTTGCCATCGAGCACATACCAACCGTCTTGCGTGGTTAAATAGCCGTCCGGGCTCACGGTGAAATGGCCGTTGCGCGTGTACCGGATGTCGCCTTGGCCGTTTTCGACGGCAAACAAGAGCGCCCCGCGCTGCCCGCTTGCCGGGTCGACCGGGACTTGTCCATCGACTAAGGCTACATCAGTGGAGAGACCGGTTTCTTTCATATCCCCTTGGCGGAAGTTCGGGATGAGTTCTTGCATATAGACACCCGTCTGGAGCGGCCCGATCGCCGTTTGCGTCAGAATGGCGCGCGGCGGGGCGGTCGGAATCGGCTCGTCCTCGAGGCGGCTCATCAACAGTTCTGGAAACGCTCTCATCGCTCCTGCATCAGCTTTGTATCCCGGCGTTTCGGCGTTCGCCAAGTTGTTGGTCAGCATCTCGACGCGCCGCTCCTGGGCGAGCATGCCGCTCGCGGCGGTATACAATCCTCTTAGCATGACAGCTCCCTCGCTTGTCCATGAAAATTCGTGGCAGAAAGCCGCTGCCGGCGTTGGCGGGCGGCTTGTTGATTCCATTATAGGCGGGCGGGGGCGGCAGCCGCATCCCCTGCTTTTCCTTTTTTACACCAACTGCGATTTCGACGCGCGGTCGATGTTCTCAAGCATCAGCCCGGTGCCAAGGGCGACGCAGTCCATCGGATTTTCGGCGATGAACACCGGCAGCTTCAGCTCTTCGGCAAGCAACTGATCGATGCCATGCAAGAGGGCGCCGCCGCCCGTTAAGATGACGCCTCGGTCGATGATGTCGGCCGACAGTTCCGGCGGGGTGCGCTCGAGCACGCTTTTGGCGGCTTGTACAATCAACGACACCGGCTCGCGAAGCGCCCGTTCGATCTCCTCCGATCGAACGGTGATCGTGCGCGGCAGTCCGGTGACGAGATCGCGGCCGCGGACGTCGATTTCTTCGGACCGTGCGCCTGGGAATACCGTTGCGACCTTAATCTTGATTTCCTCGGCCGTTCGCTCCCCAATGAGCAGCTTATATTCGCGCTTGATGTAGTTTAAAATCTCCATATCAAACTTGTCCCCGGCCATTTTAATGGAAGAGGCGGTGACGATGTCTCCCATCGAGAGAACCGCGACGTCAGTCGTGCCACCGCCAATATCAACGACCATGTTTCCGCACGGCTGAAAAATGTCCATTCCGGCGCCAATGGCTGCGACTTTCGGCTCTTCCTCCAAGTACACTTTTTTGCCGCCGCTTTTTTCCGCTGCCTCTTTGATCGCTTTCCGTTCCACGGATGTTGTGTTCGTCGGGCAACAAATCAAAATGCGCGGTTTGGCGAAAAAGCCTTTTAGGTCGAGCTTGCTTAAGAAATGCTTCAGCATGGCTTCGGTAATGTCAAAATCCGCGATGACGCCGTCTTTGAGCGGCCGAATGGCAACAATATTCCCAGGAGTACGTCCGACCATTCGTCGTGCTTCTTCGCCCACTGCCAGCACTTTGTTCGTGTGTTTATCGATCGCCACGACGGACGGCTCATTGAGCACGATGCCTTTGCCTTTGACGAAAATGAGGACGTTCGCCGTGCCTAGGTCGATGCCGATGTCTCGTGAAAACATATGACTTGCTCCTCCTTGCCTCTGCCCTAAAATCATTCCTAATTGTTTATTCTACCATATTTGCCTCCCGGAATGATACTGCAAACGGCAGATGGCAAGGAAAAAGTCAGTTGTTTTTCACTGCTTGCTTTTTATACTTTTTCTTCGTTGCTTCCCCGCCGCGCAAATGGCGGATCGATTTATGGTAATCGAGAATTTGTTTGACTTCTTGGGCCAGTTCCGGGTTGATTTCCGGCAGCCGCTCGGTCAAGTCTTTATGCACGGTGCTTTTGGATACGCCAAATTCTTTCGCAATGACGCGAACGGTTTTCCTTGTCTCCACGATATACTTGCCAATCTTGATCGTACGCTCTTTGATGTAATCGTGCACACCACTCGCCCTCCCTAGGTTGGATGTGAGAAGTGAGAAGTGTGAAATGAGACTCGTCTTGCCAATGATGGGCGCCGCTTTCGTTGGATGTCTTAGAAGCGTCTTCATCGCGTCGCTTGCCGGTTGTGAACGATCCCCACCTCAACCACTCTCATTGCTGTTCAATTTGTAACATTTTATTAGACAAATCGGGCATATATACCAGAAATATCAAGGCGGACAACGGTTTTTTCACAATTTTTTTGCGGTTTGTAACGAGAGCGAAATGGGAAACGACTATATTATAAAGAGGTAAAAAGGAGGCACCGACATGGGCAAAGGAAAAGTGATCGGCATCGCCGCGGCGTTAGCAGGGGTAGCGGCAGCGAGCGCACTGCTCGTGCATGTCAATGCTGACGAACGGCCGCAAGCGAAAGACGATTTGCTTGCCCCAGCGCCATCAGGCAAACCGGCGCCCGCGGGCGGAAAAGGCATCATCGCCGGGACGCTTGAGCCATCGCTGACATATGAAAAACAAAACGGGGCATACGTGTTTACCTTCACGGTGAAAAACCAAACCGAACGCGTGCAAACGGTGACGTTTACGAGCTCGAAAAAGTATGACTACGTTTTATACCGCGATGGACAAAAGATGAAGCAGTTCAGCGAAGGGAAGATGTTTGCGCAAATTTATGAGGAACGGCCGTTAAAACAGGGGGAAGAGCTGTCGTTTCAGGAAACGTTCCGCGACCTAGAACCGGGGACGTATACGCTTGAGTGGTGGCTCGCTGATCCAAACTGGCCGAACGCGCGGGCGAAGGCGACATTTACGGTCGAGTGAAGGCGCTGCCGGTTTGCCTTCGCGGCTGTTGCCGCGCTCGCCATCCGGCGTCTAAATTAGGAAAACGCTCCTGTCCCGAGCGCTTTTTGCGGCCTTTTCCAACAGGAATTTCTGCATCGATGTTCTTTTTTGCCCGCGCTGCCACAAAAAGAGGGATGCTCACCCATGGATGAAGCATCCCGTTGCAGCGCCGAAAAGATTTTCCCTGCATTACGACAAAAAGAAAGCCCCATACACAAGCGCCAAGACGATGACGTACGCTGGGTGGATGCGCCATTTGCCCAGCAGCAAAAAAGCGCTCGCGGCGGTGAGAAACGCCGTTTGGCCGAGCCCGGCCCCTTCGTACGATTCGCGGAAAAGGTCGATCGCCATAATCCCGAGCATCACGGCGATCGCTGGGCGGATGTAGGCGGTGAGCCGCTTCACTTGCGGCGCGTCTTTCCATTTGTACAAGAGCCCAAGCAGCGCCAACAGCAAAACGAGCGACGGAGCGACGCTGGCAAACACTCCGATGGCAGCGCCAAGGACGCCGGCTTGTTCGTATCCGATATAACCTGCCATTTTCGTCGCAATGGGGCCGGGAAGAGAGTTGCCAAGCGCCAGCACCTCGCTGAATTCGTTGACCGTCATCCAGCCGTAGCGGTCAACGACCTCGTGCTCGATGAGTGGGATGGAAGCCGGGCCGCCGCCGTAGCCGAGAATGCCGGGCCAAAAAAAGGCGAGAAACAGCTGCCAGTAGATCATGACGACGCCCTCCTTTCTCCGCCTTTGTCTCTATCCACCGCCTTCGGCTTGCTTCGGCCGACAAACGCGGCCGCAAGCAACACTGCGACCACAAGCGCCGGATGAAGGCCGAGCCACTGCAAGGCGACAAAGCAGGCCAACAGGAGCAGGGCGGCCGGCCGCCAGCCGAGGGCGGCGCGCGCCTGTTTGGCGAACTGCCACGTCATTTCCGCCAACATGACCGCCACGACCGGCAACACCGCTTTTGTCATCCCGGCCACCCACGGCGTGTCTTTGAACGACGACAGCGCGGCCAGCAGCACGATCATCAGCACGACCGTCGGGGCGGTCGTCGCCAAGACGGCGTTCACTAAGCCGAGCGCGCCGCCGACACGGTAGCCGATATAGCCAGCGAGCTTCGTCGCGATCGGGCCAGGCAAGGCGTTGGCAATGGCGAGAATTTCCGCAAACTCTTCATCGGTCATCCACCGGTATTTTGTCACCACTTCGGCGCGCACGAGCGGGATCGAGGACGGCCCGCCCCCGTACCCGAGCATGCCGACGCGGAAAAAAGCAAGAAATAAATGCCATTGGTTCATCGAAGTCATCCCTTTATCGTGAGTCTCACCAAGCGGCGACCGCCCCGTCCGTGCGCGGCTCCGTCCCGGCGGCAAGCACGCCGGTGTCAGGATCGCGCCAAATGATTTGTCCGCGGCCGAACGGACCTCCGTCTAAGGCAAAGCGAATGTCATGCCCTTTGCGGGCGAGCGCTTCGGCGATATGGCGCGGGAAGTGCGGCTCGACGAGCACCGTTTTTTCTTCCATCCACTGCCATCGTGGCGCATCGAGCGCCGCTTGCGGGTTCAAGTCAAAATCGATGGTGTTCATGATCACTTGCAAATGCCCTTGCGGCTGCATAAATCCGCCCATGACGCCGAACGGGCCGACCGGTGCGCCGCCTTTCGTCAAAAAGCCGGGGATGATCGTATGGTACGGCTTTTTCCTTGGCGCCAGCCCGTTCGGATGGCGTTCATCGAAGACAAAGTTATGGCCGCGGTTGTGCAGGGCGATGCCCGTGCCTGGGACGACGAGGCCGGAGCCGAAGCCCATGTAATTGCTTTGAATATAGGAGACCATATTCCCTTCGCCGTCGGCGGCGGCCAAATAGACCGTGCCGCCTTTGGGCGGCGTCCCCGGCTCCGGCGTGAGCGCCTCCGCGCCGATTTGCGCCCGGCGCATGGCGGCAAACGACTCCGACAACAGCTCGTCTGGGCTGCAGCTCATATAACGGCGGTCGGCGATGTACGCTTTTCCATCGGCAAAGGCCAGCTTCATCGCCTCGATTTGCCGGTGGTGCGTCTCGACATCCGGGACGCTTGGCACGTCAAACCCGTTCATGATGTTGATGGCCATCAACGCGACAAGCCCCTGCCCGTTCGGCGGGATTTCCCACACTTCATAGCCGCGATAGGAAACGGAGATCGGCTCGACCCATTCCGGTTCGTACTCGGCGAGGTCGTCCGCCGCCAAAAAGCCGCCGTATTGCTTCGAGAAGGCGGCGATTTTTTCCGCCAGCTCGCCGCGGTAAAAGCTTTCCGCCTCCGTTTCGGCAATGGAGCGCAGCGTCGCCGCATGATCCGGAGACGCCCACACTTCCCCGATCTTCGGCGCGCGGCCGCCCGGCGCAAACGTCGCAAACCACGAGGCGAACTCCGGCCCGTTCAGCGCTTCTTTGTACACCCGATAAGCGTTCGCCCAGTATTTGCCCAGCACCGGCGATACTTGACACAAAAGTGCTTGCACAAGCCAAGTTACACGACATGACCTATCGTCTACTTCGATCAAGCGTGCCAAGTACAAACGAATGCGAAAAACCCTCCAGCAAAAAGGGACGGCTTCTGCGCGTCGGAAGTTGAAAACAATCGGACAACGAGAAAACCGTTGGATGACGGATGTGAACCATGCTGTCACGAAGGCACTCGTTCGTCAATATGGAGAACGTACCCTTTTGGTCGCTGTGCTTCCCCGTTTGGATTTCGAAACATCAAAACCAAAAAGACCCGCCCGCTTGTCTTGGCAAACGGACAGGCCTTTTCGTCGCGTTTTTCGTTTCCTCTTGCTCGACGCCTTGTCGATTACGCTCTCGCCATGCCGATCGAGGCGTCTGGCGTTTTGTAGGAAGACGCGTCATCATGTTGGTCTTGCTCATGGTCGCTTGGCGCCGTTTTGTTGTCATCAGCCGGCGTTTGTTCGGTTTCCTTGGCCGGGCTTTGTTCACTCGGCGCGGTTTCGTCGCTTGGCGTCACGTTCTTCTCTTCGCTTGCGTTGGCGTTATCTGTTCCGGCGTTGTCTTCGGCTTTGTCGGTCAAGGCGGTCAACGGTTTGTCGATATAGTCGATCGGGTTGACCGGTTTGCCGTCTTTGCGAATTTCAAAGTGGACGTGGATGTCTGCTTGTTTGTTAAACTCGCTTTGCCCTGCCTTGCCAATCACTTCGCCTTGTTTCACCGTATCGCCTGCTTCCACTTTCACGTCGGCCAGCGATTGATAGACGGTCGTGACCCCTTGTTCATGATTGATTTCCACAACGTAGCCTAAAATCGGGTCTTTTTCCGCTTTCGTTACCGTGCCGCTTAATGCAGCCGTAACGTCAAACGTTTTGCCGTCTTGGCGCACAAGGTCGATCCCTTGGTTCGGATGGTACGTATGATCGTAAAAGACGAGGGCTGCTTCCTGTTCCTGTTCTGATGCGTTGTCATCATAGAACGGTGTTTTGACTTGCACGGCGTTCGGGTCAAGCACAGGCATCGCGATGTTTTCGACCGTTTCATTGACCGGAACAGCCGGGTTTTCCTGCTGGGCGGTGCCGTTTTTCACGGTGTCGTTTTCACCCGACTTCTCTTGTTTGCCCACTTGGAACCAAAGTGCGCCCGCGACGATCAACGCTGCGCAAGATAGATAAATAGCCGGAAATACCCAACGCTTGCGGAAGAAACGCTTCAGCGACGGTTGTTTTTGTTCCTCTCTCATGTTCATCACCTCAGCAACCATTTTGAACAGAAAGAGGAAAAGATATACACGCCGAATACAATTTTTTCGCTTATTTTTTGATATTCCCCCGCATTTTATGCAAAAAAAAATCGGAGCGGACGCCCCGTCATTGTTTGGCGGTCAACTTGTTCAAAAAGGCGGTCGCTGAAGAGATGCGGACGCCTCGGTAATAATGCTTCACGATGTCGGCGTACGTTTTCCCTTCTTTGGCCATAAAGTTGGCGCCGTATTGACTCATGCCGACGCCATGGCCGTAACCTTTCGTCGTAATGATGATGTCATTCCCGCTACGCACCCAGGTGAAATCACTCGACGGCAAGCCGAGCCGTTCACGCACTTCGCGGCCCGTGAACGTCTTTCCGCCGATTTTCACCTCGCCGACTCGACGGCCGGGCGTGCGCGATAAAATGACACCGACGGATCCGTCTTTTGGCAGCACGATTCCGAGCCTCCGCTCAAATTCGACGACAGACATCGTTTTTCGCTGATAAAACTTCGGGGATTGTTTGTCCCATAGGCTGACGACGCTTTTTAAATACGGGATATCGTTTTTCCAGTACGCTTCAGAATTTTCTGTATACCCGTTGCTTGTGGAAAAGAAGAGCGCTTCAATCGGTTCGTTGTTGTACGTTAAAATTTGCCCGCGCGTATCCAGAACCGCTTTGGTCACTTTTTTGATCTTCCAGTCGTAATCGCTTCCCCATAACTTCCGCAGTTCGTCATCGCTGTAATACACTTGGTGCGCCACTGTGTCGGTCACATTCGCTCCTTGCGGCAGGCGGAACGGCTGGTTGGCGAGCATCTGTTTGACGATATACGTTCGTGCCGTTAAGGCCTGCGCCTTTAACGCCTCGAGCTCAAATTCGGCCGGCATTTCCGCCGCCACCACTCCGATGACGTACTGTTCAAGGGGGATTTTTTCCACGCGCTGTTCTTTGCTTCGGTAAACCGCCACGTCAATGGACGGCCCTTCGGCTGCCTGCGAACGCTGGAGTTGTTCGTGCTTCTGCAACTGTTCCGTCAATTTCGCCACCTTCCCATCGTAAAACGGCAGGACAAGCGCTGCAGGAATGACGAGGATGGCCACAAACAGGCATAGTGCAAGTACGATGACCGGTTTCAGTCGTTTCACCATAGCCGAGCCCCCAATATGCATTTTCTAAGCCCAAGCGGACATGATCAATCAATGCCTGCATGGCTTCCGTTCGTTACTTATAGTTATGGGCTCGGACAAGTATATATGACTGTTTTCTTTCGCGTCTCCTCCTGTCCTTGAACGAGCGGATGCGCGCCCTCTTCCGTGCAGCGGAAAGCGGAGAGCCGGCATTGGCCGGCCAAGCGGGGGGGGAGAGAATGCAAAAAACGACCATTCGATAAGCGTCAATTCCCGTTTTTAGGTCTGGGCGTGAGAAAATGCAAAAAACGACCATTCCCCGCCGAAACAGGCAGTTCACGGTCGTTTTTTCGCCATTATCCGTTCCATTCGATCGCTTGGATCGGGTCGAGTTGTTCTGTTTCTTCCCGAACGCGTTCAATGTCAGCGCCAAGCGCGGCCAGTTTTTCATGAAAGCGGACATAGCCGCGGTCAAGATGACGAAGCTCGGTCACGCGCGTGTAGCCGTCCGCCGCAAGTCCAGCCAAAATCAAAGCGGCGGCAGCACGCAAATCGGTGGCCGCTACTTCAGCGCCTTGCAGCTGGCACGGACCGTTAATAATGACAGAGCGCCCTTCAATTTTAATATCAGCGTTCATCCGGCGGAATTCTTCCACATGCATGAAGCGGTTTTCAAATACCGTCTCGGTGATCATGCTTGTGCCTTCGGCTTTTAACAAGAGAGCCATCATTTGCGATTGCATGTCGGTCGGAAACCCTGGGTATGGCATCGTTTTAATGTCGACGGCTTTCAACGTTTCCGGACCGATGACGCGCACCCCGTTTTCTTCTTCGATAATCGTCACGCCCATTTCTTCCAACTTGGCAATGAGCGAGCTTAAATGTTCGGGAACCGCTCCTTGCACGAGGACGTTGCCGCCGGTGATGGCGGCTGCCACCATAAAGGTGCCAGCTTCAATGCGATCCGGGATGACGGTGTGGGACGTGCCGACGAGCTCGTCAACTCCCTCGATTCGAATCGTGCCGGTCCCGGCGCCGCGCACTTTGGCGCCCATCGCGTTCAAAAAGTTCGCCAAATCGACAATTTCCGGCTCTTTGGCGCAGTTTTCGATCACAGTTGTACCTTCCGCGAGCACCGCGGCCATCATAATATTTTCCGTTGCCCCAACGCTTGGAAAGTCCAAGTATACTTTGGCGCCGCGGAGACGGCCGTTCACTTCTGCATCGATAAAGCCGTTGCCGACTTTCACGGAGGCGCCCATTGCTTCAAATCCTTTTAAATGTTGATCGATCGGGCGCGAACCAATGGCACAGCCACCCGGCAAGGCGACGCGGGCGCGGCCGTTGCGGGCCAACAGCGGTCCCATGACGAGCACGGAAGCGCGCATTTTCCGCACATATTCAAACGGCGCTTCCACCGTCAGCGGAGCGGTCGCATCGACCGTTACCGTATTGCCGGCGATTTGCACATCGGCGCCTAAATAGCGGAGCACCTCACTGATTGTATATACATCGGAAAGAGCAGGCACATCATGAATCGTGCTAGTTCCTTTTGTCGCTAATAAGGTGGCAGCAATGACGGGCAAAACGGCATTTTTTGCGCCTTCCACTTTGACGGTGCCGCTCAACCGGTTTCCGCCACGGACGATGATCTTTTCCAAGGTATTCCCCTCCGCGTCCAATTTCTCTATATTAATATTCAATGGTAATGATTGGGGTTCCAACAACGACGCGCGTCTTGCCGCCCAATCTTTCCCTCAAGGCGAGTTGCAGGTTGATCGGCTGTTGCTTGGCGGCCGGGAGAACGTTCTTCCACTGCCCAGTATATGCAGACAGGGAAACGAATGACTCTTCCCGCAACCACTCAACCGGTTTCGCTTGAAAGTCGCGCACCAGCCGAGAAGCCTGATCGAACAAACCACCTTTCATATTACCATTGAATTCGCCTTCAATACAAGCATAAAATGTAGGGTCGTTCACAAATAGGCCGTTCGTCTTCATTTGAATCTGGCGTGCTGCTTCTTTCCACCCAATCCGGCTCCATTTGGGGCCCGTTGCTTCATAGAGGATATACGTTTGCGGCGTACCGTTTGTGACGGTCATCACGAGCTGGATTTGTTCTTGGAAGAAGGCGTGCTCGTTTTTGCCGATCGCTTTTTGCCAATGTCCGCTTTTGGCAAACGACCAGTGAAACGAACGATATGTTTGTTTCAATTCCGCCATTTTTTTGAAAAAGTCCGCATCATTTTGAATATCGTGGACATACTCTCTTGTGTAAATGACCCAGCGGCCAAGCGAAGCACCGTGTTGCGCCAGCGTGTGCGCCATCGTTTCCATCGGTTTTGACCATTCGTCCCCCTGCGCGCCTTCTGTCCGGTATTGCCAGGCGGCGAAAAACAGGCTGGCCAGCATGAGCGCCAGCAGCCATTTCATCCGGTTTTTTCTCATCTTCGTTCCCTTCCTCTCCTTACTTGTTATTGTTGCCACCAGGACAGGGAACATACGTCCAAAAAATCGACAACCGGCGATTTTTGAAATCGTTTTCATGCATAAAAATAGAGTGGACGGATCGTCCACTCGGCCGAAAAAGACCCGGCCACCCATGCAGATCAATGGCGCCATATGGAAGATGCGTCGGCCGCGCGCGGCCGATCGCATAGCCTGTTGCGGCCAAAACGAGCGTGTCGGCGGCATGAAGCCTGCCCTGCCGCGGACGGGGCGCTGCTAGTCGCGAAACAAATACGGCAAATCGGTCGACCATGCCCAATAGTCGAGGAAAAAGTTCGCAACCGTTGAGCCGATCGCAATCGTCAATAAAATGTACAGCAGCCGCCCTTGGACGACGCGGTTCGGCTTCAGAAGCACTTCAAGCCGGACAGCTTGCAGCGTCCACCACGTCACCGCCATGAACACTAAATGAATGATAATCGACAGCAGCGCCTGTTGACCGATGATGGGCATCACCGCGCTCCACCTCCTCCTAAACCATGCAAACGTCCCCCATCCTCTTGATGAGGCGGTTTCCCCTCTGTTCAACAAAAAAGAGGAGAGGGTTCCCTCTCCCCTTATTGTACCGTTACGGCAAAAAATCGCCAAAATGCCCAAATTGGGCGGAGTCAGTCAAGACTTTGTGGAGAACATTTTTTCGGTTCACTACGGGCGTTGTCAATCACTAGTTAGCGAACCATTTTCAGGAATTGATATCGTAAGCGCTTTCGGACTCTCATCCCTCATCTTGAAGTGATGATATTGTATTCCATTTTTTTACACCCAACCACCATCCCGGAGCGCCGACAACGCTTGATGGATCGGCGTCCCGGATGACCGCTGCAGACACGGTAGATTCTGACGCACCACATCTGCCCATAACCGTCCGGCCTTCCGTTTGGCCTGTTCGATCCGCTTGGACTTTGTTGAGGCCGAGGCCGCCGTTCGGGTCTCTTCTTCCTCCACCAACTGCCCATTTCTCCGCCAAATCCCGTCGATTCGGGCCGCCATCGCCCTCAGAAACGCCCGAAGCCCTTGGTCTTTC